>JBIKYU010000031.1:0-15313 GCA_044355085.1 Rickettsiales bacterium | reverse complement strand
ACTAGACAAGGAAAATTCTTGCGTTCTGCCCGCAGATTTCGCTATGCGATAGGTGAATTTTCTATTCCAACCATCGTATGAATCTGCATCATCGAGATTCAAAGTTCTAACTGGAACACTGCCAGCTAATTGCAGCCCATTCGCTGTACAAGAAAGTGTTTTTAAATCGTAGTTACTGCTCTGTGTAATTGCAGGAGAATCCGCATTTGCTGAGTGGAGAGTAAGATTTTCAGATTTACCAAAATTTGTGTCATTTTCTTTTAACATCGGCAAAGCTGGACAAGGCAAATATTGATTTACAGCGATAAAACCATCAAGTGCCTTCTGAATTTTTTCTATGCGCTCTCTGGTAGTTGTAATACGTTTTTCTTCATTGCGACCATTCATAACCGTTAAAACACCAGTCCCCAAAACAGCGATCACACTAAGCGAAATAGCCATTTCAGCGATGGAATATCCTGAATTTCCATTGCGTCGCTTTAACATGATCCCCCCCATTTCGTGTTATTACATATACAAGATTGCAAATTATTGTCGTAGGTTGCACCGCCAGGACAGCGCGGCCCCAGCCATTCACGCGGGCGTTTATCACCAGCAGGATAATAAGAAGAGCAAGTTTGTTGAACATTCCAAAGCATTTCTAAAACTACCGCACTTGCTCCAACATCACCGCTTGAGGATGTTGCTTGTGATAATCCTGGAATGTTATTTTGTAACACTGCGATGTTTGTTGCATTAAAGCTAGATATACGCTTCGATACACGTTCACAAATCGATGGATGAACAAGTGGTCTAGTGCCGCTATCCAGCCCAACATCAATTGATGCTTTGGTTTGATATTGCAGCAGATCATCGAAAGTTTTGCTGTTGAATTCACTTTTTATGAAACCATCATCACCGTCGCTATTTTCCCGCTCCGCTGCACTTGCTGCGCTAGTCACCAGAATTTTTTTTCCGTATTTATCAAAAGCACCCAAGCCATTTTTTCCATGACTCACAATAATAAAAGCTGCTTTTTCTTCTTTACTATTTCCTTGGCGATCTTTGATTTTTATTCCGCCTTCTTGTTGATTATAAATACTACTGCTGCAGCCTGAACTACCGCAGATATTGCTGCTGATGTGATAGGTAAAACGATTATTCCAACCATCAAGTAGAAAATTAGCATCAAGACCAAGAGCATAAATTGGAACAACACCCTCATTCAACGGACAAGAAATTTTTGTTGTTTTGTTTTCTTGTTTCTGCTCAAGATTTTCACGGCCGAATTTATTATCGTAATTTGCCGTAGCTGCGCCACTTGCGCGCGTACTATCATTTTTTTGGTATGGATCTGCGGGACAAGGAAGACGACCTTGTTGCAAACGAAAAACTTCGATTGATTTGCTAATTTGCTTCATTCTTTCGTTGGTAAGTTTTAGCTTTGCTGCTTCATTTTCTATCGAAGGCTTGTTGAGATTAAGCATAGTCACCGCAGCAACAGCGCTTAAACTCAAGATCGCAGCGGTTTCAACTAGACTGCCGAAACCACGCAAGCAATGTTTTTTTTCTACTTGGTATTGCTTTCCACGTTGCATACCTATTCTCCTCTTATGCTAACAAATCATTGTAAAATCGATTTGTTCATGCTGCACCTTAGGTAAGAAGCTTTAACAAAACTTTAAACATCGAGAGAATTTGAGCCTTTTGTAATAAAAATATGGAATGATATTAAAGTACCGAAATTCAACGAACCGAATTTGGCATCAGTGTATGACGATGTAGAAAACGCTGCAGCTGCTGTATTAGCTCGAGCGCGCTGAAATCTGTGTGATGAACATCAGGATACCAGTGACCTTCCTTTGGCTCATTCGCTAGTGCAAACAAAACCTGACCATGCATGAATGGAATTACTTCGTCGCGGTGGCCGTGGAAAATTAAAATTGGCGCTTTAACATTTCGAATTTTTGACTCGGAATCAAAATGATCTTTGAGAATATAATCAACTGGCATGTACGGGTATTTTTCCTGCGCGCGCTTTTTTACTGATAGATAAGGTGCTTCCAAAACCAACGCACGCACTGAAGGAAATTCAGTTGCTGCATGCACAGCAACACCAGTGCCGAGCGATTCTCCATAGAGAACTATTTGTTCGAGCGAAAAGCCGCGCGACACAGCAAATTGAACTGCGGCGCTAGCATCTGCGTAAAGACCTTCCTCGCTTGGAGAACCTTCGCTGCCGCCATATCCACGATAGCTAATGGCCAAAAGACCGATTGGCGAATCCAAAAAAGTTGCGAGCTTTTCAGCGCGATTGCCTAAATGCCCTGTATTTCCATGAAAATATAACAAGATTGGCTGATTTTCTTTCGGCGCACGATACCAAGCAACAAGCTTGAGACCATCTTTTGTTTTGATTGTTACTTCTTCAACAGCAGACAAACCGTAATGAGATGGCGGACGAAGAAACTGCGCGGGCAAGTAAATTAAATGGCGCTGAAAAAAATAGAGAAAAGCAACTAATGCGCTATAGGCAAAAATCACCATGAAAAATAACGCGATCACGCTCATAAGCCAACTCTTTCTACATGAATATAGAGGGCAAAATAGCACGATGCTTATTAAACTTTGGTTAATGACAGAGCCTTAGAACTAATCTTTTCCGCCGATTACATCGTCATCACCGTAGGAAAAACCATCGTCATCCTCGGGGAAATGAGCAGGCGCTGTTGCTTGCATAGAGGCCATTTCAGCAGCGACTTCATCAGATAGATTTTCAATTTGGTCAGCGCCTGTTTCGTCAACTCCGTAAGAATCAAGACGAACACGCTTTTGATTACCGCGAATTAGTAATTCACGTAGATTCTCAATATCCATTTTTTTTGCTGCGATTTCACGCAGAGCAACAACAGCATTTTTATCGTTAGCGCGATCAATTGTAAGTGGAGCGCCAGCAGCAATGCTTTTTGTACGCTGGCTTGCAAGAGCAACTAATTCAAAACGGTTAGTTACAACTTCCATACAATCTTCAACGGTTACACGGGCCATTTCGTTTGCTCCTAATCGCAATAATATATATTGGGGCGCGGCGTTTAGCATAAGTTTCTGCTAAACGCAAAGAATTTTGTTAAAAGCGATAAAAAAACCAGATATTCCGCTGTTCTCCTGAATCTTACAAAAAGAAGATTCTAAAAAAAACTTAAGAAACTCTCTCAGCCAACATGCGCTTGATTTCACCAATTGCTTTTGCTGGATTCAAACCTTTTGGACAGGTTTTTGCGCAATTCATGATGGTATGACAGCGATAAAGCTTGAATGGATCTTCCAAAGCATCAAGCCTTTCACCTGTTGCTTCATCGCGGCTGTCGATAATCCAACGATAAGCATGTAAAAGCACAGCAGGACCAAGATAGCGGTCGCTATTCCACCAGTAACTTGGACAACTGGTTGAACAACAAGCGCATAAAATACATTCATAAAGACCATCTAGCTTGGCGCGATCTTCAGGCGATTGCAAACGCTCGCTGCTTGTCGAAGCGCCAGAATCGGCCTTAAGCCAAGGCTCAACCGATGCATATTGAGCATAAAAATGCGTGAGATCAGGAACTAAATCTTTGACAACAGGCATGTGAGGCAACGGATAAATTGCTACATCGCCTTTGACATCATCGCAGGCTTTTGTGCAAGCCAGCGTGTTCGTTCCATCGATATTCATCGCACAAGAACCGCAGATTCCCTCGCGACAAGAACGCCTGAATGTTAGGGTCGAATCAATTTCATCTTTGATTTTTATCAGCGCATCAAGAACCATCGGTCCGCATTGATCCATATCAATTTCGTAAGTATCAACGCTCGGATTTTGCGGTTGACCACCAGCGGATTTATCTTCTGGGTTCCAACGATAAATTGCAAATTTACGCACGCGCTTAGCATTTTTTGGCGCTTTGTGAGTCTTGCCTTTTTGTACTTTTGAATTTTTTGGCAATGCTAGTTCAACCATTTTTTTCTCCTCTAATAAACCCGTTTTTTCAGCGGAACAGGTTCAACATCATTAGTCAAAGGTTGCAGATGAACTGGACGATAATCGATATTTACCTCGCCCTTTTCATCCAACCAGGAAATTGTGTGCTTAAGCCAATTTTTATCGTCACGATCAGGGAAATCTTCACGCGCATGAGCGCCCCGGCTTTCCTTACGATTCAGAGCACTTTCAATCGTAACCAAGGCTTGGCTGCGTAGATTATCAAGCTCAAGCGCTTCGACTAAATCGCTATTCCAAACTAAACCGCGATCTGTAAGCGAAATATCAGCAAAACTTTGCCAAACTTGGCGCATAATTTGTGCGCCTTCCTGCAAAACATCTTCAGCGCGGAAAACCGCAGCGTGATTTTGCATAACCCGCTGCATGCGACGACGAATCTCTGAAGTGCGCAGCGTACCTTTAGCATTGCGGATTTTATCAAGCCTGCTGATTGCTTCCTCGCCAGCTTTATCGGATAGTTTTTTATGGGCTGAACCTGGCTTGATGAGCTCTTTTGCGCGCATGGCAGCTGCACGACCAAAAACCACCAAATCAAGCAAAGAATTTGAACCCAGGCGATTTGCTCCATGCACAGAAACGCAAGCAGCTTCACCAATTGCCATCAATCCAGGCACGATATGATCATCATCTTTGCCTTTTTTAGTGACAACTTCACCGTGATAATTGGTAGGAATTCCGCCCATGTTATAGTGGACAGTTGGCAGCACAGGAATCGGCTGACTCGTTACGTCAACGCCAGCAAAAATACGTGCTGTTTCTGCAATACCAGGCAAACGCTCGTGAATTATTTTTGAATCCAGATGATCAAGATGCAAATAGATATGATCTTTATGTTTACCAACGCCTCGACCTTCGCGGATTTCAATCGTCATAGCGCGGCTTACGACATCGCGTGAGGCTAGATCTTTTGCAGATGGCGCATAGCGCTCCATAAAGCGCTCGCCTTCTGAATTCACTAAATAACCGCCTTCCCCGCGCACGCCTTCAGTAATTAAACAGCCAGCGCCGTAAATTCCTGTTGGGTGGAATTGCACAAATTCCATATCCTGAAGTGGTAGACCTGCGCGTAAAGCCATCGCATTACCATCACCAGTGCAAGTATGAGCGGAAGTTGCAGAGAAATAAGCGCGCCCATAACCACCTGTTGCTAACACAACCATATGCGCACGGAATCGATGCAATGTGCCGTCACTTAAAGAAATTGCCATGACGCCGCGACAAACGCCTTCTTCATCCATGATTAAATCAAGCGCGAAATACTCGATAAAAAATTCAGCCTTATAGCGCAAAGCTTGCGTGTAGAGTGTATGTAGAATTGCGTGACCTGTTCTATCAGCGGCTGCGCATGTGCGTTGCGCGGCTTTTCCCTCACCGTATTGAGTGGTCATTCCACCAAATGCACGCTGATAAATTTTGCCTTCTTTTGTGCGTGAAAAAGGCACGCCGTAGCGTTCTAATTCTAAAACAGCTTCAGGAGCATTTTTGCACATATATTCGATAGCATCTTGATCGCCCAACCAATCCGAACCTTTTATGGTATCGTACATGTGCCAGCGCCAGTCATCTTCTCCCATATTTGCGAGCGCTGCGCTTATTCCACCTTGCGCTGCAACTGTGTGACTGCGAGTTGGGAAAACTTTAGAAATGCAAGCGGTTGAAAGACCAGCAGCGGCCATACCAAATGTTGCACGAAGACCTGCTCCGCCTGCGCCGACTACCAGCACATCATAAGCGTGATCGATGATTTTATAGCTCATATTTATTCTCCTGCTTTTGTATCTTTAGGCAATTCTGCAGGTAATTTTTCTTCCCTCGGGGCAGGAGATTCCGCAGATTCAGATGTTTGTTTTACAGATTCTGGTTTTTGCGCCTCAGAATCTTTATGGCATTTTTTGCGCACATCATCTTTTTTGCAGCAGCATGGCTCGCCTGCTGCTTTCTTTTTACAACATTGATGATTTTTTTCAGCACAAGGAACGGCGCTTTTCTCAACAGCTTCACCGCTTGCAGCAGATCCAGCAGAGTTTAATTGACCTTCAGTTTTATGGCAGTTTCTTGGAGTTTTATCTTTGTGACATGGTTTTTGCAGCATCATTTTTTCAGCAGGAACTTGATGAGCGCGCGTTAAAACATGGGTGTAGAAAGTTGCGAAAGTTACCGCCACAACGAGGAAAATACTTAAAGCATTCACCGAAAAAATCAGTAGCGGACGCGCACATTTACAGTGGACATAATCTTCAATAACAACGCGAAGACCAAGCGCCGCATGATAAAAAGATACAGCCACAAAAATCACCAACATGATTGAGTGCCAGGGGGAAGAAAGCAGTTGTAAGCCGCCGCCATTTTTCGCGGTATTAACAACAAAGAACATAAACCACGCCACCAGTCCAATAAGTGCAACTGCCGTTGCGCGCTGCGCAATCCAGTGGTTTACGCCATGTTTGGCGCTTCCTAAACCGCGCGCTTTGCGAATGGGATTTTGTAAATCCATGATGTTCTCCTCAAATGAACGCTCTAGAGAGTTGGTAAGATCCAAGTAGCAATGACTAAAATCATGCTAAGAATTACAACTAACCAGCCAGATATATTTACGGTTTTTATTTGATAGCCTTTTCCTGCATCCCAGACGAGATGGCGAATTCCATTCAAAAGATGGTAATAAAGAGCCCAGTTAAAAAGCACCAAAATCATGACACCAAATTTTGTAGAAAGCAGAGCATTTAGGCAAGAGCCGCAGCCATAAGCGTTCATTAAAATCCAGACGGAAAACAGCACCAAGCCAAAATAAAGACCAATGCCAGTTAGGCGGTGTGTTATTGAAAGAACCGAGGTAATCTGCGGACGATAAATACTAAGATGCGGTGAAAGCGGACGTTTTGTCTCTGGTGATTTGCTCATAAATCAGCCCCAATTTATACGAATAGCGGGAGGGCAATATAATGCCTAGTCTTGCGAATGCTAGGATTTTTTCGATTTTCTTCATGCATTATAAAAAATATCAGCTTCAAAAAAACGATATTTTAAAAGAGCAAAATTTTTCTGTTTAGCGCAAGAAAAATTCTTCAGCTTCCGCCAAACCTTTTTGATCACCAATATGCAGCCAGTCGCAAGGACAAAAAATGCCATATATTCGGCTAAGTACGCCGCTTTTAGAGTTTTTTGCGCGATCATAAAATACCCGCATTGAAAATGTTCCTTGCGGCGCATCAGCAAATAAACGCGGAGAAAGCAACTGCAGGCCAGTAAAAACATATGGAGCAGATTCACCTTTTTTGCCGCTAATAATTTGCCTCTGATCATTCATTGAAAAATCACCATTACCGTAATATCCAATCGCCGATTCACAAGGCTGCAACCATAATAGAGCATCCATAATTTCGTCATTCCAGGCCGATCGCATTGTGTTGAAAGGATCTCCGCGCCAAATTACATCACCATTGATTGAGAAAAAAGGCAGCGCGCCAAATTGCGCTATATTCGCAGCTAAAGTTCCGCCCGTATCTAGTAATTCCGCCTCATAAGTAATTTTTATTTTTGGTGCTAAAGCGGAACGATTTTGCAAATGCTCGGTTATTTTCTCAGGCAAATAATGCGTATTCACTAATGCGTTTTTAATGCCAGATTCTGCAATTGAATCGAGCGCATAATCGATAATTGCACGCCCAGAAACTTGCACCAATGGCTTTGGTGTGGTGAGAGTAAGCGGGCGCAGGCGAGTGCCAAGACCTGCTGCAAACAACATTGCGGTTTCAGAAAAATTTTGCATTTTTTGCTCAAGCGATTTTTGGCCATTCATATTATTTCATGTTGCCTTGCGGCAATTCACACTTTGCTTCGCAGCAAAAATTTCATTCATATTCCATAAATGAATGTAGGTTAGGCTATCGTTTGAATAACGCAAACTGATATTTAATCCATCCATATTTTAGCCTGGCATTTTCAATGCTTCTCATGCTTAAAAATGTAAAATATCGTAACTAAAAATTGCAATTACTTGGAAAATACGCGAAAAAAACATCAGTCTGTTTTTAAAATAACTAAAAGTTCACGCGCTATGTCACTCAAAAAAACACTTTTATATTTCTTGTATTTTATTATCAAACATCCTAAGCGCGCCATTTTCATTGCTCTTGGCATTGTTTTTTTCACATTATTTTTTGCATTTTTTACAGCATTTATTACGCCATTTTTTATCGATGGAAAAAGCGTGTCCTGCCTTGATGGCGCCAAAAAAATTGAGGGCACATACCGAGTTGACGTGATAAAAGCGCCTTTTCGTGTTGCTCCTGATGATAACAGCGCCAAAGTTATCAACGAAAAAGCCTCTGATGCGGTCAAGAAAAATGTCTATATCGATGTGGCCTTTGGCTATGAGCTCTTAGGCGCGTGTCAGAAAAATGGCTGGATCTATGGAAAAATTATGCGGATTAACGGCATCAGCGCTTCTAATTCAGAATATGGTTGGGTGCAGAAAAAATATGTTTCTTTAATTACAGAAGCAGATGCAAAAGCCGCTGCAGAAGAAGCACTAGAGAAAGATGAAATAAAACCCTACCCGCTATTATCTTCTAAAATAAAATGCCGAACAATCGTGGCGGAAACTTTGAATTTGGCGACTCCTCCCGCAATCAATGCGATGACGCGTCAGGATAATTCCGATGGAAGTCGTTTGTTTTTTGTCACCGTTGAACATGGCAACGCCCCCGCAGAGCGAGTTAAATGCTTAGTTTCAGCCACTGGCGAAGCCGCGATAGAGCAATAAGCGACAAGCTTTTCCTCATGCTTAAAAACATGAAAATGCTATCATTCTAAATTTTTAAGCAAGCCAATTTTGCATCAGATTTTTTAGATCCAATAATTGCGGATGCGCAAGATCAGCCTGCAAATGTTTTTTCACGCGCGGCATATATTCCAAATAACGTGGCTTATTATCACGCTTTGCGAGGCGGGCAAAAATTCCCATGATTTTTATGTTACGCTGCGCACCAAGCAATGCATAGGCTGCGCGCGCTTTTTCCGCGTTAAGCCCGGGACGATTTTCCAGATAATAAGCAAAGATTTTTTCCTGCGTATCAACACTAACATCGCGCCTAGCATCTTCTAGCAGCGAAACTAAATCATAGAATGGTGAACCAATAACTGCGTCTTGAAAATCAAGCAAACCAACCTTTTGCAAGCCATTTTTATTCTCGCACCACAGTAAATTATCGGCGTGATAATCGCGCAAAACTACAATATTTGCTGCTGCAGAATCGATAATTGGATAGAGATTATGCCAGATTTGTAAAAATTCCTGCCGCTTTTGCGTAGTGATTTCTATATTTTTTAGCGGCGCATACCAATCGATAAAAAGCAAAATTTCTCGGTCAAGCAGCGCAGAATCATAAGCAGGAAGAGCAAGCAAGGGCTGCTGATGTAAATGCAGCAAAACATCAACAGCTTGTTTATAGAGAGAAAATTCAGAAACAACCGGGGCTTCTGAGCGCAGAATATTGGTGAAACTAAAATTCCCCATATCTTCCAACAGAAGAAAACCCTGCTCATCATCGCGGGCAATTATTTTTGGCGCATGTAAATTATGCGCACTTAAATACTCTGCCACCTTGCAAAAAGGACGGATATCCTCATGCTCAGGCGGAGCATCCATAAGAATTATACTTTCTTTCTGCGTGCGCAAACGGGCATAATTACGAAACGATGCATCGCCTGGAATTTCGGCGATATCAGAATTGCCAAAACCGCAATTATTGAGAAAAATTTTTCTTGCCGATTTTCTATCTAACAAAGGATTTTCCGAATTATTTTTCATTTATCTTTTTTCGCTGATTAATTTGAGATTTTCTAAGCCCGTTTCAAATTGCGTCCCCACAATTTTTTCGCAGTTAAAAATAAAGCCCATTAATTTTCCAACAAAATTTTTCTTGCCGTACATTTCCCATTTTACAGTGGTTTTATCGCCTTCTTGCTTGAGAGAAAATTCCACAAAATTATTTGCCTTAATTGGTTTTTCCATATCCAATTTCAAATTTATGAAATCATTTTCTCTGCTGTCAATAATTTGCATGCTGCCAGTACCAATTTCCATATTGCCACTCCAGCGAATGTAAGCATCTTTGCCAGATTCAGGGCCATTAAATTCAACAATCGCTTGCGGATCGAGAGGCGCCCATGGCGACCATTTCTGCCAGTTTTTAAAATTATTTATATGGGGAAAAATTACTGCAGCGGGAGCAGAAATTTCAGCTGAACGTGAAACCTGGAAATCGCTTGGCTGCAAACTAATAAAAACCGCGAGAGCAGAGATAACCGCAAAAAATATTCCAATAATTTTCTTAGCCATTTTTTATCCTAATTTTTTATATTTTCTTTGTGGTCAACTATAGAAAAAATGCTTCCTTATCAAGTACTCACATTGTGTTTTTTATATCAGCTCTAAATAACAATTATTTTCCAATCCTTTCCTGCCAAGATTGCTCAGCATAGAATTGATAATTTCTGAGATTCGGTTGAGCGGGGATTTCTGAAATTTTAATATGCAGGCGTGGTGTTTTGTTGAGATATAGCTCAGCAATTTCGGGCCATTCTATGATGGTGATTGCTGAATTCAAAGATTCTTCTAGTCCTAAATTTTCTAGTTCTGATTCAGAATGCAGGCGATAAAGATCAAAATGCCAAAGCGGAATATTTGCAACATTATAACATTGCACCAATGTAAAAGTTGGGCTGGTGATTGTAGTTTTTTCTGACAAAAGCGCCTGAATTATATTGCGTACAAGATGCGTTTTTCCTGCGCCTATTTCTCCTTCCAGCGTTATAACATCACAAATTTTCATGTTTTTTGCGATGATATTAGCCAGATCAAAGGTTTCGATCTCGCTATAATTTCCGCTTATTGAGAGAGAATCAGATAAAAATTTCATAACGTTATAATATTACATTACATGATTTTATTTTTGATAAATTTGCGCCACAAATAAAATGTTACACGCGTTCCCTTGCCGACTTCTGATTTTATTTGCACCTTGCCACCATGCATGAGAATCATATTTTTAACAACAGGAAGTCCAAGCCCTGTGCCGATTTTATTCATATGCCTAGCCGCATCAGATTTGAAAAATCTATCAAAGATTTTTCCTTGTTCGGATTTTTCTATACCCATCCCGCTATCTTCAATCCAGATGGCTATAATGCGCGCATTTCCTTTTGCTCCAATACTAATATTTCCACCAGCTTCAGTAAATTTTATCGCGTTATCAAGAAGGTGAATCATAATCTGAGTTATACGTTGATTATCCGCCTCAATTGTGCCGATATTTTCAGCGCATTCCATCGTTAATGACAAGCCTGAGTCTTTTATGCGCGGCATTATGTTGTCGGAAATATTTTGTAATAATGTATCAACTGCAATCTCTTGTGGATTAATGGTCACCTGACCTGCTTCCATCGAAGCTAAATCGAGAATGTCATCAATCAATAAAAGCAGCTGATTGGCTGAGGTAGAAACCGCCTGCATTGCGTCTCGTTGTTTACCTTCTGTTTTTCCGAAAACGTTACTTAGTAACGCTTCGGTGAAACCAATTATTGAGGTAAGTGGCGTGCGCAGCTCATAGGAAATATTGGCTAAGAATTCCGTTTTAATGCGGTCTGCTTCTTCTAATGCTTCATTGCGCTCACGCAGACGCTTTTCTGCAAATATGCTGTCGGTTATGTCAAGATATGAAACCAAAGTTGCACCATCAGGAAGCGGTACAGCTGAACGTTCTAGCACTCTGCCGCTTTGTAGCTCTACACGTGTTTGTGATGAAAGCCTGGCATTTAAACTCTCCATCACTTCTTTTTTATATTCTTCCCAATTTTTTTCACCATCTATTTGACTGCGGTTACGCTCTAAAAGCTGGGTAACGTGAGGATTTCCGCTTAACAAACCTTCTTCGCTCGGCCACATTTGTTCATAAATTGGATTATGAAATTTCAACTGACCATCAGCACCAAACAAAGCCACACCTTCGCTTAAATTATCGAGCGTGACTTTTTGTACGGCAATCAAAGTATTGTATTTGCGCTCCATCGATAGACGATCAGTCATGTCTTCATAAGCGAACAAAAGTCCGCCAAGCGCGTGCGGAATAACAATTACACGAATTGCGCGCCCATCTGGTAGGTAGAAAAATTCGTTATGCGTTTCAGTAAGCTCGGTGAATAATTGCAGTTGTTTTTTCCTGAATGCCGCGAAATCCGCTTGCTCTGGAAGTTTTCGGCGCTCGCGCAGCAGCTCAAGTATGGCACTATATTCAGGATTTCCAGCTAACCAACCTTCATCAAGGCCCCATAGTTTTACAAACGCATTATTGAAGAAACGCAATTGCATATCCGCGCCATAAATTGCCATGGCGCTAGATGAGCTCTCGAGTAAATCCGATTGCGCCGAAATATGTCGCTGCAGCTCTTTTTCTGAGAATTCTTCTATCGATACATCGCGGGCATAACCAATTAGATCATCGCCCTTTCCTTCTGGAACGATGGTGATTTCAAAGAGATAACGCTCTCCAGCTGTGACAACGTGGCGGCGCTCGGTCAGCATAGTTTTTTTGCGCAGAACCTGACGCGCCAACGGAACCCAAGGTGCCACGCTATTTTCATCGCGCACCGCATTACCAAAGAAACGGCTATAGGCGCTGTTATGAAATTCAGGGTCATCAACACCGTGACTGCGCCATGTGGGAATTGGCAGACTGTTTAGGATAGTGCGATATTCTTTTAGAGTTTTTAGAACCGCTTGATTTTGCTGATCGGTTTCTTCGATACGCTGCATAAAATCGCTAATATCAAAAAACCAAATCACTACCGCTTTTGCTACGCCGCTGCGCGTATGAATGACGCTACCATAGCTATAAAAGTTGCGTTTTTTTCCTTGTATTTCTCCATTCACACGCAATCTGAAACTAGGCATAGAGCCCGATAGCAGCCGCGTAATCGATTGCATAATTGTGCTGGAATCTTCAGGAAAATAGCGCAAAAGCGCTGCAAGATCGGTAATTGGCTCCTGCGCATGCAACATTTTTATAAGATTGATGGAATCGACAACTTTGTTCTCTTCCCGATCCCAATAAAAATAACCGCCAAGAGATGAGGTTAGGAAAATATCTTGCAGCTCAAGAGAGCGCATTTTTTGAAAATTATCCCGCTCCCGCAGAAGACTGCGCATATAGAGCGAGATAACCAAAATAATAATCAAACCGCTAATACAAGCAGCGTAAAAGTAGGTGCTGTTTATTGATTCTAGATCTGCAATCAACAAATTATCTCTCGCTTCATACCGTTTGCATTGAAATTATGCGCAAAGCAAAACTTCTAAAAAGAGCGATTAATAACGGTAAGAATCAGGCTTATAAGGGCCTTTTTCTTCAACGCCGATATATTCAGCCTGTTCTTTTGTCAGCTCGGTCAATTCCACACCAAGTTTTTTTAGATGCAATCTAGCAACTTTTTCATCCAAATGTTTTGGCAGAGTATAAACTTTGCGCTCATATTGTGAATGGCGCAGCCAGAGCTCGATTTGCGCGAGAACTTGGTTTGAAAATGAAGCGCTCATCACAAAAGCAGGATGTCCGTTAGCGCAACCTAAATTCACCAAGCGACCTTTTGCAAGTAACGTGATTTTTTTTCCATCAGGAAATTGTACTTGATCGACTTGCGGTTTAATTTCGCTCCATTGGAAATTGCTAAGTGAGGCAACATCAATTTCATTATCGAAATGCCCGATATTGCAAATGATTGCGCCGTCTTTCATTTGGCGCATGTGATCAAGATTAATCACATGTTTATTACCTGTGGCGGTGACGAAAATATCACCTTGCGCTGCGGCTTTTTCCATCGTGGTAACTTGGTAACCTTCCATAGAAGCTTGCAAAGCACAGATTGGATCAATTTCGGTTACAAGCACGCGCGCACCTTGGCTTCTTAGCGCATCCGCAGAACCTTTGCCGACATTACCGAAACCAGCAACTAAAGCCACTTTCCCAGCGACCATAACATCAGTTGCGCGTTTAATTCCATCAAGCAAACTTTCACGGCAGCCATAAAGATTATCGAATTTTGATTTAGTGACAGAATCATTGACGTTAATTGCAGGAATTTTCAATTTGCCTTCTTGTTCCATGCGGTAAAGACGCTGCACGCCAGTTGTGGTTTCCTCAGAAACACCAACGATATCAGCCAATAAATCTTGGCGTTTTTCATGAATAAAAATTGTGAGATCACCACCATCATCAAGCAAAATATTTGGCCGCCAAGAATTTGGACCTTCAACAGTTTGTTCGATACACCATTCGTATTCTTCCTCGGTTTCACCGCGCCAGGCGAAAACTGGAATTCCTGCAGCGGCAATTGCTGCGGCTGCGTGATCTTGCGTCGAAAAAATATTGCAAGAGCTCCAGCGCACAGAAGCGCCAAGTGCGATTAAAGTTTCAATCAAAACTGCAGTTTCGATGGTCATATGCAAACAACCAGCGATTCGCGCGCCTTTCAGCGGTTGCTGGCTTTTGAATTCCTCACGAATTGACATCAAACCTGGCATTTCTTTTTCCGCCAAAGTTATTTCTTTTCTGCCCCAAGCAGCAAGGGTTATGTCTTTTACTTTGTAGTCATTTTTTGCGTCCAAAGATGCGGCAGAAGAAGCGCTCATTACAAAACTCCAAGATTATATTCGATTCAAAAACAGGGCGGATCTTATACTGAAGCAGGAAAGGCTCCGCAAGCTGGAGATTTTTTATCTTTGCCACGAATATTTCCAATAGCAATTTGCAAAATGGTTTCTTTATCTGCATCAAGACGCGATAAATCTGCAGATAATTTCAGCAGAATATCTGCAATAAAAATACTATTCACTTGAGGTAAAAATTACTCGGATTTAAAGGATTACCAAGCTCAAAAGCCATGCTGAAATCGCATTCATCATCTGCTGCACGCAAAAGCTTAAAAGGCACAGGAATCAAGTAAATCAAGATAGAAAGAATGTTGAGCGACTTTGAATAGAAAGATATTTCTAATTTTTATCAACCGACTAACAAACAAGAAGATTTTCAAGACAACCAAATATTCGTGTTTTTTAAAGTTTTGTTTTGCGGTATTCCTCTCCGCCGTGTTATAGCGCCAATGCAGCGATTTTTTCCTGATATGATGCTAATTTTTAAATTACTTGAAGTAGTCAATATTCTGCCAAATATTTAATCTGAGTTTTGAAGCTTATGAATGATCCAAAAATTGAAACAGTTCTTACGCATACTGGCC
>JBIKYU010000114.1:0-4445 GCA_044355085.1 Rickettsiales bacterium | reverse complement strand
AAAGCAGCGCGATATAATTAAAACAAGCAATTTACCTGAAGTGCGGAGCATTCTTCTGCAATTTCCTGGCGCAAAAGTAATATCAGTAGAAAAATAAAAATAGTTATTCAGCCCTAAGAAGCTTGCAAAGCCTGCGTTTCAAGCAAAAACAAGTAAATATTTTCAAAGAAAAATATTACACTTTTATAAAGAATAAAGAGTCCAATATTGCCAGAGAGCTGTTTTTAAATATACTTAAGCCACTTCACCGATTTTAAGTCAGGAGAATTTCTTATGGCTCTTTCAAAAATCTTTTTAAAGAACAAATGGCAAGATAGCCTAGACCAAAACTATAGCCCTGAATATTTTCAGCAGCTTCTAAAAAAACTTGTACCACAAGTTCAAGCCGAAAAACTCCTCGATGCAGCTAAGGATGATGATGTCGAAAAATATTTAAAGCAGCTTTCTGAAAAGTCGAATAAATCAGACCACAGCAGTGATCGTGTTTTCTTTGTTCCTTTTTATAGTCCAGATGCGGATACAAAAACAAATCGCTATGGCGCTGCTGCTATCAGCATTGAGCCAGGATCTGGCAAAGCGAATGTTCTTTACACAAGCGATGAGAAGTCAGTTCCTGATTCATTCAAAAAAGCAATTAAAGGTGTTTTTAAAAATGATGTGCAACCTGCATATGCGGGCTCTAAAAAGATAGATGCGATTGATACTGGCCCAGCCACCGTTCAAGCGCTAACATATTTAACTGATCAAAGTTCCAAGATTTTTAAAAACTTCTCACAAGCAGCAGAAGATCTTCTTATAAAACAAGAAAAAATAAAAGACTATAACCCCGCAAGACAATTGCAGCTAGATTCACTAGAACGAGCAGCTGAAACTGAAGCGGCAAAAAAAACTGAACAGCAAAAAACAAATCCAGCTGAAGCGGCAAAAAAAACCGAGCAAGCAACAGTAACACAGCCTCCAGCTCCAGCTGCTGCAACACAGCCGGCAGCAAAGCCGCAAACAGCTCCAGCTGCTAATAAATCAGCCTCTACTAGCTCAGAAGATTTAGCCGCAAAAAAAACTAACCTTGCTGAGCTAGAAAAAGAAAATAAAGAACAAACGGTTGGTGGTGCAGTTGGTCGCGGCCTTGCAATTGGTTTTGTTGTTTTTCTAGTTGCAGTTTTTACCGCAGGTCTTGGTGTTGCGTTGCCGCTATTTTTTATTGGTGGAATTTTAGGTGGCGCTGGACCTTCTGCATATAATTATTATCAACGCACCAATCTTACAAAAGAGATTAATGAGGCTGAAAAACAGGCTGCAAAACCAACTCCTGCTGCACCTGCTGCTGCACCTGCTTCTGCTCCAACTTTAGATCTTCCAACTATATCTTCAAATATTAAGGACATGGTTCTTGGTAAGCAAACTGATGATTGGGAGCAAAGAGCAAGCAAGCCCGCTACCGCTGCTCTAGTCCGCTAGTAAAAGCCTGTTGCAGAAAACTTTCTCTCCCTGCATATTGCGCCGCTAAAATTTTATGGAGAAGAAAAATGGATATGAAAAAAATCATGCAGCAAGCGCGTGAGATTCAGAAAAAAATTGCAGCGGCACAGGAAGAGAACGCCGCAAAAGAATATGAAGGAACATCTGGCGGCGGTTTAGTAAAAATAACCATAAAAGGCTCGGGAGAAATTATTTTTCTCAATATTGACGACAGCATAATCTCGGTAAATGAAAAATCGATTTTATCTGATTTAATTATTGCCGCTCATAATGATGCGCGTCGCAAAGCTGAGGCTGGATCACAAGAAAATATCGATTCTCTAGGAGCAGGCCTTGGTCTTCCACCTGGTTTTAAGTTGCCTTTCTAAGATCATGGAAAATCTCATTCATTTATTTGCCAAGCTTCCAGGACTTGGCCCACGCTCTGCGCGCAGAATAGTTCTGCATTTATTGCGCCAGAAAGAAAAACTTATGCTGCCATTAGCGGAATCACTACGCGATACGGCTGAAAATATCAGGGTTTGCAGCGAATGCGGAAATCTTGATCTCATGAGCCCATGCGCTATTTGCTCCGATGATGGCCGCGAAGAAAAAATAATTTGCATCGTTGAACATGTCGCTGATTTATGGGCAATGGAGCGCTCGCATTGTTTTAAAGGTCGTTATCATGTTTTAGGCGGAACTCTTTCTGCACTGGATGGAATAAGACCTGAGGATCTGCGTATTTCTGAGCTAGTAAAACGCAGCCAAAAACCAGAAATTCAAGAAATTATTTTAGCCCTGAACGCAACGGTTGATGGACAAACGACCGCTCATTACATTATGCAAAATCTTCGCCGAGAAGGGCTAAAAATAACACGCTTAGCGCAAGGGGTTCCCATGGGCGGAGAGCTTGATTATTTAGATGATGGAACCCTCGCAACTGCATTACAAGCCCGCAATGTATTTTGATGATTTTTTTGCAATCAAAATATTTTGATTTTATAGAAGCAATTATTGCAGATCAAAAAGCTTTTTGATTTATACCAATCCATATTTTTAGCCTGACATTGTCGCTGCTGCATTTTTTAATACTCATGTACATTTAAGTACACTCCGTTTAAAAAATTTGCAGCTCCTCCTCATGCTTAAAAATATGAAATTGTATTAGTTGAAAAAGCAGCCGCGCGGAGAGAAAAATCTTTAAGAACAACATAGGAGAAATTGGCATAAATAGCTTCTTCTCCTACCGCCTCTGCCGCTCAGACTCCGTCATAAAATCAAGAATTATTTTGCTGCATCGCGCGCGTTTTTAATTCCATTTGCGACCGAAGCTGATCTGTTAGCTATTGCCGCCTGAGCCGCAGCTAGCCTTGCAATTGGCACGCGGTAAGGAGAGCAAGAAACATAATCAAGTTTGTTTTTTTCGCAGAAATCAATTGATGTTGGATTTCCGCCATGCTCTCCGCAAATGCCAAGTTTTATATCAGGACGAGTTGATCTGCCGCGCTCTACCGCGATTGAAATCAACTCACCAACTCCTTCAATATCAAGGCGCACAAAAGGATCTTGTTCAAAAATTCCTTTTTCACGATAAACACCAATGAAAGACGCGGCATCATCGCGTGAAATTCCGCAAGTTGTTTGCGTTAGATCATTAGTACCAAAGCTGAAAAATTCTGCAGACTCAGCAATTTCTGCTGCACGCAGAGCCGCGCGCGGAAGTTCAATCATACTGCCGACAATATAATCAAGCCGTGATTTTTTCTCGGCGAAAACTTCTTTTGCTGTTTCATCAATAACTGTTTTTAAAATTTCCAGCTCTTTCTTACCCAGCACCAGAGGCACCATTATTTCTAATTTTACGGCCTCTCCACCGCGCTTAGTTACTTCTAGCGCCGCTTCAAAAATTGCCCGAGATTGAATCTCGTAAATTTCCGGATAAGTTATTCCAAGGCGACAACCACGATGACCAAGCATCGGATTTTCTTCCTTAAGCTGCAAAGAGCGACGACGAACTTTTTCTTCTGAAATGCCAGCCGCATTTGCAACTTCACGAATATCTGCATCAGTATGCGGTAGAAACTCATGCAAAGGTGGATCCAGCAAACGCACTGTAACTGGCAATCCTGCCATTATTTCAAAAAGCTGAACAAAATCGCTGCGCTGCATTGGCAATAATTTTTCTAAAGCCGCGCGACGACCATCGCGCTCATCGGCGAGAATCATCTCGCGCATTGCAGTGATTCTATCATTATCAAAAAACATATGTTCAGTGCGGCAAAGACCAATTCCTTCAGCACCAAATTTACGCGCTGTTGCTGCATCATTCGGAGTTTCCGCGTTTGCTCTAACCCGCAAATTACGAACCTCATCCGCCCAGCCCATTAATTCAGAAAAATCACCAGAAAGCTGCGGCTGAATTGTTGGAACTTCACCAAGAATAACTTCACCACTTGAACCATTTATGGTGATTATATCTCCCGCTTTAACTTCAACTCCACCAGCAATAAAAATTTGTTTTGTATAATCGATTCTCACGCCACCAGCACCAGAAACACAAGGTTTTCCCATGCCTCTAGCAACCACTGCTGCGTGAGAAGTCATTCCCCCACGTGCGGTTAAAATGCCTCTAGCTGCGTGCATTCCGTGAATGTCTTCTGGGCTTGTTTCTACGCGAACAAGAATGCAAGCCTCATCTATAGCTGCGCAGGTTTCCGCTTCTTCTGCAGAGAAAACTACTTTGCCAGAAGCAGCACCAGGAGAAGCAGGCAAGCCGCGATCAATAACGCGACGATGCGCTTTTGGATCTAGAGTTGGATGCAGCAATTGATCTAAAGAAGATGGATCAACGCGGCAAATTGCTTCTTCTTTGCTGATAATATCTTCATGCACCATATCAACAGCAATTCTTATAGCTGCAGCCGCTGTGCGTTTGCCAGAGCGGGTTTGCAGAATCCATAATTTTCTATCCTGAACTGTGAATT
>JBIKYU010000030.1:0-15578 GCA_044355085.1 Rickettsiales bacterium | reverse complement strand
CCGCAAAATAATTGAGCGCCTTTCATATCGAAGCGCCAAACAAAAGCAACTGTCTTTAAGCATGAAACCCGCAATTTCCTTGCCTTTTTGTTGATTTTTGTGCAGATTCCGCACCCATTTTTGCAAAGGATAAAAAATGAGTACAGCACCAACAATAGGATTTGTAAGCCTTGGATGCCCAAAAGCACTGGTGGATTCCGAGCGTATTCTTACAAAATTACGCGCTGAAGGTTATGAATTTTCCTCCAGTCATGCTGGTGCTGATTTGGTTATTGTGAACACTTGTGGATTTCTCGATAGCGCGCGCGATGAGTCTTTAAGTGCCATTGGCGAGGCGATGGCAGAAAATGGTAAAGTGATAGTCACAGGTTGTTTGGGCGCCACTCCAGAAAAGATCCGCGAAAATTTCCCCAATGTTTTGGCAATTACTGGCCCGCAAGATTACGAAAGCGTTGTCAATGCTGTACATCAGGCTTTGCCACCAATTCATGATCCGTATCTTGATTTACTTCCGCCGCAAGGTGTGAAGTTAACACCGCGTCATTATGCGTATTTGAAAATTTCTGAAGGCTGCAATCACAGCTGCCAATTTTGCATTATTCCTTCATTGCGCGGACGTTTAAAAAGCAGGCCAATGCTCGATATTCTGCGCGAAGCCGAGCGCTTAGTAAAAGCTGGAGTCAAAGAGCTTCTGGTGATTTCGCAAGACACTAGCGCTTATGGTGTTGATCTTGGCTATGAAGAAATAACCTGGCAGGGAAAAAATTATCGCAGCAATTTCTTTGGCTTGTCTGAGTGTTTGGGAAGTTTGGGCGTGTGGGTACGATTGCATTATGTCTATCCATATCCGCATGTTGATGAGGTTATAAGCCTAATGAGTTCGGGGAAGATTCTCCCCTATCTGGATATTCCATTTCAACATGCAAGCCAGTCTGTGTTGAAGGCAATGCGCCGCCCTGCGCATCAGGAGAAAACTCTCACCCGCATCGAAAATTGGCGCAAGCAATGTCCTGATATTCGCCTGCGTTCAACTTTTATTGTTGGTTTCCCTGGTGAAACTGAAGAAGATTTTCAGCAATTATTAGATTGGCTACAAGAGGCAAAATTAGATCGCGTTGGTTGTTTCCGTTATGAACCAGTGGAAGGGGCAGCGGCAAATGCGCTTCCTAATCACGTCGCGGAAGAAATAAAAGAAGAACGTTGGCATCGTTTTATGGCGGCGCAAAATAGCATCAGCCGAAAAAAACTTAGGGAATTCTCTGGCAAAAAAATTCCTGTAATTATTGATGCTGTACAAAGAAAACACGCGCTTGCAAGAAGCATGGGTGATGCGCCAGAAATTGATGGAACGGTGAAGGTGCTGAACGCAGCTAAATCTGTTCAGCCTGGCGATATTATTACGGTTCACGTGACCAAAACACATGATTACGATTTAACAGCGGAAATTGCATAATGCGAATTGAAGAATCAGTTTGCAAAAAACTGCAATATATACGCGCGCTATATGCGCGTGAAGACGAGCTGCTTGAGCGCGTTGCAGCCTCATTGCCAGAAGGAAAACGTGGTATGCAAATTGGCGCAGAAGAAGGCGCTGTTCTCGCCTGGTTAGTAAAAGCTTTTGCGGTAAAAACAATCGTTGAAATCGGTACTGCCGCTGGATATTCCGCCCTGTGGATGGCGCGTGCATTGCCTGAGAATGGCTCTTTGCATACAATTGAGTTGAATCCAGAACATGCAGCGCTTGCGCGAAAATTTTTTGCCGAAGACTCCGCTGCGACACGCATAATTTTGCATGAAGGCAAAGCCGCTTCAGTTTTAGAAAAATTGCCTCCGCAAGAATGGGATATGGTTTTTATCGATGCAGATAAAGCGGCCTATCCTTTTTATCTTAATTGGGCAGAAAAAAATCTGCGCGTTGGTGGCTTGTTAGTTGCAGATAATACCTTGCTTTTTGGAGCGCTCTACGATGAGCAACAAAATTTTCGTGTAAGCAATAACATGAAAAATGCGATGCAAAATTTCAATCAGGGGCTTGCTGATAATGAAAATTTTTCAACAGTATTACTGCCAACAGGAGAAGGATTAACAATCGCGCGAAAATTACTTTGAACAGTATTTCTTGGTGCTTGAGGAGATTGCGTGTTTTGCTCAGATTTCTCTTTATCCTTAGATTCTGGCGGTTTTTGATCGTTGGAATTTTTGCTTTTATCTTCTTCAATAAAGCTGTCTTCTATCGATCTTATAATTTTTTGCATCTGCAACGCTTCTTTTTTTTGCAAAATATCTGATGCTTTTTCTGGCGCTTCAGAAAGTACTAGACAATCTTCTGCAATTCTTTTTGCATGACTTCCTTCATGCCTTGCAACCGCTTCTGTTACGACGCTGCTAATTACTATAAGAGCGACAATTGCGATGATAACAGCTGCCAAAGCAGCGGGAAATAAGATCGCCCAAAATGAGATTGCGATAGAAGTCAAAACTGTCGCAACAAACCCAGATTTTCTCACATCATAACGGATGTTTTTTTCAACGTCGTTGATAAATAAATCATGCAGAACTTGCTTTTTTTGTGCGCTTGGTAATCTCGAAAATGGCTGATTTAGAAGCTTCTTGCTGTGTTCATCGGAAATAATTTTAAGCGCGCTCTTTAAGCATTCTGTCTCGTGTTTTTGGCGGATTTCACGGCTTCCAGGCTTGGCTAAGTAGCGCTTGATCAAGCTTTCGTTGCTATGTTTAGGAATGTCTAATTCCGCAATTAAAGCCGTACGATTGTCTTTTATGTAGTTTGAGAAAAGAGATTTGCTACCAGGCCAAAAAGCACTTTTATGAATATTCGGCAAAGTTAGTTTTTTTATTAAATCCGCGGGAGATTTAAATAGTTTTTGTCGATCCAAATAATTCTTGACCGACTGCAATGCCGCTCCTCCAGCCATTATTCCGCTGGAAACTCCCCAGGCTACTTGCCCAACCAGTGGCATAGTATATTTCGCCATCGAGCTTATTCTAGCCGCCACCGTTCCTGCTGCTAGTACATATCCTGCTTTCTCAAGATTATGCGCAAGCAGGGGATCGCTTGTGTATTTCTCTATGTCAAGATTTGTGTTTTTTGAGTCATCTTTTATTTGCGCGGAAAGCTCTGCTGACTTGCTTATCGCCGCATTATGTACCGCTATATCTTGCTCTGCTGCGTCAGAGTTTTTCTCTAATTTATTGCGATTAAAAATCGTTGCTGCTGTTGTTGCGATTGTTCCTGTCGCAAGAAACACCAAAGACATAATCGCAAAAATTATAAAAAATGGCGGAAACAACATCGCCAAAGATAGCATCGAACCAGAAAGCGCCAGCGTTACCATCGCGCCTGGTTGAATGGTTCTTTTTGTAATTGTTTGTCTAAGCGTATCGCGTGCTAATGCTTTAATTTCATCAGCAGTGACGGGTTTGGCTAATTCTTCTGGATTGAGAATTCCTCTGGCTTTGCGCGCAAGCAAAATATGGCCAAGCTCTAAATTAGAAACCACCTCACCAAAATGTTCTTTTGTATATGTCAGGAATTTTGAGTTCTGCCTGGTTTGCTCAAATAAATTAAAAAGCCCAAAGAGGCCTGATGCGCTTGATGCGCCAACGCCAAAACCAAATAATGCTGAAGTTGCGGTTGTGTCGCTCACATAAAATAATCCGCCAACGGAAATATCAGGGCGCAGAGCAAGTTTATCGCGGTCTTCAGGGCGGTAAAAACGAGGATCATTTTCTGAAACCTGATCAATCTTTATGATGCCACCGCGCTTAACTGCCGCATCAACATCATCGGTTGATAAAAAATCGGGTTGTGAATTGATGTCACTGCCTAACGAGCCAATTATCGTGCGATCTTCAAGCGATGGTGAAAAGTTTTTTTCTTCGAAACTGTACCCAGGAAAAACATTGCCGTTGAGGCTATCTAAAATAACCACGCGCGGGCCATTTGCAGTTAGCTCATCTGCTGTTGGCCAGCGTCCATTATGGGTGCTAGAAAAACTTTCTAACTCAGCCTTAGTATAAATTTTTGAGCCAAAACGATTTTGTAAAATCGAAAACGCTTGCTGATTATTTTGGCTCTTTAATTTGCTTTCTATGGTCAAATAAACAATCTGGTTTTTATTTTCAGGGCGATTAAGCCAATCACCAATTGGCGCAAGATTATCATCTAAAGAACGCCCGCCGCTCACATCAACCACGCCGCCGTGATTGACGATAATTTCACCTTCATGCATGTGAAGATCAAGCTCGAAGCCGCGCACAGGCGTTTTATCTAGCGCCTCCGCAATTCCCATACTGTTATTTGATGCAACGTAGAAAGTGCCAGATCCAGCCTCGGTTCCAGCATTATGCATGACCATTGTTGGGATGGAATTTATCGGCCGATCACGAATGAGCAAATGCGCGAAATCTTTTTGCACATCAGGACTTGATTGCTGCGCGCTGGCGGCTCCAACACCAGTGCCGATTGCAGCTCCAGAACCAAGCGCAGCAGCAGCCAATGCCACGTTGGTTTTCTTAGAGCTACCAGGCGGCGGTTTATTTACCTCTGCTGCAGCTAGCAATGGCTTGTTTTCTTTACTCATTCCGACTCATTTTGTGTAAAAATTTTTGCTAAAATTTTAAGCTAAAAAATTTTCCCATCCGCTTCTAAAAACGGATGTTTCTCATCACAAAATCTAACGAGATTAAATGAATAAATTGTTAAGATGCGCTTTTCTCAAAGCTTAGGGTTGGCTTTTCTCACTGCTTTCCGCAGGTTTATCTTGAGGTTTTTCCACTGCAGCTGGAGTTTCAGGTGCAGTATTTTGGGGCACATCTTGTGGAGAGGCAGTTTTTTCTGCAGGTGCAGTCTCATTTTTATTAGCAGAATCTGGCGCAGCAGCAGGATTGGCAGCAGGAGCAGCAGGAGTTGCATTTGGCGCAGGAGTTTTTGCGGATTCTTCTGTTTTTTTATTTCCTCCGTCGCTTTTGCGTTCGCGAATTTCACGCAAGCGCTCAATACTATCTTCGCCTAAAAGCAGCTGTTCTGGAGCTACTTTTTTATGTGAAGGTGCGCGCTGATTGCGTAATAGCGTGATCGATACGCGAGAATTTTCAGGTGCTTCTGGTTCTTCGCGGTCGAGCGGCTCTTGATCCGCTTTTGCAGTCACGCGCGCAATTTGATCTGGATCAACACCAAGATTCATCAGAAATCTACGCGTGGAGTTAGCTCTAGCGGCAGATAATTCCCAGTTGCTATCCCATTTTTTTTCAGCGTCTTGCGCGGGAGGTAGAGAAGTTGTGTGTCCACTAAGCTGAATATAATTAGGTAAAAAGCGCACTACAGCGATTATGCGTTCCAATATTTTTTTCGCCAGCGGCTTCAAATCTTCGCCATTTGCCTCAAACATCGGATCATCTTTTCTATCGAGAAGCTGAATGATCAAGCCTTCTGGCGTTTGTTGAATCAGAATATTCTCAGCAAATTTCTTCAGCTCTGGGCTTTCTTGAACGGCTTTGGTTATATCTTGTTCAGTGCGCGAGAATAATATTTGATCATTATCCATGTTTTCGGTGTGGTTATCGCGTTCCTGCAATTTGATAATCGGACCAGAAGGCGGAGCACCAAAAACCAACCCCACATTGGCGGAATCTCCAGGACTTGCACCTTCATCTGTCGTTCCTTGACCGCCGCGAAAACCAATCCCCATTTTGTCTTTCAAGCCCATGGTGGGCGAGAAATAATCAGCCAGACCTTTTAGATTCTCAACTGGAGTTGCAGTCAAAAGCCACAATAGCAGGAAAAAAGCCATCATTGCCGTTACGAAGTCTGCATAAGCTACTTTCCACGCTCCACCATGATGACCATGGCCACCTTTTTTAATTACTTTTTTGATAATAGGAGCGTTGTTTTTTGCCATTGATTTTACTCTGCTGCAGGCTGCGGTCCGTTGATTGCGGCGTCGAGCTCATGGAAAGTTGGACGCTCATGCGGAGCAATAATTTTACGCGCAAACTCAACCGTAATAACTGGCGCGTTTCCTTGGGTATGCGCTAATAATCCCGCTTTAATCACGCGAAAATAAGCTACTTCTGCTTCACAAAATTTTCCAATGAATCCAGCCATTGGCGCAATAATTCCGTAAGACATCAACACCCCGAAGAAGGTTCCAACCAGCGCTGCACCAATCAAACCGCCGAGAATTTCTGGTGGCTCTGTAATACTTCCCATCGTGATAATTACCCCAAGAACAGCCGCAACGATACCAAGTGCTGGCATTGCATCACCAACTGTAGAGAGCGCACCGCTTGCCATCGCGCCGTGATGCTCAATCGTTTCAATGTCTTTTTCCATTAATTCTTCTAAAGCGAAATGGTTATCCATACCCATTGTAATCAAGCGAATATAATCGCAGAAAAATTCTAGCGCTTCGTGATGCGCCAGAACTGTTGGATATTTAGTGAAAAGTTCGCTCTCGGAAGGTTTCTCGATTGCTTGCTCAACTTCAAGCATTCCCTTGGTTTTCATGACTTTACAAATGTTATAAATAAACAATAAAAGCTCGAGAAAATTTTCCTTTGTATGCGGCTTTCCACGCATCAGTTTTTTAAAACTTTTTAGCGTGTCGATGATTAAGTCTTTTGGATTTCCAAGAATAAATGAGCCAATAGCAGCGCCAAGAATGATGATAAATTCGTTCGGTTGCCAAAGGACGCTCAGCTTTCCATGGTGCATAAGATAGCCAAGCAAAACGCAACCAAATACAGTCACTACCCCAATGATAAACATCATAGCTTCGTTTTCCTCTGAGCTTATTGATTAGCAAAATCAACGATTACATGATTGCACAGAACATTTTTGCTCTGTAACTTCCGCCAGATTTTTGTGATCGCCTGAAGAGCAGCCGCATAGTTGTCCAAAACCCTATGTTTTTCAAGCTATCGTTTCACCCAATATTTTTTGCAAAAACTTTTGTAGAGATTTATGACTCTTCCTCCTGAAAATTTTAAACGCGCGCTTAGTCAATTTGCGACTGGCGTTTGCGTAGTTACTGGACAAGAAAAAAATATGCGTTTTGGCATAACGATTAGTTCTTTCTCGTCGGTTTCTTTGTCGCCACCACTGATTTTATTTTCGATAGATCATCGCTCTAAAAGCCATGATTTCTGGACAAAAGCGCGTTTCTTCAATGTGCATATTTTAGCGCAAGAGCAAAAAGAATTAGCCAACAGATTCGCTTCGCAATCGCAAGATAAATGGCAAGATTTACCCATCAGCGAAAGTATAGATAATCAGCCTTGTTTAGAAGATTGCTTGGCGCGTTTAGAATGCAGTAATTTTTCTGTTTATCCTGGTGGAGATCACAGCATTATTCTTGGGCAAGTTAGCCGCGTTTTTATCGCCGATGAAAAAGCGCCGCTGCTTTATTTTCGTAGCCGCTATCCTAATTTTTTCGAGGAGTAATTTATGCGTATTGGTGTTGTTGGTTGTTCAGGAAGAGTCGGCAAACTATTGCTCGCAGCAGTTTCAGCGCATGCGGCGGCGCATTTATCTGGTGGTTTTGTTCGCGCCAAAAGTGCGGCATTAAATTGTGATTTGGGTGAGATTTCAGGACAAAAAACCCTCGGCTTAAAAGCTAGTTCTGACCTTGCAGATCTTGCACAAAAAAGTGATGTTCTGATTGATTTCTCAACTCCGGCTGTTGCTCTACAAGCGGCGGAAATTGCAGCAAAACACAAGATAGCATTGGTTTCTGGCACCACAGGTTTTTCTGCTGCAGAAAAACAAATGCTCGCTCAATATGCAGAAAAAACACCGATTTTATGGTCGGCGAATATGAGTCTTGGCGTAAATATTTTATCGATGTTGGTTGAGCAAACCGCAAAAATTCTCGATGCATCTTTCGATATCGAAATTCTTGAAATGCATCACCGCAATAAAGTTGATGCACCATCAGGAACGGCTCTATTGCTAGGAGAATCAGCTGCAAAAGGTCGTGCCATAGATTTAAAAACTCATTCTCGCACAGAGCGTTCAGGCCAAATTGGCGCACGTCCAAATGGCGAAATTGGTTTTGCTACTTTGCGCGGTGGTGATGTTGTTGGCGACCACACAGTTTTCTTCGCGGGAGCAGGAGAGCGTCTGGAATTGCGGCATGTGGCTTCCGAGCGCAGTCTTTTCGCCAATGGCGCATTACAGGCTGCGTTCTGGATTTCCAACAAACCTGCTTTGCGCTTATACAATATGCAGGATGTTTTGCAGAATCTGTTGGTTTAGAAGCAGCAAGCTTTGCGCTTGCATAGGGCGCTCTATCTGCGCATATTGCCAACTTCCAGATAGCTGGATGGCCGCTGCCCTGCTTTTGCAGGGGAGAGGAAAGTCCGGGCTCCACGAAAACACGGTGGCGGGTAATTCCCGCCGAGGGCGACTTTAGGGAAAGTGCCACAGAGAACAACCGCCGATGACATCTGCAAAGATGGACAGGTAAGGGTGAAAAGGTGCGGTAAGAGCGCACCGCGCAGATGGTAACATTTTGCGGTCAAGGTAAACCCCACCGGGAGCAAGACCAAATAGGAACGATTAGCACATTCTGCAAAGTTTGTGTGCGGGTGTTTTCGGCCGTTGTCGTTCGGGTAGGTTGCTTGAGCATGTAGGTAACTTCATGCCTAGAGGAATGGTCATCCTTCGACAAAACCCGGCTTATAGGCTATCTGGATTTTATCTCCACCTAAGAAGTTTAAGCCAAGAATTTTTGAGAAAACGTCAGTGCCGCATTTTTCGTTACGATCACTGCTTTCTAAGCCTTCGCTTGCGCGGGATTTTGCTGTGCTGGCGTTGTTGGTTTTTATTTTGCTGGTTGTCGCTGCCTTTGGTGTTGTTCGTTCTTTATATCATGAGCAGCGCGCGCGCGAGATTGTGCAGCTTTCTGCACAAGCCACAAAGCTTGAATATACTTTAAATGATTATGTGCACGTCTTAGAAAAACAGCTGCGTTATGTTGGAAATCTTATTTCTGCGAATGCTAATAACGAAGTTGCGATTACAAAATTCATCGAAACATTTCAGCAGCGCAATGAGCCTGAATTTGATTTTGTTGCCATCGCACTTAAGCTTGAGAATGGCTCGGTAATTAGTAATCCAATCACAAAAGAAGAAATTCTACAACGCGACCGTCTACTAACCAAACCTGTTTGGCCCGAGCAAAATAATTCAGCATTGCTTATCGCCAAACCAATTGAAGGCGCGCGTTCAGGCCAGATGCTTTTGCCGATTTCTTTGGAAATTTACACGCGCACAACAGAAACAAAATATATTGGCACTCTACTAGCAGCTCTTGATGTAAAGCGCTTAATGCATGGCTTACAGCGTAATCTTATTGAAGAAGACATAAGCTTTGCTTTGCTAGATTTAAAAGGCGAAGAAATAATTTTAGAATCCGCTGATTTTAAATTCATGTTAAATGCCAATGGTCTTGAATATGTAACTGCAGCAACCAGCAATCCTCCTGCAAATGGCTTATGGTGGGGGAAAACCGATTTAGCGCTTTACCGAGGGCTGGCCTATCAAAAACCATGTCTAGAATTACCATTCCAAATGCTGCTTACCTATGATCGCTTTGTTAGTGATCAAACCATTCATCACATGATCTACGCGCGCATTTGGGAAGTGGTAGTTTTAACACTCGCAACTATTGCGCTCTTGGCGCTTTTATATCTGCGCTTAATTCGCCCTGTTATGTCTCTTTCAAAAGCGGTTGAAGCAATGGCGCGTGGTTCAGTTTCCGTTGTTGTGCCGCGGACAAAATTACGCGAATTACATTTGCTAGCTAAGCATTTAGTTCACGCCAAGCGCTATTTGCAACGCGTACGCCGCGCTGATGCTCGTCTTCTGAAAGCCAAAGAAGCAGCAGAACAAGCCAATCTCGCTAAATCAAATTTTTTGGCGCATATGAGCCACGAATTGCGTACGCCGCTTAATGCGATTCATGGTTATGCTGAAATGATGGATGGCGAAGTTTTCGGTCCGCTTGGTCATCAAAAATATCGTGAATATGCCAGAGATATTTTGCGCTCCGGTCATCATTTATTGCACTTAGTCACCAATATTCTTGATATTGCCTCAGCCGAGCATCGCCAGCTGCAATTTGAGTTTTCATCAATCTTGGTTGATGATTTTATCCAAGCGGCAAGAAATCGTGTTGCCGATTTTGCAAAGCAGCAAAATGTTGCTTTGCGTGTAATTGAGCCCGATGCAGAATTATTAGTTTGGGGAAATAAAGCGCGCCTAGAAGAAGCCTTGTATCAAATTTTGCATAACGCTGTGCGGTTTAGTTCAGTAAAAGGCGAGTCAGTTGAAATTCATGCAAGCCAAGCAGATAGTTTTGTTGAGATAAAAGTAAAAGATTACGGCATCGGTATGAGCGAGGCAGAAATTCCTTCGCTCTTGCAGCGTTTTGGTAAGATGGGCGATGCGTACGCCGCTTACGGCATCGGTCACGGCCTAAATATTGGCTTGCCTTTGGCTCTTTGTGTTATAGAAGCACATTCAGGAACTATAGAAATCAGCAGCCAAAAAGGGTGGGGCACAAGCGTTATATTGCGCCTGCCGCTTCACATTAGAACGACGCCAACTGATAAAACTACATAAAACTTTAACCATAAACTGCAATATTTTAAGCGGGACCTTGGTTATCGCAAAGAGGAATAAAAATAATGTCTAATCAACAGCAGCAAAGCAGCTTCCAAACCCAAATTGCTATGCAGGGTGGTGGCGGTCACGGCGCAGACTCCAGTGAAGTTTACGCGGCTCTAAATAACATAGCTAATGGTTTGGACGCTGGTGTTTTTCCAAAACTTGAAGCGGCTGGATTGCTGCAGGGTTTGGAAGCTCTAACTATTTTCGGGCCTGTGAATGCGGGCGGACTTAGCTTTCTCGTTGATGCTTTGAAAAAAGGCATTGAACTTGATTCCAGCATGCATCATGGCGATGACGGCAGCGGCGGCGCTGTTCCTGATCACGGTGAAGGTCACGGCGACAATAATCCCGATAATCACGATAGAAATGCGCATCATGGTCAGCATAATAATTCTGAACATCATGGACAAGAAGGCGCGCATCACGCTGGACACGGTCAGCACGGGCAGCACGACGATGGTAATCATAATGGTGGCGCTGGCGGTGGCCACAATCAGCATGATCAAAAAAATCAGGAATATATCGGCGGTAATGTTGATCCGAGCAGAACTGTTGATCAACTAGATTCACAAAAACAAAAATCTGTAGACGGCAGCAGCTCTAGTTGGTCTACTGAAGCTGCATCACAGGGCGGTGTTATCGGCGGCGGTAGTCATGGTGGTTTAGCGGATGATGGTATTGAGCGCGGCCAGTTTTCTGACTATATGCAAAATTTATCAGCTCGAATTAAGAACTTAACCAGTCAAATTGATAATACTGGTAGGTTTGATCCTTCAGGAAAATACACTCCTAATCAGCCAGACCCAAATGAAGCGCGAAATCTAAAGCCAGTATTTGCAGAAACTGCAGGCTCTTTGAACGGAGCGGAACTTCAACCAGCCGATCCAACTCAGGCACAAATCCCAGGGCAATCGCCAGCATTTGAGAGACCACAACGCGGTCAAAAAAGTAAATGAGATAGGAGATAATAGCCACATATTGCCGCTAAATATTCATTTCTGTGCCGTCATAATTTGGCAAAAAGAACAGATTATTTATGGGAATTAATTGGCTTTGCTCTTTAAACTCTCTTTATTTTGCCAAGCTTTTTCATAAAAAACTGGACTCGCTGAAATCGCTTTACTCCAATAATCGCGCGCCAAAGCTGGGCGTTTTGCCATTGCGGCGTAGGTTCCTAAATTATTGGCAATCTCTGCGGCTGATAAATAAGGCAATAAAGTTTGCTCGGCATTATTCATGTCTCCTGCAAGTCCGTAAACCAAAGCTAGAGAAAAAGCGATTCTGCGGCGCATATCATTCGGTAATTTCTCATCTGTAACTAAAGGCTTCAGCAGAGAAATCGCTTTTGCCTGCTCGCCATGTAGCGCGTAAGCAAGAGCTTCATTATGACGCAGCGCCAACGCATTTGGTTTTAGAGTTTGCGCCAAAGCGAAATAAGAAAGCGCTTCTTCATGCATTCCTTGCAGCGCTTGCGTAATGCCAAGAGCATTGATTGTGCGCCAGCGTGTTGCATCAGCGGCGACAACTTTGGTGAGCAAATCAGCGGCTTGATCAAGTTTCCCTGCGAATAATTTACACAGAGCAATTCCTTCGATTGCATCAAGTGCGAAAGGAGAAGAATGCGGAACTAGCTGATAGGCTGCAATTGCTTCGTCTTGTTTTTGCAGCAGCCTTAGAGTTTCTGCATATAAAAAAAGCGCTTCTGCATCAGGTTTTTTCTGCGCATTTAGCTCGGTCAAAATATTTTGTGCCTCAAGATAATCACCGCGCGCAAGTGCCTGATAAACTGGCTTTAGCGTTGAATTTTCTGCGGCAGAAATATCGCGCATAGAAGCATTATCTTTGCCCGCGCAGGCAGAAAGCAAAAGTAAAATCACAAGACAATTTTTAATCATAAAACATCGGGAAATAAGGTGGATCGTTAGTGTTCTGATAATTATTTTGATGTTTGCCAGGTTGATTCTGTGGCCTTGCCTCGGTTGGAGCAGCTCCAGCAGGTGGAGCATAGTAATAATATTCCGCATCGGCATCTAAGGGCGCATTCTGTTGAGGCTGAGCTGGAGCAGCAGGTTGCTGCTGATAATTTTCATAATAAGGCCGTGGTTGCAATTGTTGTTGTGTTGGTTGTTGAGCTGGACGTTGGCGCACTGGCTGAGTAGCAACAGCAGCAGGAGGATTTTGTCGCATCGGCGCTGATTGCTGCTGCGGTTGTTGTTGTTGTTGAATCGGCTGTGGAGCGCTTCTCTGCTGTAATGGCGGTGGCGCATAGCTTGGATTATCTTCCTCTGGCGCATAGGTGGGATATTGGTAAGCCTTGTCACTATCTTCGTAATATTGATTTCCAGTGGCTGGATATGAAGGCACAGAATGATATTCCTGATAGGCGCTTTGGCGCGCTTTTGCAGGCTTGCGATATTCTTCGTCATTGTCGTAATAAGCCGCTGGCGTACCTCGAGAAGAAGAGCCATTTTTTTGCATTTGCGCAAGAGATTGCGTCAGAAAAATAATTCCAAAAAAGACACAAAAACAAAATACGACAAATATTTGTCGGCCAAGTTTGCATTTTCTGCGGAATAAAAAATATTCGCTTTTCATAAGATTTACATATTCGGCGTAGATATATTTTTGCATCAAGAAAAATTTTTCAAACCACGCAAAATTTCTACGACCACTCTGGCGCCCCCCACGCTCTCAAGGCACCTAAAAAGGGGCAGACCTTCTACATAAGATCTATAGCTTACGCAATCTCCAATTACTTTTATCTAATCGACAGATTGGAGGTTGGAGCGTGTACGTAAAAAAGGTTGGATATATTCGTAGTCATTGTCATGTGGTTTTGCAAATTGATCCGACCAAGCAGCAATTTTTGTTGTGCGATCGAAAGCATTTTTCCCAGCGCTTGAAACGTAAGGCAGTGCCGAAAGAATGCCAATAATTGCAGCGTAAGAAAGAATAACCCAAATTCCACAATTCAAAGGGTAGCGCAGTAAATGTGTAGGAGAAAAAAAGGCGCGCATGATAACCTCCTAAAAAACTAACGTTGATGAAGAAGGCGGATGATGGCTTGGCTCTACATGGCTCAAGACAGAGTGCGTCACCCTAAGAATGTGCTACCTAAACATTCTTGCAAAACCAAATTGTTACTTTGCTCGCGGCGAATCCATAAACGCCAATGGTTAATAAACCATTAACAACCCAGAGTGTTTTATTGAATATTGAGAATTTCAATATGATTAGTGATATAAATACAACTATCAAGAAGGCCAGATAAAACAAAATAGTTTCAAGATGTTGTTGCTTGTTGGAAAATAAAGTTTTTCTAAAAAGCATCTATACCCCAGGTAGAAAAATTGATTTTCTGTCTTTTGCTCGCGCATTTGCCTTTGATTGCAATTTTTATTCTCTTGTGTATAGAAGGCCGCCCGCGCAAGAAGCTTCCTGCCTTTTGATATTTCTTAAACTTATAGCGAACAAAAAGGATTATAAGCATGCAAAACAGGCGCATGCCATTAGATGTTGGCATTATTCATTTCGCAGGAATTGGCGGAATAGGCATGAGTGGTATTGCAGAGCTTCTGCATCGTCAAGGTTATCGCGTGCAAGGTTCTGATATGGCAAAGTCCGCTAATACAGAGCGTTTGGAGGCTTCAGGCATTCCAGTTTTTATCGGGCAAACTGCTGAATATCTAGATGGCATCGCAGTAGTTGTTCGCTCAACCGCAGTTAAAGATGATAATCTCGAAGTTATAGCAGCAAGAAAGCGCGGAATTCCAGTAATTCGTCGTGCTGAAATGCTGGCCGAACTTATGCATGGAAAAATTTGTTTGGCCATTGCGGGAACGCACGGAAAAACCACAACAACTTCAATGATGGCCGCACTTTTTGATGCAACAGATCGTGATCCAACGGTTATAAACGGCGGCATCATCACGCGGTATGGCTCTAATACGCGCTTTGGACAAGGCGAATGGCTGATTGCAGAAAGCGATGAATCTGATGGAACTTTTCTCGAGCTTCCAGCAATTTACGGCATAATCACCAATGTTGATCGCGAGCATTTAGAATATTACGGATCATTTGAAAAACTGCGCGATGCTTATCGAAGATTTATGCAGCAAATACCTTTCTTCGGTGCTGTGGTTGCTTGTCAGGATGATCCAGAATTATCAGCGCTTTTGCCACAAATTTCTGATCGCAGAATTTTCACTTACAGCATCGATGCTCAATCTGATGTTCAGGCGTTTTCCATAAGTAAAAATTCCGATGGTAGCAGTAAAATCTCTGTGCGCTTCTCACCGCGTATGCCAGGCGGAGCAAGGATTTTATCAGATATAAAACTCGGCATTCCAGGTCGCCATAATATTCTCAATGCCTTATCGACAATCGCACTTGGTTGGATTGTTGGTTTGGAGGAAAATGCCATTCGTGCAGGTCTAGAAAATTTCGAAAATGTAAAAAGGCGTTTTACTAAAACGGGAGAAACCAACGGCGTTCTCGTCATTGACGATTACGGCCATCATCCCACTGAAATTCAAGCCACTCTAGCCACAGCACGAGAAGTAGCAAACACCAGAAACGGTAGAATAATAGCCGTTATACAGCCGCATCGTTATTCGCGAGTGCAGGCATTATTTCATGAATTCTGCACCTGCGTGAATCAAGCGGATATAGTTTTTGTATCAGAAATTTATTCGGCTGGAGAAGCGCCTTTGCCTGGCATTTCTGCTCAAGCTTTAGTTGATGGAATGAAAAAAGCTGGACACACAAACGCGCATTTGTTGTCTGATCACAATAATCTCGCTGCTGAAATTGTAAAACTTGCAAATCCGCAGGATATGGTGGTTTTCTTGGGTGCTGGATCAGTGACTCAATGGGCTTATGCCTT
>JBIKYU010000113.1:0-4651 GCA_044355085.1 Rickettsiales bacterium | reverse complement strand
AAGGAATATTTGCTTGGCGTAGATATTCCATTTCTTCTCCGCCACGGCCAAATATAAAAGGGTCTCCGCCTTTTAAGCGAACTACGACCTGCCCTTTGTTTGCTTCTTCAACTAAACATGAATTGATTTCATCCTGCGTCATGCTGTGATGAGTGCAAGATTTTCCTGCATAAATGCGCGTCGCATTAGCGGGAATTAACGATAAAATATCAGTAGAAATTAAGCGATCATAAACCACGCAATCCGCATGTTCGGTTAGAACACGGTAAGCTCTGAGAGTTAGAAGATCTGGATCTCCTGGACCTGCACCAAGCAAATAAACAAAAGGAGCACGTGGTTTAGATTGCATAAATTAAGCTGATTGTTTGACCTCGGAATCAATCCAAGAAATATTTCCATCAGCGCGGCGATAGACAACGTTGATATGGCCATTTTTTTCATTGATAAACAACAAAGCGGGCAAATCAGCTAAATCCATGCGCATTACCGCATCGCTAACGCTTAAGCGCTCAATATGCGCCGCCTTTTCAGCAATTATCAGAGGCGCTGATTCAGAATCGCTATCCTGAGTTTTTTCCTCTTCTTCCTGCTGGGAAATCACATATTTTGTGCCAGTTAGAGCTGTTTCTAGTTCACGCGCACTTAGCTTATGATGATTTTTTAATTTGCGTTTATAGCGACGCAGTTGTTTGCCGATACGCTCTAGAGACAAATTAAAAGCTGCGTATGCGTCTTCTGATTCGCCGCTAGCCTTTATAATTACGTGCGTTCCTGTGCCTTCATTGACAATGATTGTCGCACTAAATAAATGCCTAACTTTTTTGAATACGACATCAGCACTAACTGCACGTTCAAAATATTTATGCACTGATTCTTCTAAGGCAGTTTCAACATGAGAATGAAGGGCGGAGCCAATTTCAACATTCTGGCCAGTTATGTTAAGTTTCATGGGAAGCCTTTTTATATAAAATGTGAATTATAAATAAGCTGCAAATTATAGCATTCTGTTTTTTTTAGAATTAAATTGTAGCTGCGTCGTTTTTTATGCTCATGTACTTTGTGCGTACGGTTAAGCTTAAAAAAAATTGCATCTACAGCATTCTGCTTCAAAAAAAATTAAATGTTATAATATAACTAAAGCAAGCTTTGTCTGTGAGTATAACAGCAAATCAGGCGCTGGCAACCAAGGCGTTTGCGCGTTTGCGTAAATGTGATGGCGGAATTTGCAAAGCTTCGCGATATTTAGCAATCGTACGGCGCGCGATGCGAATATTCATCTCCTGAAGTTTGCTGACTAAATTGTCATCAGATAAAGGAAATGCTGGCGATTCCTCCTGCAGCAGTTTTTTTATCCAGTGTTTTACGGTAGCACTGGAACAGCCTTCTTCTCCATCTTGAGTTGAGACTGAAGACGAAAAAAAAGATTTGAGTTCTTGCAATCCAAAAGGTGTAAGCAAGGTTTTACCCTGCACTGCACGGCTCACCGTACTTTCATGCAGAGAGACAATTTCTGCTAACTGCGCCATAGTCAATGGATTAAGCGCTTTTGCGCCATGCGTAAAAAATTGCCGCTGACTTACTGCAATGCCGCGCGCGATTTTTAGCAAAGTCTCTTCGCGTTGTTCAACAGCGCGAACAAGATGTGTTGCTTCTTGATAATTATTGGCAACAAATTGCTTATCAATTTCTGTTTTTATCTGCGGTTTTATTTCGCGGTAATATTGACGATCAAGCGCGGCTTTGGGAAAATTTTCTGAATTGTAGAAAATTTCCACCTGACCTTCATGACTTACTACCGCAAATAAATCTGGAGATAGACGCCAATTTTCCTGAGCTTTACTTTGCTCCCATGTTTTTAGCGGCGCCGCATTCAAGCCGCGCAGCTGTTGCAGAGCATGCTGCAGAGCAGAGAGAGACATTCCGCATTGTTTCGCTAAAATTGCAGGTTTTTCTTTCGATATTTTATCCAAATGCGGAAGTAAGCGCTCAACTAATTCAAGATCATGCGGACGATCACTTAACTGCAGCGCAAAACACTCGGCGAGAGAACGGGCAAAAATTCCGCATGGCTCAAGAGTTTGCAGAATTTTTAAAACGCCAAACACAATATTTTGTGGCGCTTCTGCCGTGTAAGAAATTTTCTCTAATGATTCATCAAGCCAGCCGCGCTCATCCAAACAAAGCAAAAGATGTAGCGCGATTTTTTTCTCTTGCGGAGAAAATGAAAGCTGTGAAATCTGTTGCAAAATATAGGCAGTAGCGTTTTGCGGAGAATCCTCAAAAGCAAATTCATCTCCATCGCTAAAACGCGCACCGCGCTTATGTAAAATGCCAACCGTTGGTAAGGAAAAAATATCGCTAGATTTTTCTGAAGTAGTTTCGTCATTTGAATCGAGCGAAAGAAAAGGATTTTTTTCGCATTCCTGCACGATTAACGCCTGCAGCTCTAATGCAGGCATTTGCAGTATCTTCAAAGATTGCTGAAGACTTGGAGTCAAATTCAGCTGCTGTGAAGACTTAAGCTGTAATCTTGCAGCTAGCGCCATATTTTTACCGTACAGAGTTGCAAAGCATCCCTCTAGAAGAAGTGCAAAAACCTCTAGAAGTCTCTCTCTACCTGAGTTTCAGAAGGAGCAGTGATGCAGCTACATGCTGAACGATTCGCCCAAATATACTCGGCGAACATTTTCATTGGCAACAATTTCTTCTGGTGTTCCTTCCATCAAAACTGCGCCCTCGTGAATTATGTAGGCGCGATCAATTATTCCAAGCATTTCGCGAACGTTATGATCGGTAATTAGAACGCCAATATTGCGGTTTTTTAATTGACCAATCAGCGCGCGAATATCTGCAACTGCGATTGGATCAACACCAGCTAATGGTTCATCAAGCAACATAAAAGATGGGTTGGAAGCAAGAGCACGTGCGATTTCCGTGCGTCTACGCTCGCCACCAGATAAGGCAATTGCAGGCGCATTACGCAAATGGGTAATTGAAAATTCTCCCAATAATTGCTCTAAATGACGCTGACGATTTTCACGCACAGGTTCATGAATTTCTAATATCGACAAAATATTTTGCTCTACCGTCATTCCACGAAAAATTGAGGCTTCCTGCGGAAGATAGCCGATACCAAGTCTGGCTCTGCGATACATTGGCAAATGCGTAACGCTACGTTTGTCGATATAAATTTCGCCGTAATCTGGACGGACCAAACCAGTTACCATATAAAAACTTGTGGTTTTTCCAGCACCGTTTGGACCAAGCAAACCAACTGCTTCACCGCGTTTCACCTGAAAACTTATATCGCGAACAACGGGCTTGCCGCCATAACGCTTGCCAAGTTTTCTTGCTACTAAACCTTCCGTCTCAACATTAAAATGCCGATTGCTTGAACGGCTTTTTTTCATGTTACTGCTGCTAATTTTATGATCGCGCGTTGGCATGTTTTTTCTATTGTTTTGATTGATTTTTGCTTGAAGATTCAGGAACAAAAACGCTTTTTACGCGATGTTTTTTTTCCGCTTGATTGTTCGATGAAATTTTACTGCGTGAAGTCTTGCGATTATGTGCGAGTTCGTCACCGCGAATTGTATTTTCACCACTGGTTAACACAACGCTATCGTAAAGATAAATCATGTTGCTACTGATTTCATAGTTTCCGCGCTTACCTTGAGCAGTTTCCTTTGGTGTTGCAAGAAAAACATTACCCTCGACTTCTATGCGCTCAATGCTTGAGCCGCCACCAATTTCTGGATCAGATGGAATAGTTGTTGCTGCAGATTTTTTTTCTTCTTTGCTCTTGTAGAAAACTATCATTTTATCTGCGCTAAGGCGCGTATTTCCCTGAATTGCACGGACGTTTCCAGTAAATATCGCCTGATTTTTTTCTTGAAAAACTTCCAGAGTATCTGCGTCAATTTCGATTGGCTCGTCTTGTTTCGTGTTTTTTGTTGTCGAATTTGCATGAGCGAATAACGGCAGAAAAACAAATAAAGAAAACAGCGCTAAAATATTTTTTTTGCTCACAAGCAATGCCATAAAATCTGCTCTTATTTTTGTTTAGTTATGTAATGAACATGTACTTGTTTTTCGAAACGCAGATATTTTCCGCGATCGCGAAGTAAAAAATTCTGCGCTGTAATTGTGCCAATTAGCCCTTGTACTTCAACAGGAACATCGCTTGTAACAACATTATTTTTTACATCAACTTTTACATGTTCTGAAAAAAAATGATAGCCATCACCAGTGTATAGATTGACATCTCCGCTGAGGTCAAGCAGCCTGCTTTCGTTGTGAAAAGCGCCGTGCATACTATTTACTGAAATCCAATTACCATCTTTTTGCATCAATTCTCCACTCGGGCTAGTAAGAAGCATTTTGTTTTTGTCTATCTGCGCAGCCTCTAGAGCATTGATTTGATAGGGTTGGTGATTTTCATCAATACCTTCTAGGCGCGGATTTTGCATAACAGTTTTTTCTTTCTCTGTTTTCATTCCAACTTGTTCCATAACCAATGTTATGCGCTGCAGAGAGGGATTGAAATAAGGAAGAGCAACAACAAGAATTAAGAGCAAAACCGACAATATTGCCAAAGTATTTTTAGTAAAAAAAACCGCTCGGCTGTAACTTATTCCTTCATATTTAGAAA
>JBIKYU010000112.1:0-4663 GCA_044355085.1 Rickettsiales bacterium | reverse complement strand
GCCTTGTGAAAAAATTTCTGCGCTTAAGTCGGCGCTGATTTTGTTGATGATGTTAAGAGCTTGAGAAAAATCAACCAAAGCGGTTAGGTCAGCTTGGCCAATATCAGAAAAAATATTATGATATTTATGATTTTTTACCGCCTGTAAGCTGCATTTTGTTTGGGTTTCAACGTATCCATAATCAAATATCAGCATAGCGCCTTTATGTGTTTTTATGTGGTTGGCGAAATTTTCTAATGCCTGCTCTGATTCGTTACAATATTCTAAAATTTCCTCTGGTTTTATGTACGGAAATTTTTGCGTAAGCCAGTTTTGGCGCAATGTTGGTAGCAGACAAAAACTAAAATTTTTCTCCGCATCAAGCGTGATTCTTTTTTCATTCCAACCAGAATCAGTGCGCAAATAACAATCAATTGGCAGCGCGTCGAGCCATTCATTGGCTAAGATAATAGTTGGTTGATTAGGTAGATTGCTTTGGCTTGATTTAATAAAATTTGCTGTGATGGAAAATTCATCTGCGACTTTTTGCTGCAGATTTTGAAGGCGTGGGCTGGCTTCAAGTAGAAATAATGATAGCGCCTGATGAAATCCTTTTATGCGTTTGGTTGTGCGCAAAATATCGCGTAAGAGAGTTCCGCGCCCAGCTCCGCATTCAAGCAGCGTAAAAGCAGCGGGAGAGCCCATTTTCAGCCATAATTCTGCGCACCACATGCCGATAATTTCACCAAATATTTGACTGATTTCTGGTGCGGTGATGAAATCTCCTCGCTGCCCAAAAGGCTCGCTTTTGGTGTAATATCCGTATTGTGGATGAAGCAAGGCCAGGCGCATAAATTCTGAAATCGGTAGCGGGCCAATTTGCGCGATTTGATTTTTAATTATTTTCTCAAGCGCGTTTTGCATAATTTCGTGCAAGAAAAATGATGGAAACCCCAAGCAACAACATCGGCAAAGATAGCAATTGCCCCATTGTTAGAGGACCTGCAACAAAACCTAAGAATGAATCAGGTTCGCGGAATGGCTCGATGAAAAATCGAGCTAGTGCATAAAAGCTGATAAATATTCCCGTGAGAGTGCCAGGTTTTTGACGTAAATTGCAAAAACGCGCGAGAATAAAAAGCAGCAAACCAAGCAGCAGACCTTCAGCTAGAGCTTCATAAATTTGGCTTGGGTGGCGCGCAATATAACCGCCATTTGGAAAGGCTACAGCCCAGGAAACATCAGTTGCACGGCCATATAATTCTCCGTTTATAAAATTGGCAATGCGCCCGAAAAAAATGCCGATTGGTGCAACAGTTGCGATTAAATCCATCAGTACAAAAAAAGAATATTTATTGCGCTTGGAAAAAATAAAAGTCGCCAAACCCATGCCAATTGCGCCGCCGTGAAACGACATTCCACCTTGCCAAATTTTTATAATATCAAGCGGATTTTCGAAAAAATAATTTGCTTGATAAAACAAAACATAGCCGATTCTTCCGCCTAAAATTATGCCTACAATTGCATAAGTTAGCATGGCATCAAGCGCGTTGAATTCTGGCAGTTTTGGTGCAGTTTTTCGACAGAGATAATTGATCAATAATCCACCAAGTAAAATTCCGCCAATATAAGCAAGAGAATACCAACGCACAGCAAACGGGCCGATGGAAATTATTACTGGATCAATTTCAGGAAATGCTAAAGCCATAATATTTTTTTGCTTGGTTGATGCGATTGGAACTTGCTTCTATGTTCTTGCTCATTAACCGTCTTTAAAATTAAAGCAAGCGAGATATCAATGGCTGATCCAAAAACTTTGTTTGATGATTTATCCCGCGTGGCGGGAAGTGCTTTTGATACGGCGCTTTCCTGGCGTGAATCTTTTCTAGAACAGATTCAAACGCATTTTGAAAATTGGCTGATAAAAGCCGATATGGTGCGGCGTGAAGAATTCGAAATAGTTAGAGAAATGGCGCAAAAAGCCTTAGAAGAAAATGAAAAACTACGGGCGAGAATTACTGAACTTGAGCAGAAGAAATCATGATAAAAATTCTATTAATTGGCTGCGGAAATTTGGGCCAGGCTTTATGTTCTGCCTGGCGTTTAACTGGTGAATATGAAGTTTCTGTTGTTGATCGAGGGCTTCAGAATTCCTCAAATGCAGCTTTTGCTAGCGTTGCAGATATTCCAGAAAATTATATTCCTGAAATTGCAGTGTTGGCAGTTAAGCCGCAGCAAATGGATGCAGCGTTGGCAGAAATTGTAGAAAAATTTTCTTTGCCTCTGCGCGAGAAAATTATTTGGCTTTCAGTTGCAGCAGGCTTTTCAATGGCGAGATTTTCTGCATCGCTTGGCGATGTGCCGCTGGTGCGCACTATGCCTAATCTTCCTGCAGTTATTGGCGCGGCGGTAACGGCTTTATATGCGAATGAAAAAATTTCTGCTGTGCAAAAAAAATCAGCGGAAAAATTAATGTCAGCAATTGGAAAAAATTTGTGGCTTGAAGACGAGGCGCAAATCAACGCAGTAACGGCCATTTCTGGCAGCGGTCCCGCTTATGTTTGCTATTTTCAAGAGTCACTAATTGCAGCTTCTGTTGATTTAGGATTGACTCAGGAAGTAGCCAAATTTTTGGCGGCGGAAACAATTTTAGGTACGGTTGAATTACTCAGAAAAACGCAAAAAAATGCCGCAGATTTACGCAAGCAAGTAACGAGCAAAGGCGGAACGACAGAAGCAGCTCTGGCGGTTTTGTCGGAGAATAATCAATGGCAGAAAATTTTATCGCAGGCCGCAAATGCAGCTTTTCTGCGCGCAGTTGAGCTGAAATAAGACTTTAATATTTCCAAAACGATTTGTCGTTATTGCCATACAGTTGAAAATAGCAAATGTAATTCCTGAGAACCAGTTTCATAATCTCTTATTTTAGTGCTGATTAAGTAAAATTTATTCTTTAGTCTCTGGCCTGTATAGCAATCTGCTGTGAAAGACTAATTTGAACTGGAGTGTAAATGTCAACCTCATTTTCTGGCGTTGATATTGATACAATTAGGGAATATCTGGTGCTGTTATTATATCTTTCTAAATTATGTCTCTCTCTCCACCAACCAATGCGAGGGGAAATTGCAATCAAATTCGAGCTCGCAAGCTCTGCGGCTGTTCCACGCCATATGTCGGAATGAATAGATCCTTTATTTCTATTGTCAGATCCAATTAACCAGTAATTACTTGGACTACTTGAGTCAGGTTTACCTTCGTTTTCATCTCGAGAATTTTTATTAATTCGCTTTATAAATATTTCTTTATCTTCTCCTGGAGAGTTAAGGTCAAAACGTAAAGCATGTGATGCATATCTGTAACGATCTTTCCAACCGATCTCACCTGGGCCAGGCTCGATAAAATAAGATAGCGTTATTCTCATCTCTACCGCTGCTTCCCCAAGGTTTTCTAAAATTTCTTTTGGCCAAGGCAGTTCATAGAGATGCATGTCTTTTGTTTTATATGAGCTGCCGTCCTTTTCAAAAGGCTGTATTTCCGCTTCTGTTATAAGTGTCAGGCTGTTTTCTGCGCAATATAATGCCAAGGAAAGGTCTGGCTTTCCATAGCCACATACTCGTAGAACCTTATTTAATTCAGTTTTATTGTCATTATTAGTAACTTGAGATTTTACGGCATCTGGCCATCGTGCAGAATGTACAATTAGGCCTCTTACAGTCTCTGGCCAATATGCGGGATATTCAGATTGGATACATGCAGCAAAATGAGCAGCTTGCGCTGTTGCGGCGCTGGTCATGTTGAAGGGATACAATAACTCCTCAGAGGTTTTATAGAATGTTGACACTAATGACAGATCATTACACTCAGTAATAAAACTATTACTGTCTCCAGCTAAATTTCCGCCTTCAAAAACAACGTCAGGCTTAACGGGCCATTTATTATCCCAAGTCATTGATGTGGTAGTGAATGGAGAGAGCTCACCGCTCTTCGCCAGTGGTTTGTAAGAGCTTAATGTTGGATCTGTAATATTCTGTAAGTTTGTTATCGCCCCCACTGTTAGGGCATTCCATGACTGCGCTGGATCATGGATTGAATCTGTTATATTTGAATTTGGGTAACTACTCCAATTCTGTTGATCAGCATTTCCGGCGGCGACAATTACAAGCCTGCGCTCATTGTCCTCAGCCCCAGAAGTTACTTGATCTATCGCTGCAGACCATGATGATGGCCGACCTCTATCTCGTGTATCGTCAGCTGAGATAGGCATGCAAATAATGCGTTTGCGATCTTTTGCTTGTATCTCAGCTCTGCTAATAGCCTGTATTGTTATATCGCCCCAGAGCTTTTTAGGGTTTGTGCCAGTAGGGGGAAGAATTTTGACTGACTCTAAATAATGCTTAATGGTTACATTACTGGTAGTTTCTAAGCGGCCTTGTAAATCACCATAGCCCAACAGGCCAGCCATCAAAGTTCCATGCTTATTATGGTCGTGCGACCCCCATTCATCTTTTACGGCCTGGCAGTCGCTATCTGAAAGAATGCGCGCTATAAGCGGGTGGCCATTATTAACACCTGTATCCAAAAGGCAAATTGCAACATTTGAGGTGTTATCTACAGTTAGTCTGCGAAGCAGATTATCGACCCACTGGCTTTGATCTGAGGGAGTTTCTGATAATAAAAAATTTGC
>JBIKYU010000029.1:0-16180 GCA_044355085.1 Rickettsiales bacterium | reverse complement strand
GAGGTTACGGCAGGAATGATTGATGGTGGTGCTGATGTTGAAGTTGTAAACAAAGATTTGGTTCTTTGTACTCTGGCTGATGGTGCTAAATTTTCTATGGAACTGACGATCAATACTGGAAAAGGTTATGTGCCTGCTAGCCAGAATCGTCCAGTTGATGCGCCAATCGGTTTGATTCCAGTTGATGCGATCTATAGTCCTGTGCGCAACGTATCTTACAAGGTTGAGCATAGCCGCGTTGGCCAAGTTACAGATTATGATAAATTGGTTCTAGAAGTGGAAACGGATGGAAGTGTACTTCCTGATGTTGCGGTTGCGCTTTCTGCGCGTATTTTGCAGGATCAACTTAAGCCGTTCATTAGCTTCGAGGAAGTTGTTGAAGAGGTCAAACATGAAGAAGAGCAACTTCTATTTGATCGCAACTTATTGCGTAAGGTTGATGAGCTTGAGCTTTCAGTTCGTTCACAAAATTGCTTGAAAAACGACAACATAATCTACATTGGTGATTTGGTACAAAAAAGCGAAGGTGAAATGTTGAAGACACCTAATTTTGGCCGCAAATCGCTTAATGAGATTAAAGAAGTTTTGGCAAATATGGGCTTGCGTTTCGGTATGAAAATCGAAAGCTGGCCACCTGAGAATATTGAAGAGCTGTCAAAGCGTTTTGATGAGCCATTCTAAGCTAACCAGTTCATATTTTTTAAGCTAAAAATATGTCGGGTCAATAGATTGTATAGTCATCTGTCTATTTTTTAGATGATGGTTAAGTTAAAGTTTTTAGTTTGAGGTAGAGTCATGCGACATGGATTACGCGGGCGTAAATTAAATAGAACCAAAGCACATCGCCGTGCCTTGTTTGCTAATATGGCAGCTGCTTTGTTGCGTCATGAGCAAGTTACAACTACTTTGCCAAAGGCAAAAGACCTGCGTCCAGTGGTCGAGAAATTGATCAGCCTTGGCAAAAAAGGTGGTTTGCATGGTCGTCGTCAGGCTCGTGCTTTTTTGTATGAAGACGAAGTTGTACAAAAGCTTTTTTCAGTATTGGCTGAGCGTTACAAAAATCGTCCTGGTGGTTGCGTGCGTATATATAAAGCGGGTTTCCGTTATGGTGATGCCGCGCCAATGGCGGTAATTGAGCTGGTTGATCGTGACGTTTCAGCAAAAGGTGTTATGCCAATTTCTGATGAGAAAGCGGCGGCTATTGCAGCTGCAGTTGTTGCTGAGGCTGCTTAATTTTAGCGCATATGGGGTTTTCGATGCGGGTTGTTTTATTTTTATTGATGATGGTGGGTTTAATGACTGGTGGTGCGGCAAAAGCAGCTGATTTAGAGAATACTTTGTATTTAGATCTTAAGGATGGTCGCGTTGTAATCGAACTTTTTCCTGATGTAGCTCCTCAGCATGTTGCGCGTATAAAAGAATTAGTGCGTGAAAAATTTTATGATGGAATAGTGTTCCATCGCGTGATTGATGGTTTTATGGCACAAACTGGTGATCCTACGGGAACTGGTATGGGCGGTTCTAAAAAACCAAATTTACCCGCAGAATTCAATGCAAAACCGCACATACGTGGTGCTGTTTCTATGGCTAGAGCTGGAAGCCCGAACAGTGCTAATAGCCAATTTTTTATCGTCTTCAAAGATTCCCATTTCCTTGATAACCAATATACGGTTTGGGGACAAGTGGTTGAGGGAATGGAGATCGTTGATAAAATCAAGAGAGGCGCGCCACAAAGCGGGACAGTAAAAGATCCTGATAAAATTGTGTCTATGCGTGTTGCTTCAGACATTGAGAAAAAGTAGTTTTCTTGAAGCTTGCCGATTTTTCTTTCCAATTACCTGATGATTTAATAGCGAGAGAGCCGCTAGATAAGCGTGATGAATCAAGGCTTCTGCTTGTTTCATCGGAGCAAGAAAATTTTTCTGATAGAAAATTTTCTGATTTGCCTGCGCTGTTAAAAGCGGGAGATTTATTAGTTCTCAATGACACTAAAGTTATTCCAGCGCGTATGTTTGCTAAGCTTAGCGAGGCAAAAATTGAGGCGATGCTGCATCGCTGTGAAAAATCATTAGATTCTGATTCAGTTATTTGGCGGGCTTTCGTGCGGCCAGCGCGTAAATGTCATGTTGGTGATATTTTGTTTTTCTCTGAAAAAGTGACAGCAGAAATAATTGCGCGTGATGGGGCAGAAGCATTGCTGAAATTTCCTTTCTCAGCGGAAGAGTTTTTATCGATATTAGAGGAAATCGGCAATTTACCTTTGCCACCATATTTGCGGCGTGCTGCGCGCGCTGATGATTATCAACGTTATCAAACAGTTTATGCGCAAAAAAACGGTGCTGTTGCAGCGCCAACTGCAGGGTTGCATTTTACTGAGGAGCTCTTCGCTCAGCTTGATTCTTTGGGCGTTGAGCGCTGTTTCGTGACTTTGCATGTTGGTGCTGGAACATTTCTGCCAGTGAAAGTTGATGATATAAAAAACCATAAAATGCATGCGGAATATGGAGAAATATCGGCGGATATTGCCGATAGAATCAACCAGGCTAAGGCTTGCGGCAGAAGAATAATTGCAGTCGGAACAACAGTGACAAGGCTGCTGGAGTCAGCTGCTGATGCAAATGCTGTTGTGCGTGAGTTTGCGGAAGAGACCGATATTTTTATTACTCCTGGGTATAAGTTTAAAATTGTCGATGCGCTGATTACAAATTTTCATTTGCCAGAATCTACATTGTTTATGCTGGTTTCGGCCTTTTCTGGTTTGCAAAAAATGCAGGCAGCATACGCAAATGCGATTGCCAAGCGTTATCGTTTTTATTCTTACGGTGATGCATGTTTTTTAGAAGCGTCTAAAAAAAACTTTTAAACGCGCGCAAGCGTTACTTGGACAAGACATATTGCGCGCCGCAGCCATAATTCGCTGGCCCTTTTGTGTAGTCCGTACGATAGACAACAGGGGTGGTTCCTGTGCTGCAGGAACTGTTCCAAAATGCCCAAAGCAGACCAGAGCTTGGAAAGCCATCATCCATTTTGGCATCAATTTTTTGTAAGTCTGGTGGATCGAAGGGAGAAGTTCCATTGCCAGATCTGGCGAATATGAATACTCCCAGGGTATCAGCTTTAGGGTTGGAAACGTCCATACCAAAACTGGTGCTGTGGTAGTAACGTGAAGCAGCGGTAAAAAAATAAGTGCCACTGTTATCAAAACTGATTCTCGGTACGGTTACGTCTACGGTAAATGAAGCGGCATATACGAGCTGCTCTGGTATTAATCCAGCGTAAGAGAGATGGCTGAAGAATGCTACTTTTTCTTGCGTAGCGCCGCCGCCGCAGGATCCTCCGCAAGTATCGCCAGTGTGGTCGATTCTTAAATTGCCATTGCCAGCAAAAGCTGCGCTCCAATAGTTGGCTGCATCGGGAAAATCTCCTGGTATGGCATCATATTGTGAGCGGAAGGCATTGAAAGCGAGCTCGTATTTTTTAAATTGTGAGATTTGGGCGCGGACTTTTCCAGCCTTTACAATTTCAGTTCCAGAGATGACAGCGGCGACAATTAAGCCGATTACAGTCAAAACGATAGAAAGCTCGAGCAAAGTAAAGGCTCTGACATTATTCATACATGAATACTCTCAGCAAGAAATTGCAAAAGACGAAATTTTATAAAACTATAGAAATTTTATTCTGCAATGACAATCCAAGGTTACGTTGCTTTTTCATTTTTTTTATTAGCTATAATGCTTAGGAAGTTAGCAATTTCTGAGGTTGCTGGCTGGTGATTGAAAATTATTGCATGTTTTTTTTTGATTTGGTCGTGCATTTGTTTTTTAAGCTCTTGGTCGCAAGCTAGCTTAAGTGCTAATGGTACATATTCGTTTTGTGTTTTGGCGATTAAATCAGAAATATTCATGCGTTGATAAAGTGCGTAAGCGGTGCGGCCGCGCATGAATTCGCCTGGCCAAGTTACAACGGGAATGCCTAGTTCAAATAATATATAACAGGTGCTGCCCATAGAAAAATGCCAAGGATCAAGAACCGCATCAGCTAGGCGTAAAATTTGGGCGAAATTTTCTGGTTGTTGCCAGGGTAGAAAAATCAATCTGTCGCTAAATTTTCCTAAATGATGGCGGAGAATGTTTTGCGATTGCGTGGTTAGGGCTGAGATTCTTTCGCTTTGAAAAAGCACGATTTGTGCGTTGGAATCAGCATTGAGAATTGCGCTGAGAACATCATAAAAATCTGGGTGTAATTTATGTGGAAGTACAGGGCAGAGATAAATTCTGTGCATATTAGATAAGCCAATATCGCTGCGGCTTATGCTTGTTGCGCTTGCCTTTGCGCGCGGACCAGTTCCTGGATTGCTTTGCAGAAGCACTAGTTTTTCAGTGTAATGTTCGGCGGCGTTTTCTGGTTCAATTGGGCTTGAGGAAATATAGTAATCAATCGTTTTTAAACCTGAGGTGAGCGGATGTCCGCCGATTGTGCATTGAACTGGCGCAAGCCTTGCAAAAGCTAGCAGATAGGTGAAAGGATCCATGCCGATATCTAAGTAAAGCAGCGCATCGCATTTATCGGCGGCGATAAGTTTTTGGCTGTAGGAAAGATTTTTTGGATTGAGCAAAATAATTTTTGCACCGTTTTTTACGAGCTCGTCTGTGCAGGAATCTGAAATTGCCGAGGCGGCATAGCAAATAATTTCAATGTTTTTATGCTCTTGTAGAAGAGTCAGCAAAATCGGTTGGTAGCATTTTGCAACGATAGAATCGTGAAAATATTTTGAAATTACACCTAAGCGGATTGTGGTTTCTGCTGTTTTTTTATCGGCGAAAGGGCCAGCATCATAAGAAAGAGGCGGACATGATTTTCTCAGTATGCGCTCTAATGACTCCAAAAATGGGCGGTCATTTTTGCCGTGATAAGCGTGATAAAAAGGAAAGCGCGTTAATTCCTCTTCTGGTTCTTCGATTTTTAAATGGCGCTCTTCAAGAGCCTTTATGCGCATCTCCAGTGCTTGGCGTTCGTTTTCTAATTCCGCTTTAGAAGAAAAAATTGTTGGAATTAAAAGTGCCTGACGAAGGAGTGCGGCATCGCAAGGAGCTTTCTCTAACATGCGTGCGTAGGCTTGGCGGGTTTGTTCAATGTCTTCCATATTTTCGTAGGCAGAGCAGAGATTGATCCAGATTTTCTGGTTTTTTTCATCAAGAGCTACGGCTTGTTCATAGTAGAAAACTGCTAGGGGAAAATTTTTCTGCTCGGTAAAAATATTACCAAGATTATTTGGATGTTTTGCTTTGGCTGGTTCAAGATTCATGGCGCGCTCATGGCAAATTATGGAATCGTGATAGCGGCCAAGTTGCTGAAGTGCGACGCCACGCATCATCCAGCCATCGGGGTTTTGCGGGTGCAGATCGGTTGCGTATTTAGCGTGTAGCAAAGATTTTTGCGGTTGATTGTCGTGATAATAAAGCAGAGTTAAATTTAAATGCAGATTGATCGGATCTTTTTTATTGAGAGATAAGGCGCGTAAATAGGCTTTTTCTGATTCGGCGAAGCGTTGCTGGTTGCGCAAAAGCGAGCCGAGGCTATTCCAATAATGATGATTTTCCTGGTTTTTATTGATGGCGATATGCAGACAATCTTCAGCCATTTTTTGCTCGTTCTTGTTCATTGCGACAATGGCAAGTACGTGATAGGCGTCAGCTTCGCTTTGTTTTTTTTCGATAAGAGATTTGGCAATGCGCCAGGCTTGCTCGTAATTGTTACTTTGTAACGCTGAGAATGCTGCTTCAATATTTGCCATTTTATTTATCCATTAGCGAAAATAAATCTTCTTGTATTGGTTTTGCTCGCGGTTTTTTTTCAGCAAAGAGGCTTTTTATCCAATTAGTGAGAGCTTCTGCTGGTTGCTTTCCATCAAAAATAATATTTTTTCTGGCATTGATTTTTGCAGAAATTTCTCTGCGCCAACTCTCATCATTGGCCATTTTAATTGCCAGTCCAACATAATGAGATTTTTGTCTGGCAATAGGTTCGTCAATTCCGAGTCTTGCATATAGGCCTAAAATTCCGCGGCCGCGCATAAATTCTCCTGGCCAGGTTACCATGGGCAAACCTAGTCCTAGAGCCATGTAGGCGGTGCTTCCAGAAGAAAAATTCCAGGCATCTAATAATGCATCGGCATGTAATAATATTTCACAGAAATTTTCTGGCGTTTGCCATTTTAGTAAATGTACCCGTTTTGCTAGTTCTGCAGAGAAAATATAATTTTTTGCAGCAGAGAATTTCTCTTCTAACGCGCTTTCAAAAGATTGCGGAAATAAAATAATTTGTGCGTTTTGGTCTTGTTGCAAAATTTCTTTTAGCGGCTGATAAAATTCGGGGTGAATTTTATAAAGTGCTGATGGACAAATATAGAGTTTTCCCTGGGTTGGAAGTTTAAGGTCAGAGCGACTTTTGCGCTGTTTTGCTAGTTTTGGTTCTGGTCCATTTCCTGTTGTGTAATCGAGCAAAACTAGTTTCTCGCTGTAATGATTTGTGGCGTTTTCAGGTTCGATATGGCGACTTGAAACGTAATAATCGATAGTGCTAATTCCTGAAGTTACTGGATGTCCGCAGCTGGTGAATTGTATTGGCGCAAGTTTGGCGTGCGCGAGTAAATAACAGAAAATATTGAGGCCTAATTCTGGATAAAAAATTATGTCGCATTCATGGCTGGAGATGATTTTTTGCGCGTCATCTAGCGAGTTTGGTAGATTAATTATTTGTCCGAGTTTTGACAGTTCTCCAAGGCAATTTGTAAGATTTGAATTTGTGTTACAAAATAACAACTCAAGTTCTTGCTGTTGGCTTAAATGATAAAAAAGAGAGTTGTTACATTGCTCAAGAATTGATGCGCCGAGGTGAGCAGAAATAACGGCAATACGAATTTTTTTTGCAGGTTTTTTATATTGTTTTATATGCGGTGAAATATAGGAAAGGCCTGGGTTTGCTGCTCTTATTAGCGCGGAGTATGATTGTAAAAATTGGCGCGCATTTTTACCTAAATAGCTATAAGCAGAGGGAAGGCGGCCAATTTCTAACGGCGGATTTTGGAGGAAAAGTTTTTCAGATTTTAGCTTTGTAAGTTCTTGCTCAATGCTTTTGAGATTTTCCTCAAGCTCAGAAATATCGGTGTAGAAAATCGGCAAAGAAAGAGCCAGTCTAATTTTTAAGCCATCCCAAGGAAAATATTCTAGTGCTTTTTTTATGGAATTTTTTGCTTTATCGATATCGCCATACATTTCACAGGCATTTATTAGCTGACGCCAGCCATCATAGATTTGCGGTGCCGCTGCTGAAACTAGTTCGAATTTTTCAATTGCGGCTTTAAAATTATTTTCTGCTTTTAATTTTAGGCCTTGGTGAAAAGCAATAATTGCATTTTCAGTTGCTTGAGATTCTTGTTCTTTAGGAGAAAATTCCAGAGAAGAAAGCCATTTTAGGGTTTCATCAGTTGCAGGTTTTAAGTTCCATAAATCATGTTTTTTTGCATCCAGTTTTGCAATTATACTGCTGCGGAAATTCTGGTTGTTAGCGGTTTTTATAGCAATCTCTATGTAATTTTCTGCAGAAGTTGCAATTAGATCTTCGATCTCCAGACGTCGATAAAGCCACATGGTGCCGCGACCACGCATGAACTTTCCTGGCAGTGTTACAGCAGGTATGGAATTGCCAAGAACAAGATAGGCTGTGCTGCCCATGGAGAAATACCACGGATCAATAACCACAGCGGCATGTTTTATAATTGCAGAAAAACGTAATGCTGGTTCCCAGTCATGATGATGAATTCTTGTTTGTAATTCTGTTGGTAAAATTTCACTCAGCACAGATTTAATTTTTTGATTGGCAAAAATATCATCATGTGCGGCAAATAAAATAATTTGCGCAGCTAAATCTCTTTTTAGAATTTCTACAAAAACCTGATAAAAATCAGGATGAATTTTATGCGGAGCAACTGGGCAAATATAAAGATTTCCAGATTCAGGCAGATTTAGTTCTGCGCGCGAAAAATTTTTGTCGCTAGAAATTGGTTTTGGTCCGCAGCCTGGAACATGGCTAAATTCAACAAGTTTTTCGGTGTAATGTGCTTGGGCATTTTCGGGTTCGATTAATTTTGAGGATAAAAAAACATCGATAGTTTTTAGGCCTGTTGTAACTGGGTGGCCAGATAAAACCGCCTGAATACGTGCTAATTTGGCGAAGGCTAAATAATAGGTTAGCGCATCCATGCCAATATCTAGATAGATCAGAACATCTATTTCTTCAGCGGCAATGCTTGCGCGTGCTTGAGCAAGATTTCTTGGCAAAATAACATATTTATGGGCATTTTTTTTCAGGGTTTTTGTGTAATTATCATCAACATCTATGGGGCTGAAAAAATACCAATGAAAATCTTCATCAGCATTTTGTATTAAATTCAGCATGAAATCATGCATACATTCGGCAATCACGGAGCTATGAAAAAAGCGAGAGATAAAGCCGATTCTGAGCGGTTGATTGCGCGTTTTCTCCTGCGCGCAATGTGGTGATGTAAAAGAAAGGCTTGGGCAGGAGGCAAGAAAAAGCTGCGCTATTTTTTCCATAAAATTTCGCTCATCCAAGCCATGATAGGCGTGATAAAAAGGTAAGCGCGGAACCTGATTTTCTGGCTCGGTTAGTGTTGGCGGGTTTTGTAATAAAGTATCAATATTTTTTTCGAGATTTTCTCGTACGTTTTTGAGATCAGAGCTGTTAGCAAAAACTTGTGGAATTAAAAGTGCGTTGCTAATTACTAGGCCAGGATCGTTATCTTGCATGAGTTTTCTACGATAGGCTGCGGAAATTAAAGTTACATCGCCCCAGGCTTCTAAAATACTCAATTGATTTTCTTGAATCATTCTATCGTTGTTAAGCAGCCGCATTGCACGCTCACAGGCATTCATAGCGGCAGTGATTTTTCCTAAATCAAGATAAGAAATAGCAAGATTATTCCAATTTTTTGCGCCTAAAGGTTCAAGATCACAAGCCCTCTTGTAGCTTATTGAGGCCGATTCAGCATCGCCTAGTAAATGTGAAAATGTGCCGCGCCAAATGTGAATTAATGCAAGATTTGGTGCTAATTCTGCGGCTTTATCGAGTGCTTCTATTGCAAGATTTGATTTGTTTTGTTCATGTAAATTAATAGCAAGATTTATATAAAAATGCGGCGTTAATTTCGGTGCAAGTTTTATCGCTTGGAGATAGGCTGATTCAGCTTCTTCTAAGCGCCGCAAGCGATTTAATGTTGTGCCTAAACTATCGTATAAATGCGGGGCGTTTGGCGCAATGCGAATGGCTTTTTGCAGAATATTTTCCGCTTCGCGCAAGTCACCTTTTTGTAAGTTAACTGCAGCAAGAACATGCAATGCTTCAGCATTGGTAGGATTCTGATTGAGAATTTTTAGCGCAATATCTTGTGCGGTTTGTAAATTTCCATTTTCAAAATGTTGGATCGCTTTAGTAACTTGTGCAAAACTATCATTTGCAACATTGTTGCTTTGAGAGCGGTGCTTAGCTTCAGTTTGCGCTAGACAGCATTTTTTGAATTTTTTTCCACTTCCGCATGGGCATTGCTCGTTACGTTTGGCGTTGTTCATTCTCTTGCTCGAATCTTAATTGCGGATATTTTGTATGAATGTCCTTAAAGATAGTTTGCGAATTACGCAATCACTCGGAGCGATAAAATGCGTTTAGGAATTATGCAGCCTTATTTTGTTCCATATGCGGGATATTTTCGGCTGATGGCTGCATGTGATTTGGTGGTGATGTTTGATTGCGTGCAATTTCCACGGCGCGGTTGGGTGCATCGCAATCAATTAACTACAATTTCTGGCCAGAGGGATTGGATTTCCTTGCCGCTTATGAAGGCGCCGCAATCGGTTTTAATTCGCGATTTGGCTTGGTCGGAGCGCGCAAATGCGAAGTGGTTCTACGAGCAAATACAGCGCTTTCCCGCGCTTAGAATAGAAAATGATTTGCAGCAAATATTGCAGAATTTTGCGCAAGAGCCGAATATATATTTGATGCGCAGTATAGAAATAATTTGCCTTTTGCTGGATTTAAAATTCACGCCAATTTTTTCAAGCAGTTTAAATTTGCCAGATTCATTGCGGGGAGAAGATCGCATTCTGGAGATTTGCGATCATTTTCGTGCTAAAACTTATGTCAATGTTCCGGGCGGAGCAGAGCTTTACACGCAAGATAATTTTAAAAAACGCGGCATTGAGCTAAAATTTTTACCTGATTTTATCGGCAATTATGTAAGCATTCTAGAGCGCTTGGCATTTGAACCAGTAGAAAAAATTCGTGCGGAAATTTCCGCGCAGCTATAATTTTTATGTTACTTCATAACAATTCTCTGGACTTGGTTTTTATATATAGTTTTGCATGATTGCTTTGAGTGGCAATTCGCACCTTGCTTCGCGGCGAAAATCTTTTGCTTTTTTGAGTGTTTGTAAAAACATGACAATTATGTGGCGATGCATCTGCGGATGTAACAATTTTTAGTAGTTTTTGTGATTGACATGTTGATCTGCGGTTATTAACAAGTGTTCGCGCTGACTAGGTTTATTCTAACGCGCTATTCTCTTATGCGGCGAACTGAGTTTTTACTGTGACGACATTGTTTTTTCATGAGAATATTAAGAAAATATTCGGCCGAGTATTTCAAAAACCCTTGCGTATATCTTATCGTATACCGATTTTTATCGCGGTGATTTTGCTTTGGTATGGCGCGAGTTTGGCTTGCTATCACGCTTATTTTAGCTCGGTTGGCAATAGCTCTGAATATGCAAATTACAGCGAGGAATTGAATAAAAAATTCGCGATAAATTTACAAAATATTTCCAGCTTAATGACTTTTATCGGTGAGAATATCGCCAGAAATTACTATGTCGGCGGCGAGTATGATCTTGATGGAATCGCCGATATTGTTCAGAGCAAGTTTTTAACGGATGAGGTTTTCAAGGAAGAAAACTCACTAGAGATGTTTGAGTGGGGAAATACACAAAGGCAAATTATTGTCAGCACCGCTTACGGGATTTTGAAAGATCCGCTTAGCACCGCGCATAAACGTTATTCCAAAGATGGATTGGTAAGACCTTGGGTCATGCATTTTGAAAATCCAGCCTATGGTTTATCGAGCCGCAAATGGTTGGTTCCTGTTGGTATTGGCGTTACAGAAAAATCTGGAAATGTAATCGGCATTCTAACGACGGGAATTGGTATCGAGCGCTTGCATAGGCATTTGCTTTCAGTTCTGCCGACCGATAAAAATATCGCTTTTGCGATTATAGATGCAGACAATCATTTGGTTGTTTCATACGGATACGGCGAAAAAGTTGGTGATAAAAAAACTGCAATTGTGCAAATGCTTTCAGATCAAGAGGTGGAGCGGGTTTTGGCAAATCCAATTACAGTTGGTGATGCAGAATTTTTGCATGTTAAGCGCGTTAAAGGCTTTCCTAATTTTACGATTTTTACTGGCTATAACACGCGCCTAGCAGCAATTGAACGACTGGATTTTTTGTTTAAGAGTACAGTTTTGTTGGTTGTTGTTTTTTGGCTGTTAATAGGATGGATAAAAACATTCAATAAATCTCATCTTATTATTTTTGAAAGAATTTTTGCTCGCAAAAACATAAGGCGGCTTAGTCGTCATTTACTATTGCCTGGCAGCAAAGAATTTGTTTTCAGAGTTATGAAATTACGTCGAGATTCAAGCCGTGATGCAATAGCGGCACAAGCTGATTTTGATCAGGCAACAAAAAAAATCGTGGCGCTTGATTCTTTGGTGGTTGAGTTGGAAGAGAAAAATGAAATTTTGGTTTCGCGCAATCATGTTTTAGAAAGCATAAATGAGCGCACAAAAGCACCAATGAATGCGATTAATACGTGTGCTGAAACCTTGTTATTGGCTAGATCTGCGGAGGAGAAAGACCAATGGGCGCTAGTTATAAAATCACATCTTGATCAAGAAGGTTCTGCAGCAGTTTTTAAATATAATGAGATCGCTCCTGTTAACATCAAGGATGTTGTGCATTCTGCTTTATTGATATCGCTAGAAAAAGCTGAATATGAAGGGGTGAAAATAATAAAAGATGTGATTGAAGCTTCGATGCCTGCAATTAACGGTGATGAGCTACAGCTTAAAGTAATGATTAGCAGCATGTTTGCGCATTCAATTGAGTTTACGCCGAGTGGTGGGTTGGTGAGGATTTCTGCCGTTGTTGAGAGGCATGTTGATGATACGCCAGCTTTCCTAAAAATTACTGTGCAAGATAATGGTTACGGTTTGGCAGAAGAAGAGCGGAACGCCAAATTGGCGGATATTGAAAAAAGCAAAAATATTCTTCCTACGCGCGGGACTCCTTTGCATCGCGATCTTAAAACACTGAAATATTTTGCGGAGCAGGGCGAAGGATTTTTTACTGTGGTAGCAGAGTTTGGTGTGGGCACAATTTTTACACTGAGATTGCCGTATAGTCGTAAGGCCAAGGGCAAGTATAGGGCGGATGTAAAAAGAAAACCTGCTTCTCCGCCAGGAAATAAGCCAGGTGGCAAAGCGGGCAATAAATCAGGAAATAAATCTGGCAATATAATTAATTTCCCAAAGTAAAATTTTGCTTGTTTAGGAAAAGCTTGCAAGATGTCGGGGCGGCAGTATTTGTTAGTTAATTAACCTGCTCGTTTGTGAAATATTTTATTTCAACTTGTTTTGATTTCATTAGGTATGCCTAGATTATCTCAGGTGATTCTAAAGCATTAGAACAATGCGCTGATTAACAATCATTAAGTTGTCAGGTTTTCATTTGTTCGTGAATAAATATGTCGATTGAAAAGATAAAATATTTGTCCGAAAAAAAACAAGTAAGTGAAAACACTTCCTTGATGATGACTGGTGGAGAGGCGCTGGTGCAAGCGCTGCTGCGGTGCGGCGTTAGAACTGTTTATGGAATCCCAGGTGAAACCACAACTCCTTTGCAGATGGCGTTGCAAAAAGCAGAAAATATAAGATTTATTCTTGGCACTCATGAAGGGGAATCGGCATTTTCTGCTTATGCTGAAGCTAGGATAAGTGGTTTGCCTTCAATACTAATGACGACAGGATCTCCTGGTCTTAGCAATGCAAGAATAGCAATTGAATCTTCATATAAAGCATCGCGTCCAATGATCATTTTGGTTGGTCAGGTTGAAACGAGGCTACATAAATTTTCTCAAGATGCTTCACAATATGTCGACATTGATTCTTACAAGACGATATCTAAAAGAATAATTAGGCCAAGATCTCCGCAACAGATTTTTGATGCTTTTTTTGTGGCGCATAAAGAGTCAAAAGAAGGCAGGCCAGGGCCAGTTATCATTGAATTACCACTAGATATTTTGGCACAAAAAGGAAATGTCTTAATTCCAGAAAACATTCGCATAAGTAAAAATTCGACCGATAAAAAAAATATAGATGATGCTTTTTCTCAAATCATGGGGGCTAGGAAAATAGCGATATTGGCAGGTGAGATAGTTCACGGTGAGTCGTGTTATGAACTGCTGAAGCAATTTTCAGAACTATTACATGCCCCAGTTATTACGCCATTACGTGAGCAAGATGTTTTTGATAATTCTCACGCTAATTATGCTGGATGTTTGGGTTTTTCATGTCCGTTGCATCTAAAAAAAATGCTTAATTCATTGAGAGATGAAAATGGCACTATGGTCGTTGTTGGCAGTAGATTGCCGCAAGAGGCAACAGGTGATTATTCTGCAGAAAGATTTTCTGGAATTAATATTGTGCATTTATATCCAGATTTTTCTGCAATTGCTTCTGCGCTTATAGATTTATATCCCAGCAGAATAATGGTTGACGGCAGTGTTAAAAAGTCTTTGATGCAGCTGAATTTAAGAATAAATGAAACTGATTTTTCTCCTCGTTATGAGCAGAAAAAATGGTGCGCAGAGCTTCATGCTGAGCAGATTGCATTTCAAGAGCAAAAAAAAGATGAAGTTGTAGGAAAGATTAATAGAGAGGAAATATATCTTTTTCTGAAGAGGACCTTACCTAAGGACACAATAATTGTAACTGGTTCTGGGAATCATACATCTTGGCCGAGAGAGATGTGGAGCCATAACTCATATAATACACAAGTTGGACCAATAGATGGTGCCATGGGTCTTGGTGTTCCTGGTGCTATAGGCGCAGCCATAGCTTCTCCAGCGCGCATTGCTGTTGCAATCGTTGGTGATGGTGAGTTCGATATGAACGGATTTCATGCAATGAAAACAGCGAGCGCTGAAAATATACCGTTGCTAGTGATTATAGATAATAACAATAGCCTCGGTAATGTTGGTCTGAACCAACATAGAGCGGGAATGCAATCATCTTATAAAGTAAAAAGGGCTGGTCGTGCTGAGTTGGATTATCGAGCAATTGTGGAGGGTTTCGGAGGAAAATGTTGGAATATAAATTATACTGCTGAATTTGAATCTGCATTCACCAGCGCAATGCAGCATTATAAAAATAACGGCATTGCGGTGATAAATTTGCGTACCGATGCAAGAGATGTTTTGCGTGGACACGCGCCACTTCCAAAATCTTTTGTGGAACGAAGATCTGCTGTTGATGAAAGTTTTTTATCTACAAATCCAGTGTTTACCAGCAGCGCGAGGAAAGGTTTTTCTTATGCGAGAGAATTAAGAGAAGAAGAGTTTAGAAAATATATAAATTTTCGTGGTGGTGATCCGATGCTGCCAGCTTTTAAGCCGATGATTGAAGCGGCTTCTGCAGGATGTAGCGATTACTTGGTTAATACCTATGAGTCGCAGCTTTTTAGCTCTGAAACAAAAGAAGTGTTGGCGCATTATGCTGATTCACTTGGTATTACAGCAACGCCAGAAAATATTGCAATGGCGCCTGGTGTTTCAGCCCTGTTTAATCTTTCTATACAGGCTCTCATAGAACAAAATATTTTGCGTGCAGATGATGTAATTCTTATACCTACGCCCACTTATGGTATTTTTTCAGAAGCATTGCGAGCTTTAAAATTAGAAGTGAATATGCATCAGATTGTTTTGTCGCCGCATGAAGATTATTTGCTTACTGCTAGAAATATTGATGAGAAAATATCGGAAATAAATAGTTCATTGCGTGCTAGTTTTTCTGCAAAAAATAGATGTGATATTGGAGATAGTCGTTGCGATTCAGCTCCAAGAGTGAAAATCTTTTTGATGATTAATCCTCATAATCCATTAGGGACGGTTTATACTCGTGATCAAATAACTAGTATTGCGGCTGTTTTGGATAAGCAAGATGTTTGGGAAATTGATGACCTAGCATATAGAGGCCTGGAGTATGACAATAATGCTCGGGCATTTCCATTTGCTGCAGTTGGAAAAATGTCTGATAAATCCGTCACTTTTTTGGGGCTGTCTAAGCCGTTTGCGGGTGTTCAGTTGCGCGGAGGATTTGCAGTTGGGCCAGCAACAGTAATAAGAAAAATGCGTGATATAAATTACTCTAAACAAGGCACGGAAGGCGTTCCGATTGAAGCACACCATGCTTTGCGTGCGGCATATTCTTTGGATGAAGATGTGGCTCTTGAAAGAGAAAAATATTTATGCTCAAGGGCAAAAATTTATCAACATCATGGATTTGTGATGAGAGCCTTATTGAGCGGAGAACACTCAATTCCTGAGTCGGAAAGGAAGGAAGTCAGGGAATCATTGGAGTCAATCGTCGGTGATAAAAAGAAATGTGATGTGATGCTGCGTGGAATTGCGGGAGTATCAGTTCTTACCAAGCCAAAAGCTGGATTTTATCATGTTGTAGATTTTTCTTACTATGAGAAATTATTTTCTGAAGAAAAACACAGGGCAGCAGGTGGTAAGAAAATGATTGAATATTTTGTTGAGAAAGAAAAAATTTTATTGCTGCCTGGGTATTCTATGCTTTGGCCAGATAAAAATTCTTTTGTTTGTAGGATGTCATTTTCCTTGCCTTTAGAAAAAATTGTTGAAGGTGTAGATCGAATAAAATCTGGTCTCCAAAAGGCACAAGAAGAATGTTTTTCTCGTGATAAGCCAGGTATTAGATCATTGCTCTAACGCTACATTATAACAATTTCTCTTCAAGCCATTGACA
>JBIKYU010000028.1:0-16346 GCA_044355085.1 Rickettsiales bacterium | reverse complement strand
TCTCATTGATGTTGACGCCAAGGCGCCTAGCATAATCAGGATCAAGAGCGTGCTCTGCATCAACGAAAGCTGCAACGCCGCCTTTTTTCTGAACTTCAGCAATCACGTGCAAAGTCAGAGTAGTTTTTCCAGAGCTTTCTGGTCCATAAATTTCGATAATTCTACCGCGCGGCAAGCCGCCAACGCCCAATGCCATGTCAAGACCTAGTGAACCCGTAGGAACAACTTCAACTTCCATCGCATGATGTTCGCCCAACCTCATAACCGAGCCTTTACCAAAGGCCTTCTCAATCTGCTGTAATGCTGTGTCTAATGCTTTTTGTTTTTGCGTGTCCATTTTTTACCTATTGCTTAAAAAACTAATCAAGGGCGGCGTCTTTATAGTTAGTATCTCTGTGTTTGACCATGACAAAGAAAATGATTTTTCAGATTTTTTCTTAGCGCTTGATGACAGAAGAAATATTTTCACATCGCCAAGAAATTAGCTTTGCAAAACATCCTTCACTTTTCCAGCGAGCTGTTTCAGCGAATATGGTTTCGGTAGAAAATGAAATTGCCGCGATGCGCCGTAAGTATCGCGGAAAGCGTCTTCTGCATAGCCAGAAATAAAAATCACTTTAAGCAGCGGATGCGTTTTTATAATCTCTTCAACCATTGCAGGGCCTGTCATTCCTGGCATCACTACATCGGTTATCACCAGATCAATTGTTGAGGAATGTTCCGCTAAAAGCGTGAGAGCTTTCTCGGCGGAATCGGCATCAAAAACCGTATAGCCCTTGTTGCGCAGCGCGCTGGCGCTAAATAACCGCACAGCGTCTTCATCCTCGACTAACAAAATTGAACCTTTGCCAGTTAAATCTACCGTGTCGCGCTCTGAATTTTCTGCTGATTTCGCCAATAATTCTTCTTCTGAAGCCTGATAGCGCTTGAGGAAAAGACTAAACATCGTACCTTTGCCTTCGGTGCTTGCTACATAAATATAACCATCAGTTTGCTTGATTATTCCATAAACAGTAGCAAGCCCAAGACCTGTGCCAGAGCCAATTTCCTTGGTTGAGAAAAACGGCTCGAAAATTTTGCCAATAATAGATTTAGGAATTCCGCTACCATTATCGATAACATCGATGCGGACATATTGTCCGTAGGGGATTGTATCATCTTCAGAAGGCGGAATCAGCTCAGGCTCAAGCCGGCTACGCTGATTGATAGTAATGTTATGTGTGCGTAACGTCAGCATTCCGTTGCCATCCATTGCATCGCGCGCATTCACCGCCAGATTCACAATCACTTGTTCAAGCTGGCCCTGATCCGCACGAATTAAGCCAAGTTCGCGGCCATGAACCATTTTCAGTTCGATACTTTCCCCAATTAATCGGCGCACCAAATTTGAAACATCAGCTAACACGTCAGTAACATTCAGCACCACTGGCTGCAAAGTTTGCTTGCGTGAGAATGCTAAAAGCTGCCTGACCAAATTCGCAGCGCGATTAGCATTTTGTTTGATTTGCATTATGTCAGCAAATGATTGATCCCCGGCTGGATGGCGCAGTAATAATAAATCACAAAACCCGATCATCGCCGTTAACAGATTGTTGAAATCATGCGCAACGCCACCAGCTAACTGTCCAACTGCTTGCATTTTTTGTGAATGCACGAAGCGCATTTCCAGTTTTTTTTGTTCAGTCGTATCAATCAAATGTACCAGGAAACGAGCGGGAGCGTTATTTCTGCGCGGCAGACGATTCACAAACATTGCGGCATGTAAATCTTTCGCCGCATGTAGAGTAATACCAAGCGGTCGCATCGCTTCAAAAGCAGCGGCTTTTTTGAAAATATCTTCAACAGCTGCGCGATCATCGCCGCGCAGAGAAGCCAGGAAATCCCAGCCATGCACATCATCAGCAGCATGCTCGGTAATTTGACAAAAGGGCTGATTCGCACTTACCACATGCCCGCGCTCATCAAGCACTGCTGTTGGTAGCGGCGAGTGATTCATCATTTGCGAGAGCCGCTCACTCTTGTTATTTTCTGCTGCTTCAAAATTAGAATTCTCTACAGCAACCGCTGAATTAAAAAATAAAAACTGCTGCTGCATCAACGCGCCAAAAGCGTCGCGATGCGCCATAACCAAGCAATAGCATTTTAGTTTTGAAGAATCAGGACGCAGCCATTCTAGGGCACCGCTCCAGCTTTGCTTGATTTGATATAAAGTATCATATTGGCGCTTATGCGAAAACAGGCTGGAGAGATGATGATTCTTTTCTAAAAAACCTGTTGGATCTTTATAGCCGAATGCATGCGCTGCCGAGTTGTTCATCGTTAAACAGCGACCGTCGGAATCAAAAGCCGCATAAGAAATTTCAAAACGATCGAATAATTCTTCGTAACCACGAAAAGCAACGTCGCGTCTGGCGCGCAAGAGCAAGTAACCAGAGGGCCTAGTAATTGGATCGATAGAGAGCAGCAAACTGCGCTCTCCCGCTCGTTCATTCCAGATTTCAATCGGCGCTAGAGATAAGGAAAACTGCTGTCTTTCATCGATATTATGTGCAAGCACGACGTCGCGCATTTCCTGGCGGCCTTCTAGTACGCTTTCGCTCAGAGAAACACGGTCTCTTTCATCGAGATTGAGCGCATTCCAGATAGCACCCATATGCAGAATTTGTCGCGATCCTGGTAAAAAGCGTTGCATAAATTCAGGATCAACATAAGCAACCGCGCCATCGCGTTTCAGAATAACGCAAAATTCATTGCCTTGGCGCGCCGCACCAGCAAAAAGCGAATTCTGAAATTCAGTTAGCAACAACACGCTTTGATATTCATCAATAACTTTTGCAATCCAGATTCCAAGTCCCAAAAAAAGTACGGCTGAGATTGAACCCAAAGCCAATAATTTTTCTGGCACAACTAAAGAAATTGTTCCTACCAAAGTGATAAATACCAAAGAAAAAACCAGAGTAACCCAAGCAAGGGGAAGGCCGCGCCGCCTTGGTTTAAAACCATTGTTTGTATCGCGTAAAAAAGATTTATCAAGAAAACGCGTACTCATAAAATTTCACATTTTTAAGTTATAACTTTAAGAGAATTTCATTGCTTTCAACGCGTACCAAAAAAAGATACTAAATCAAAAGGCATGCGTATTTCTCGCTCGCTCGCATGCGCGCTGAAGCGCTCATCAATCCTGCTTAGCCAATTTTTTGTTACCAATCCAGGATGACGCGCAAGCAAAACGCTAGACTCACCCAGAATATGTAGATCATGAAATAACGCCAGCGCATTATCATACGCGCCATAAATTCTTTCAATATCAGTTACAACGCGTGTGAATCCAGCCTCGCTACAGATTTGCCCTAAGGTTTTTACCGTGATCATCGGATGTACGCGCGGAGTTGTGCCGCGCTCCATTTCCGCTTCAACAAGAATTTGTCGCAAGGGTGATAATGTCTCATCGCCCCACAGACAGCCAATTACAATGCCATCACTATTTAAATATTTTAGACAATTTATCAGCAATCCCCGCACATCATTGCAGCTTTGTAAGAAGGGGCCGAGAATAATCAATTGGTATAATGTATCATCAGGAAAAATATTTCCTGAGAAAGGCAAGGGCAGAAAAAAATTATTAATCAGCGCGGCAGGATTCGCCGTGCGGCAATGATTCTCCACGCCAGCTGTTGCTTCAGCGAAAATGGCAATTCTATCGAAATTACGCGCAAAAGCTTGCACGCGCTCGCATAAAGAATCCGCAACAAAAGTCAAAAACGGATGTGTGGAAAAATTTTCATTACCTGCGGCGCGCCCTCTGCGCTTTAAATAAAGCTCTTCATTGAAAAGCAAATTCATTGCAGCTCCACGCGAATATACATAACGCAGCCAGAAGTGTTTGAAGGGCTGTAAATTGCAGCTGTTCCCGCGCCAGAAATACAGTTTGTGCTCGGCATAATAATATTTCCAAGCTGCGGCAAGCCATCGTCACTTTTCTTGTCGATAGCGTAAGCATGGCCAGCATCAATTGCAGCTGCGGTGTTGATGGCATTCGCTGTTGCCGCGCCAAGCACCAAATAATTCGACATAAAAGTAACGCCGCCGCTAACAGTATTGGTCGGATTAAATTGCAAACTATAGCCAGCATTGACAGACATTGAACGATAACCAGACATCGGAACATTAGTTCCGATAGAAGCTTGATCGCCAGTGCCCTCGCCAGTTCCAGTATATTTTCCTTCGAGCATTTTTGCCTGATTCAAATGCTGCCAAGCGCGCAGAGACTCATTGCTTCCTGGCCCGCCACTATATTCAATTGCATCATCACCATCGCCGTTAGTTGAACTCCAAAATGAAGCTGCATTTGACATATCACCAGGAAACGCATGGTATTTTTGTTTGAAAGCGCTAATCACGGTTTGATATTTTTGAAACTCAGAAATAGTTGCGTAAATTTTAGAGAGCGTCATCAAATGCATGCCGCCCGTTACTGATGCAATCAGCAATGCCAAAACCGCAAGTGTTATTGCCACTTCCACTAAAGTGAAAGCAGCAGTAGAAAAAATTTTATGAGTTTTTTTTCTAAGCTTTAGCAAGCGCTTGCTCCAAATCATGCAAAAGATCTACCGCATCTTCGATGCCAACTGAAAGTCGCACCAAACCATCGGAAATCCCCAGTTTCGCGCGTTCTGCTGCTTCGATATTGCTATGAGTTGTCGTCGCCGGATGCGTAATTAAACTTTTTGCATCACCAAGATTATTAGAAATATCGATCACATCAAGTTGATTCATGAAATTAAAAGCGCCGTTTTTTTCGCCCTTAACTACAAAAGCAATTAGCGGACCGCCGCGCGACATCTGCTTTTTAGCTAATTCATATTGCGGATGAGAAGCAAGCCCTGGGTAATAAACCCGTTCTATTTTTGCATGAGCTTCCAAAAAAGCCGCAATTTTTTCCGCATTGTCGCATTGACGATGAACGCGCAAATTCATGGTCTCTGCGCCTTTCAGCGTCACCCAAGCATTGAACGGGCTCATTGCTGGACCAGTATGACGATGAAACGGCAGAATTACTTCTTCCAAATATTTTTTCTCGCCCAGAATTGCTCCACCCAAACAGCGGCCTTGTCCGTCGATATGTTTCGTCGTTGAATAAACAACTAAATCAGCACCAAGTTTTAGCGGATGTTGCAGCAACGGTGTTGCAAAAACATTATCGATAATAAGCAATGCGCCATGTCGTTTGCATAGGCTTGATACATAGGAAATATCAGTCAAAGACAAGGTTGGATTGGCGGGAGTTTCAATAAAAACATGAGTGGTATTTTTGCGGAAAGCCTGTTCCCAAGCTTGCTTGTCGTCGCCATCTACCAAAGAAATTTCCACCCCAAAACGCGGCAGAATTTGCGTGATAATATAATAGCAGGAACCAAACAAAACTCGGTTTGCAATCAAATGGTCACCAGGTTTTATGGCGGACATTATCGAAGCAAAAACTGCAGCCATACCACTTGCCATCACAATGCAGCGCTCAGCATTTTCAATATTGCGCAAACGCTCCTCAAGCATCGCTAAGGTTGGATTCGAATAACGCGAATAAACAAACCCAGGATTCTGACCATTAAAGCGGCTTTCAGCGATTTCAGCTGATTCGTAGCAAAAGCCAGAATTTAAAAACAGCGCCTCGCTAGTTTCGCCAAATTCAGAGCGCACCGTACCTGAGCGAACTGCTTTTGTTTGAGCTTGCCATTTTTCAGGAGAGGAATTTTTTTTCATCGCAAAATAATCTCTAAAAATCAGGGTTAGCGTAATGTAGCGGCGGAGTGAATCCTGGAATGCGATCTTTCAGCAACGGACGAAAACTTGGACGTGACTTAACCAGAGCATACCAATCGCGCGTTGCTGGCGCTGCATCCCAGGGAACTTCTCCCATATAATCCAAAACAGAAAGTTGCGCAGCAGCGGCAATATCAGCAAGAGAAAAACGCTCGCCCGCCAACCATTGCTGTTGGCGCGTTTGATAAGCAATATATTCCAAATGCGGCATAAGATTGGCTTTCGCCGCGCGAATCACTTCAGAAGAAGGATAACCAACGCCTTGATAATAACGCACGACTTTTTCTTGAATCAGATAGCGTGTAACTTCCTGAAAACATTTTATGTCAAACCAGGCAATCAAGCGGCGCGTTTCGGCGCGTTCCTCTGGAGTTGCGCCTAAATAGTGGTTTTCAGGCGGATAGGTTTCCTCGAGATACTCAACAATTGCGGTGCTATCTGGCAAAGTTCTGCCATCCATTTCTACCAAAACGGGAACTTGCATAGCAGGATTAAGGCGCGCAAACGCGCGGCGTCTTTCCCAGAAATGCTCGCTCACCAGCTCATGCTCAAGCCCTTTTTCTGCTAATAAAATGCGAACCTTGCGCGAGAAAGGACAAAGTGGAAAATGATATAAAATGCGCATAATTACTCGAAAAAACGCCGATAATTTTTAAGGGGGATGGTTTTATAAAGCATCATCCACGACTTGCCAACAACATGTAATTAACCGAAACATCGCGTGAAATTGCAAAGCTGCGCGTTATAATTGAATAACTCACCCCATCAATTGCATTTACTTCTAAGCCTTGCGAAACCAGCTCTTTGGCTATTTCTGAAGGTTTGCAAAAGCGTTTCCATTCATGCGTTCCGCGCGGCAGCCATCTGAGTACATATTCTGCACCAATAATTGCTTTCAAAAAAGACTGTGCTGTACGATTGATAGTTGCAACGCAGAGAATCCCGCCAGGCGCAACAATTTTACAAAGCGTTTGCAAAAACAGATTTATATCTGCGACATGTTCGATAATTTCCATTGCTAAAACCACATCGAAAACCTGGCCTTTTGCTGCGATTTCCTCTGCTGTTGTTGCAAGATATTCAACATTCACGCCAGAATTTTCTGCATGAATTTTCGCAGCAGCAATATTTGCCTCGCCTGCATCAATTCCTAAAACTTCAGCGCCCATACGCGCCAGAGGCTCGCTTAGCAATCCGCCTCCCGCGCCAACATCAATGATTCGCAAGGCTTTGAGCGGTTGTGGATTTGTAACATCACGCGAAAAATGCGTGCAAATTTTGTCGCGCAAATATTCTATGCGCACAGGATTAAAACGATGCAGCGGCGCAAATGGACCGCTTTCATTCCACCATTTTTCAGCAATTTCTGTGAATTTAGAAATTTCCTTCGCATCAACTGTTGACATAAAACTTCGCTGTAAAAATTTTTGAAAATAACTAGGAAAATAGAAAAAGATTCTTAAGCAGAAGCGCTATAAAGCAAAGATTTGCAACACACAAATGAGACGGCGCAATTAAATTATTGCGTTCATTTGAGGCAGAAAAATTGGCCCAATAAATTAAGGACGAATAAAAATATCCGCATAAAATAAGCAAAAATATTTGCTATGAAAATTAAAATTTTATCTGTATCAAGCTCCGATAAAAGAGAATCAGTTTTCATAGACAATCCAAGTTTTGCTGCAATTAATGCAAAAGAATAACATGCAACCAGATAAACAAAAGCCGCGCGCTTTATTATCATTAATTTTTATTTGGGCTTTTGTTTTCTCAAGCCTAGTGCCGTCTTTCGGCATTTTGAACGCGCCTATTATACAAAATAAAGATGTTACAGAATTACAAAAAATCTTTGGTGATAATTTTTTAATTTGCACCAATTCCAACGATTCGGGCGAATCTAAAATCAATTTTTCTGAGCATAAATCCAAGCCACATAAACGCCATTGTCCGCTTTGTGTTTCGGTTTTTGCAAATCTAGCCGAGCAAATTGCGCTTACTCAAATTCCTGCTGCGGGCGCAATTTTTTCTGAATTTGTAAACACGCAAAATATTTTTCTGCTTACAGAAAATGTAACCAAATATACTCAGGCGCAAGCGCCGCCTGCTGCGCTTCTCCAGGCCTAATCTGGCACTCTGAAATTTCCACATTTCTAATGAAAACGCCGCTTTTGGCGCTTTACAAATATTTTATTTTTAGGTTTTTTTATGCGTAATATTTTCTACGGCGCAGCCACGCTTGCGCTTGTTTGTTCTAATTCAGTTTTTGCTTCTGAAAATAATCACCAACATCATGCAGCACATATTGCTACGCCTGCTGGAATTATGGGCGAGCATATTCTCAGCCCAGGTCAATTTATGACTTCATATTCATACGAGCAAATGAATATGAGCGGCTATTTAAAAGGCTCTGACGACATGACCGCAGAGCAAGTAATTGCTAGCGGTTATAGCCAAGCTGCTGATGATATGAGCATGCAAATGCATATGTTTGGTTTGATGGGTGGCGTAACTGAAAACATAACCGCAATGATCATGATTCCTTATGTGCAGAAAACCATGACACATATTGATTCTCACAATGCGCGTATGAAAATGAAAAGCGAAGGTTTAGGCGACATCGAAATTTCAGGAATTACACAAATATTTTCTTCTGACAATCTGCTGTCAGGGCATAAAATTAATGCCAATTTATCATTGGGATTAAGCCTGCCAACAGGCGCAATTGATGAGAGTTTCACGCATGTTCATGGTGACGGAGATGCAGAATCTCATCACATGGATTATGCGATGCAGCTTGGCTCAGGCACATTTGATCCAACTTTTGCTGCAAGCCTTGCAGATAAATTTGGCCGTTATAGTTTTGGCGCGCGCGCGGAATATACACCGCGTTTTTCTGAAAATTCTGAAAATTATCGCTTAGGTAATGAGGCCAAAATCACCACATGGACAGCTGCAGAAGTTACGGATTTCATGGCACTTTCTCTGCGTTTTGACGGAAAACAGATTGGCAATATCAACGGCATAGATAAGAAAATCAGCCGCTCTTCGATGCCAGGCGGACGCGCTGAATTACAGGGCGGAGAACGCATTGACGGGCTAGTTGGTGTGTCGATTTATAAAAATGTCAATTCATTCGGCGGCCATAAATTAGATTTAGAATACGGGATTCCGCTCTATCAGAATCTTGATGGCCCACAAATGAAGAGCGAAAATATCATGACGCTCAGTTACAAATTGTCATTCTAAAAATAGAGAAATTCTGCGGCATGAGTCTTTAAAAAACCCATGCCGCAAATTCATACCATTTCATATTTTCACGTATGAAAAGCAGAGAAAATATAGAAGCTAAAAAGATGGAATGGTATTTTCGGCGGAGATTATTATGAGTGCTGAGTTCAAGACAGAAAGCCAAAGATACGAGCTTCTGGTAAAGTTAAAGGTCGCGCATAAATTAGCTGATGCGCAAAGTGAGATGATAAAAATTTTGCGCCCATCGACTGAAAATTCTGGTCAGGATGTAGGAATTGAAGTGGGCTCAGAGAAAGTTCGCGCGCAAATAAAATGGACATCAGAACTTGTTGATTTAAATAATTTGGCAGAATTTTTTGCGCGTGATGAAAATATCAATCTAGACACAATAATTTTGCCAGGAATTTTCAAAGCCAAACCAAGCAACAGGTTGGAATCCTTGCAAAGTACGCATTTTGAGCAGTTGCGTAATATAGATACAGTTATTTTTCCTGAAAATATTGTGCTAGCAATTTATGATCCTGAAGACAAAAAATTAGCTGCAAGAACTGGCGCCTGCATTGAAAGATTTGCTACTATTACCCGCCCTAAAATTATCAATGCAGAAACCGAAAAATTATTTCGTGATAATATTGAAAAAATAATTGCCTCATATAAAGAGGCTGAGGTTGAAGATAACGAGCAAGAAGAGCGGCCGCTTCTGGGGGCAGCAGCAAATCCAGCAGACGCATTATTTGCAAGAAAGCGTGGAAAAACCTGGTGCGAAAAAATTACGGAAGAAGTTTTTTCTTGCTGTTTTAGCGCAGGTTTATCGTGAGATTTTTCTAAGCAAATTTTCCCATTGCGCTACTTGTGTCTCTGCCGCAAAAACAGGGCTTTGCAAGCGTGCCGCTTTTGCTTTGTTAGAAATCTTTGCGCGGAAATTTTCATCGCGACAAAATTTTATCACCCAATTTTTATAATCAATTCTACTGATGCAAACTGCTTCATCTAAAAACGCTGCAGATAAAATACTGGCTGTTGCGCGCTGTATCATGGTTTCGCCCATTAATGAAACTATCGGAGAGCCAACAAATAGCGCATCAAGCGCAGTTGTATGTGCGCCAACCCAAAAACTATCGAGCAATAAATCGGCAGCTTGCAAGCGCGCTAAATGTTTTTCTTTTTCCGTGCGTGCGGCGAAGTAAATTCTCCCCGCCGCAATTCCTTCTTTCGCTGCTGTTTCTAACAAGCGCTGTTTGGCTGATTCACGCTCGACATATAACCATAAAATTGCTTCAGGAATTTCATGTAAAATTTCTAACCACAAGGCAAAAACGCTTGGGTCAAGTTTGCTGATGCTATTAAAAGAAGCGAGAATTATTTTATCGCCTGGCAAGCCGAGATCAGCTCTCTGCAAGGGTTTTGGCGGATTGATTTTTCCGTCGAACCAAAAATAACTATCTGGCATGCGCAGAATTTTCTCAGAAAAATTCTGCTCCGCTGCTGCAGGAATTGCGATTTCATCGCCCAATATATAATCAATCCAAGTTGCTCCGCTGGTGCCTGGATAAGCAAGAAAATTTATTTGTACAGGCGCAGGTCTTAGCGCTAAAATTTCTGGTCGCGCATTTTGAATATAACCCATCACATCGCACAGAACTTCAATCTCATTATCAGCTATATGTTTGGCGATGATTTCTGCTTTTGTCTCTGTTGGAAAAATCACAAAATTTTCTACTGATTCGGCAATTTCTTTTTGCCAAGAACTGTTATCAGTAGGACCATACATATAAACGGTCACAGAAAATTCTTCGCGATTATGATAGCGGAGCCAAGAAGACATTAAATGTCCTGTTGGATGATTGCGAAAATCAGCAGAAAGATATGCAAGCCGAATGCGGTCATTTTCCTTTGTTTTAGCGTTCTTCTGCAATGAAAAATTCTCGCGCGGAAAAATATTTTTTGCATATCTAACAGCAATTTCTTTTTGCACCCACGCAGGCAGCGGCAGGGTGAGAGAATGATAAGGGCTGATCGGCATTGTAGAATTATTTTGCAGAGCCTTCGCAATTTCTTGCGACAAAGATAAAATATTCTGCTCCAGATCGCTCCAATCAGCGCATTCTCGCTGGGTTTTCAGCAGCTCGTTTAAAATGAATTTTTTCTCCTCAGCCGAGGCGGTCGCCAAAGCCGTGCGATAAGTTTGATATTCATCATCAAATTTTTCTAAAGCATGATAAACAACGCCGAGATTCAGGTAATAAGAAATCTGTTTGGGGTCGATGGAAATAGCAGCGCAAATTTCAGCTTTCGCACGCAAATAATCATGTTGCTGCAGGAAAATTACGCCGCGCAGATGCAGCGCATCTGGCTGTTTCGCATCGCTGGCTAAAACCATTTCATAATATTTAAGTGCAGCCTTTAGATCACCTTTCTGATGCAGAGAAACTGCTGCTTTCAGCAATCTTGCAATGCTGTTTGTTTTTCCGAAATAATCGCTGCTTAGGCGGGATTCTTCCATGTTTTAAAGCGCTATATTATCGATCAGGCGCGTTTTTCCAAGCGTTGCTGCGGCTAAAATTCTAGTTGGTTCTAAAAATAATTTTGGCTCGAGCAAAGTTTCTGCGTGGCGCACTTCAACATAATCAACTGTCTGAAAACCAGCTTGCAATAATTGATGTTTTGTAGCTTGCATTGCGTTTTGGGGTGATTCCATATTGCGCAATTTTATGGCTAGCTCGTTCAAGAGAAAATAAAGCTGCGGTGCAATTTTTCTCTCGTAGATATTGAGATAGCGATTGCGCGAAGAAAGCGCCAAACCATCAGCTTCCCTAACAGTTGGCACTGCAATAACTTCAATATTTATATCAAGCTCGCGCAGCATTTTTTGCATCAGACATAATTGCTGATAATCTTTTTCGCCAAAAACTACAAAATCAGGATTTATTTGCATCAGAAATTTTAGCACCACTGTTGCAACGCCATCAAAGAAACCTTTGCGAACTGCGCCTTCTAGCTCATTAGAAATTGCACCTAAAGTAACGCGAGCTGAAAAATTTTCATGGTACATATTCTGAGCTTTTGGTGTGTAGAGCGCATCAACTTTTATCTCTTCAAGCAGTTTTATGTCTTCTCCTAGAGTGCGCGGATAGCGCCCGAAATCCTCGTTCGGCGAGAATTGCAGCGGATTAACAAAAATACTAACTATTATTTTTTCGCCATGCGACTTTGCTGCCTTTATCAAAGACAAATGGCCTTTATGCAGCGCCCCCATTGTTGGCACAAAAGCGATTTTATGTTTCGCCATTTGCCAAACATGAACTGCTCTACGTAGGTCGGCTATGTTCGAGATAATATCCATTGCTATTTTTTCCGCTTATTGTCCTTCAGCTACAATCGCTAAAAGTAAGATTGCAACGATATTGGCAATTTTAATCATCGGATTAACTGCAGGTCCAGCAGTATCTTTGTAAGGATCGCCAACTGTATCGCCCGTAACCGCAGCTTTATGAGCATCAGAAAATTTGCCGCCATAATTTCCTTCTTCGATGTATTTTTTGGCATTATCCCAAGCGCCGCCGCCAGAAGTCATAGAAATGGCAACGAATAAGCCTGTTATGATAATACCAAGCAGCATTGCGCCTAGCGCTGATAAGGCTGATTCCTGGCCCGCAATTTCATTCACTATCGCGTAAAGAACAATTGGAGCAACGACAGGAAGTAGAGATGGAATTATCATTTCTTTGATTGCCGCTCGGGTGAGCAGATCAACAGCTCGGCTGTAATCTGGGCGAGCTGTGCCATCCATGATGCCTTTTATTTCCTGAAATTGTCTTCTAACTTCCACCACAACCGCACCCGCTGCGCGGCCGACTGCCTGCATCCCCATTGCACCAAAAATATATGGTAACAAACCGCCCATGAATAATCCCACCACCACATAAGGATCACTCAAGCTGAAAGAAACAGTAAGTTTTGGAAAATAATAATGCAGATCTTCAGTGAAGGCGGCGAATAAAACCAAAGAAGCCAAAGCAGCAGAGCCAATCGCATAGCCTTTTGTCACCGCTTTTGTTGTGTTGCCAACTGCATCTAAAGCATCGGTTATGCGTCTTACATCTTTCGGTAAATCGGCCATTTCTGCGATTCCACCAGCATTGTCAGTAACGGGACCGTAAGCATCTAATGCAACTATCATTCCCGCTATGGCAAGCATTGTTGTGGCAGCAATCGCTGTTCCATACAAACCGCATTGCAAAAATGTATAAATTATTCCAATCGCAATAATTATCGCAGGCAGAGCTGTTGCTTCCATCGAAACAGCCAATCCCTGAATCACATTTGTTCCATGTCCTGTAGTTGAAGCTTTAGCAATGCTTCGAACTGGCCTGAAAGCTGTTGAAGTATAATATTCTGTAACCCAAACCAAAGCGCCAGTTATAGCCAATCCCGCGAGCACGCAATGCATAACATCAAGGCCAGTAAATTGTTTGGTTGGTGAGATAAATAACATCTCAAAACCCAAATGATTTTTGATGTAATAAGCAATTCCTAAGGCCGAAAAAACCCCAGTTGCAATTACACCGCGATAAAGCGCGCCCATGATATTTTCTTTTTTTCCTAAGCGGACAAAAAAAGTGCCAAGCAGCGAAGCCAAAATGCAAATTCCGCCAATCGCTAAAGGTAATGTCATCAAAGTTTCGCGCGCGTCGCCTGCAAAGAAAATTGCGCCCAAAACCATGGTTGCGACCATAGTAACTGCGTAAGTCTCGAATAAGTCAGCCGCCATACCTGCGCAATCACCAACATTATCGCCAACGTTATCAGCAATAACAGCTGGATTTCTTGGATCATCTTCGGGAATTCCTGCTTCAATTTTTCCAACTAAATCAGCGCCAACATCAGCGCCTTTGGTAAATATTCCACCGCCTAGGCGTGCAAAAATAGAAATCAGTGATGCGCCAAAACTAAGAGCTACCAAAGATTCTAAGATGGCGCGCACTTCAATTCCTTCCCGCTTCAAGTAGTAATAATAAACCGCGACACCCAGCAGTCCCAAACCAACAACTAGAAATCCAGTAATTGCGCCAGAACGAAACGCAATGCTAAGTGCATGGCGCAAACCACCGCTACGCGCTGCTTCCGTAGTTCTGACATTAGCACGCACAGAAATATACATGCCGATATAGCCAGCAAGCCCTGAAAGCACGGCGCCTAAAACGAATCCACCAGCGACATGCCAATTCAGCACCATTCCTAATGCAGAAGCAATGATTACGCCAACAACAGCGATGGTTGAGTATTGACGATTAAGATAAGCGCTAGCACCAATTTGAATGGCAGTTGCGATTTCTTGCATTTTTTCATTTCCCGCAGATGCCGACAAAATCGAGCGACTCATCAAGATTCCATAAAGCAACGCTAAGCCGCCGCAAACATAGATAAAAAGCTCAAGATCGGACATGCGCGCCTCTTTTGAATGATAATAGAAAATGTCGAGAAAAAATGAAAATCCTAAAGTAGGATAATCGGCAAACATGACAGAAGCATTTGCCCCATGCAATAAAGAAATCAAGCGTTGCAAGACAGGTGGAGTTTTCTAAACCATGATTTCTGCCTGAGAGATTTGTTGCATGAATAATTCTTAAGCAGCAAAGGGTCGATTTCAAATAATCCTGCGAGAATCAATGTCCAGAGGTATCAAAGAGCTGAAAAAGAAAAGGGGCTGAAATTGTCTTCTCCCCCGCATTGCAGGGGAGAGAAATCATGGCGTAAATTTATGTAAGAATTCTTGTCCAGAAAAACTCCTAAGCAAATCAACGTCTTTTTTTGTCTTAGCGTTTATTTTTTTCGTTATACAAAGCAATTGCGCTTTCAACCGCAGCTTTTGCGGCATCGGCATTTCTCCAGCCAACAATCTTCACCCATTTATTTGGCTCTAGGTCTTTATAATGTGCGAAAAAATGCGAAATTTGATCGAGTAAGATTTGCGGTAATTGCTCATAAGATTGCACATCATCATAGAAAGGATGTAAGCGGCTTGCAGGAACAGCAAGTAATTTTTCATCGCCACCAGATTCATCTTCCATCAACAAAACTCCAATCGGACGCACAGCAATAACCGCGCCAGGCGTAATTGGGCGGCGCGTTATAACCAGCGCATCGATTGGATCCCCATCATCGGAAAGCGTGTGCGGAATAAATCCGTAATTGCATGGATAATGCATTGCAGTGTGCAAAAAACGATCCACAAAAAGTGCACCAGAATCTTTATCAAGCTCATATTTTACAGGGTCAGAACCGACTGGAACCTCAATGATAACATTGACTTCATGTGGAGGGTTTTTTCCAATCGCAATTTTTTGAATATCCATTTTAGTGATCTCTCTTATTAAATTTATTATGTGTTTTGAAATTACATTTTCCCGCAATTTTAGCCCTTGCGCTAAAATTGAGAGCTTCCCCAAACCACGGCTTTCATACTAAAAAGTTTTGGATTTGGAATTTTATATTTAAAATTAGGACATTTTTTTTGCATATTTTTACGGATTATTTCGATCTAGAAAAAGCAAAAAACTTGCAGCGGCAAGAAAAAAGACATATTCTTTCTATAGAAAGGAAGAAATTTTATGCAAAATAATCTCAAAAAAGCCGAAAAACAGCAGGTTTTGGTCGTAACCAAGGCGCTTAAAAAATCTGCCGATTATTGGGAGATCAGCAACAAGCATTTGGGTGAAATTCTAGGGCTTAGCGAGGCCTCAATCTCAAGATTAAAAAACGGCAATTACGATCTCGATTACAACAGCAAGCAGTGGCAACTAGCTCTTCTTTTCTTGCGCGCTTTCAGGGGTCTTGACGCCTATATGGGCGGAAATTCTGAAAATGAAAAGCTCTGGCTTGCAGCTCATAATGATGCTTTGGGCGGCGCTCCATTCGAGCTTATGAAAAATGTCGAAGGCCTAAGCAACATTGTGCAATATATCGATTGTATGCGTGGTCAATAATGAAAGCGCTGCTTGAGGACAATTTAGCTAAGCATTTTAAATCATATTCAGGAAAAATATTCCGTCTGGTTGAAGGTCAGCATTTTATTTCTACGCGTAAACTTGTTGATAGCGATGATGAGCAGCGCCTGCTTGAAGAAATTCTTGATGCGGCAAAGCCTCTCGCGCCAACTTCAAATAAGCGTGGAGATCTGCACTATCTCTTATACACGCCGTTTCGTTATCCGCCGCTTCAATCGGGCAGTAGATTTCATACGCGTCTTGAGCAAAGTATTTTTTATGGCGCCGAGG
>JBIKYU010000027.1:0-16514 GCA_044355085.1 Rickettsiales bacterium | reverse complement strand
AAAGCGAAACAATCATTGTGACCAAATCAACTGTACCGGTTGGAACGGGAGCAAAATTACTCGCTCATGTCAGAACAAAATTTCCTGAACGCAATTTGCATTTAGCTTCAAACCCAGAATTTTTGCGGGAAGGCTCGGCGGTTGATGATTTTATGAAGCCAGACCGCATTGTAATTGGTTGCGAAAATAAATTAGCAGAAGAAAAATTGCGCGCGCTTTATCAGCCACTCACTGCGCTTGGTGCGCCGCTGATTGCGACTTCGCTTGAAACAGCTGAGTGCATCAAATATGCGGCGAATTCTTTTCTGGCCGTGAAGCTTTCCTACATCAATGAGCTGGCCAATTTATGTGAAAAAACCAACGCTGATGTTTCAGTTGTAGCTGAGGCAATCGGCGCTGATCCGCGTATTGGCAAAAGCTATTTGAAAGTCGGCCCTGGTTACGGAGGCTATTGTTTGCCGAAAGATACTTTGGCGCTTGCGCATACAGCGAGAGAAAATCAGGTGCAGCTGCATTTGGTTGAAGCGGCAATAGCTGCGAATAAAAATCGTAAAAAATTGATGTTAGAAAAAATTAGCGCCGCACTTTCTGATAATTTAAAAAACAAAAAAATTGCGTTGATCGGGCTTTCATTTAAAGCAGGAACCGATGATCTGCGCGAAGCAATTAGCTTGTATCTTGTGCCTGAATTATTAGCAGCAGGAGCGCATTTGCAGCTTTTTGATCCAATAATTACAACAGAAAATCTGGTCAAATTTTTACCTGATTTTTCTCTTCCCGTTACCAATAATATTGAAGAATCTCTTGCTGATGCTGAATTAGCCGTGGTGTTAATTGAATGGACAGAGTTTCAGAACTTCCCTTGGTCTGAATTGGCAAAAAAAATGTCTGCCGCTAAAATTCTTGATTTACGCAATGTTTTATCAGGAAAAAAAATGCGGGAAATGGGATTTGAATATCAAGGAATTGGCGGAGTTGTGAGTTAATACTTATGCATCATCATCTAGACCTTCTTCAAAATCATCTGGAGTGATGCTTTGCTTTTGTTTTTCTTCTTTGCGTTTGTGAAAAGAATTTTCTGCAAGAAACTGATAAAGCTTTTTTACGGTTTTATAGCGGGCAATGTAGTAAATCTGCCGACCTTCACGGCGCGATTCAATTAATTTTGCCTCAGCTAATTGGGTTAGATGAAACGATAAAGTAGCTGCAGGTATTTGCAGTTTTTCAGCGATTGTTCCAGCAGAAAAACCTTTTTCATCGGTCTGAATTAAAAGCCTAAAAATCGCTAATCGCGTCTCTTGCGATAGCGCCGTCATCATTTTTAAAACACGTGCAGTTTTCATTGAAAGAAACCATTCTATCTTTGTGGAAATATAAAAATGTTATTGACATTGTAAGTCGAAACACGCATATCCGAACTCGTCTTAAAAAGCCCTAACTTTGTGAGGAAACCAATGAAAAAATTTATAATAGCAACGGCTATAGGCTGTTCATTACTTGGCGCAAATGCAGCAAGCGCGCGGGAAAACATAAGAATTGTCGGCTCTTCAACCGTTTATCCTTTTGTCACAGCTGTGGCGGAAGAATTTGGCAAGCGCGGAGCTTTTCAAACACCGATTGTTGAATCAACGGGAACTGGTGGTGGCTTCAAATTATTTTGCGAAGGCGTTGGTGCAGAATTTTCTGATGCGGTAAATGCATCACGGCCAATCAAAGATAGCGAAAAAGAGCAATGCAAAAAAGGCGGCGTTTCTTCATATATAGAAATTCCACTTGGTTTTGATGGAATTGCAATTGCTTCATCGAAAAAAAGTTGGAAAAATCCACTTACCAGCAAGCAATTATTTTTGGCCTTGGCTTTGGAAGTTCCACAAAATGGTAAGTTGGTAAAAAATCCCAACCAAACTTGGAACCAGATTGATCCTGCTTTTCCTGCAGAAAAAATCGAGGTTTATGGCCCTTCTCCGACCTCTGGAACGCGTGATTCTTTCGTAGAATTAGTGATGGAAAAAGCTTGCTCGAGCTTTCCTGAATTCAACAATGTCTATAGCAAAAGCGAAGAGCGCAAAAAGGCCTGCGGCCGCCTGCGTGAAGATGGTGGGTATATCGACTCAGGCGAAAACGATAATTTGATTGTGCAAAAAATCGTCAATAATCCTAAAGCTCTTGGAATCTTTGGTTTTGAATATCTCGAGCAAAACCGCGCTAGCATTCAAGCACACACTGTTGATGGCATAGCCCCTGATTTCGATACTATTGCGGATGGACGCTATCCAATTTCTAGACGCTTATATGTTTATGCCAAAACCGCCCACATCCAAACTATCAAAGGTTTTAAAGAATTTTTGGATGAATTACTAAGTGAGCGTGCTTTAGGTGACACTGGATATTTAGCTCTGAAAGGTTTGATTCCTTTGCCTGAGGAAGAACGCAAAGCAGTAAGAGCGCGCGTTTTAGGCGCAATCGAACGCGAGGCCAAATAATTTTCATGGCTTTTTGCTATGAAAATATAAATTAAATGCGGCTCTTTAAAAGGGGCCGCATTTTTTATTTACCAATATATTTTTCAAAAGCGCCGAGAATATTTTTTTGCGCTTGCAGAATGGCCTCATCCAAAGCTTCCATATTTTGTTGACGTAGCGACTGACAGAGAAAATCTCGTACGCCATCAGTAAAATGATATTCGCTCGGAGTGCGGCTGTAGATCATGCGTAGCAAGGTTTGTGTATCAAGAAGCAAGGTATAAGAATACGAAAGTTTATCACCTTCGTTTTTTTCCAAAACCTGCATTTCTTCCAATTCGACAAAAATATCAGCACATGATTTGCCAATTAATTGTGGATTTTTTTGCGCGTGGAGAATGATAAAAAACTGCGCCAAAAACTCGCCATCAACTAAACCGCCGCGCACATATTTGATCGCCCAATGATGGTTACTTGGATAAAGTTTGGTTATTTTCTCGCGCAAGGCGACAATTTTTTCAGCGAAAGCTTTTATATCGATTGGCTGTGAAACTACGCATTGCAAAGCTTGCTCAAGCTGATTTGCGAATTCAGTATTCAAGCTTAATACGCGCGCTCTAGCTAGTGCCATGCGCTCAACTTCCCAAGCACCGGCGTCTTCTTGATAATATTTGATGAAAGTGGCTTCTTGTGTGGCTAGCGGACCATCTTTTCCTGATGGTCGCAAGCGCATATCAACTTCATAAAGACGCCCTTCGGTAGTTAATGTTGAACATGCGGTCAAAAAACGCCGAATAAAACGCTGAAAATATCCGCCCTGCTCACTGCTATCTTCAGCTTGCGTGGAATAAAGAAAAATTAAATCGAGATCGGAGTCGAAAGTCATCTCGCGACTTCCTAATTTTCCCAGCGCTAAAAATGCGTAATTTCCTTTGCGTTCTTGTTGCTGAGTTAGCTGAAATTCATGCTCAACATAAGGCGGAAGTAGTAACAAAACCGCATCAGCAATATCTGATAAATGGATGCGCGCAGAAACGGTAGAAATCTGTCTTCGCATGAGCAAAACACCTACTTGAAATTGCCGTTCACGCACCCAGCGACGCACGGTATTTAAAACTTCTTCATAGTCATGAAGCATACCAATCGCCTGTCCTAGGCTTTCATGGAGAATTTCTCTCTGCGGCAGATCAGTCAAAAAATCGGGATAGAGAATATATTCAAGCAGTGAAGGATTATGCGCGAGAGTATCAGCAAGATAGGGGAAATTTCCCATCAATTCCGCAATTAGGTTCAACACCGAAGGATGCGCATGAAAAAGCGAAAAAGGTTGAATGCCAACGGGAAGCTTTTCTAAAAATTCATCGAAATGCAAAAATGCGCGATCTGGATCAAGCGTATCAGCAAAGGCTTTCAATATCGTTGGTGTTAGTTCAGTTAGCAATTCGCGCGCGCGTTTGTTGTTGGTGCAGCGATGTCTTCCGTGATGCCATTGGCGAATTAATTGCGCAGTAGTTGCGGGCTCGCGAAAACCCATGCGTTTGAGATTAGCTACAGTTTCTGGGTCATTTTCAACGCCTGTAAAAACCAAGCTTTTTCCTTCAGATAAATTAGGAGCTCCTTTGAATAATTTGCTATAACGCCGCTGAACAGCGAGTAACTTTTTACGCAAATGACTGGTGAATGAGGTTTCTTTTTCAAAATCCATACTATTTGCGATAGAGCGATAAGCATCAGGATTATTAGGTAAAGTGTGGGTTTGCGCATCTGCCACCATTTGCAGTCTATGCTCTAATTTGCGATAAAAATGATAAATATTTTTTAGATCTTGCGCTGTGCTGGCTTCAATTTTTTTCGCCGCACAGAGTGAATCAAGCGCTGAACATGTACTTTTCACGCGCAGCTCTGGCTGTCTTCCGCCCCAAATTAACTGCTGCGTTTGCACAAAAAATTCGATTTCGCGAATTCCTCCGTGCCCAAGCTTGATATTGTAATCATAAAGCTGCTCAGGAATATCTTCCTTGCTGCTGGCAATTTGGCGCTTGATCGAATGGATGTCTTGAAGTGCAGCGAAATCAAGATATTTGCGCCAAATAAATGGACGCAATTCTTCTAGAAAATCCTCACCTGCTTCCAAATCACCAGCAATTGCCGAGGCTTTAATGAAAGCGGCGCGTTCCCAATTTTGTCCAACGCTTTCATAGTAACGCAAAGCTGCTTCTGTTGATAATGCCAGCGGAGTTGAAGAAGGATCAGGACGCAGACGCAAATCGGTGCGAAAAACATAACCATCGCGCGTGCGCTCTTCCATAATTTGCACCAGTTCGCGAGTTAAGCGAATAGCGCATTGTTGAATGGTTTGATTGCCAATATAGGTGAAGCGACTGGGATCGTAGAAAACAATTATGTCGATATCGCTTGAGTAATTTAACTCACAAGCACCAAGCTTGCCCATGGCAAGGATTATAAAACCAGAGTTTTTTTCTGGGTTTTCTAAATCATTTAATTGCAATTCTTCAAGATCAGCTGAGCGGCGCAAAACACAAGCAGATGCACGGCGCAAAGCAAGTGTCGCAAAACTGCTAAGAGCAGCGGTTACACGCTCAACAGACCAACATCCAGTCAAATCAACCCAGCCTAGAAACAATGAAAGCCGCTGTTTTGCTATGCGCAGATGCGACATTAAATTTTCTGGCTTGTGAATTGATTTTGTTGCCAATTCAAGATCAGCGTAAAATTTATTCCAATAATTTTCACTACCAAGATAAAAAAGCGGCAGCAGATTTTCTTGGTGATTGCTCCATAGATGCGCAAGAAACGGACTGAAATTTTTTATTTTCTCCAAAGATTCCAAAAAAAACGGCTGATTAATAAATTCATTTGTTTCTTCGTTTCCGGAATTGGTTTTTGAGCCAATTTTTTCTGCAGCAGAAGCTGTGGCTTTTCTTGCACTATAAGCTTGCGCCAGCGCTTGCCACTCGGGATGAATTTGCATAATGTTACGTCATAATTTTTTGAAAGAAATAAAAGTAAAAAATCGTGCTGCGCAAAACGTTCAATATTACATATAAAGTCACCTTGTTGGCAGTGCTTTCAGCAATGCTAAGCTTGATGAGTTTTTTGCTTTGGGTTTCTCTTGCTCCGCGCTCATTACCATTAATCGACAGTGTATTACTACAAAGCCTGAATGCGCTTTTGCCAGGTTATTCGGTTAGCACTTCTGGAAACGAGCTGCGCTTTGATCGTGATGAATACGCTTTTCGTCTTGAACTGCAAGATGTGATAATAAAAGATTCTACGGGAGAATTGATTTCTCGTTTTCCGCGCGTTGCTGTTGGCTATAGCCTGATTGCGGCTTTATACGGCGATCTTACGCCTAGTCGTGTGATTTTATTTTCACCATCTTTTCGACTTGTATTACCAAAGCCAGTTGAAAAAAATGCAGAAAATATTCCAGCTGTTTCTGAAAATTCCAATAATAAACCACTACATGATGGGCGCGTTGATACTGATATTCCACCCGAGGTTTTGTCGCAGGTTGCGATAGAAAATCTACAAAATATTACGGCAAATATTGGTGAGGAAGAAAAAATCACTCCTGCCGCCAATGAAGTTATTTCAGAAGATAAAACTGATGTGCAAGATTTTTTGTACATTCTTCAAGCGCGCTTTTTATCTGCGCCACGGCGTCTGCATTTAGTGCATAAGCAGCTAACTCTGCGTAATGCTACTTTGTATGTAGAAGGGCCGCACACAACAGGATTATGGCAAATTCCATCGACGGATATTTCTGAAGATTGGCAAGACGGAAATATGTTTATGCTTGTGCGTTCTGATGTGGATTTTGGCAATCACGTGCCAACGCATTTTGCTGGCGTGTTTTCATCTAATGTTGAAAATAAATGGAATCTCTCTCTGCGTTTTGATCAATTACCAACCGATCCTTTTCAGTCTCTGCTTGCTGCGGAAACTAATTTTCCTTTTTCATTTGCTGCGACCATTGATGGAGTTTTATCTCTAACTTTGTCAGAAGATCTTATTCCTGAAAAGGCTGAGCTCGAAGTTTCAAAATTACAAGGTAGCCTAGATGCACAAAAATGGTTTCAAACGCCTTTGGTTAGTAATGATTTAGCGCTTAATGTTGCTTTCTTTCGTGAAGGAGAAAAAGCCAGAATCGTATTGAACGAAATGAAAGGACATGTGAATAATTTACCGCTAGATGTTTCTGGCGAAGTATCTGGCGAAGTACCGCAAGAATGGCAGAAATGGCAGCCCAAAGTTAATCTTTCAGCGGCGACAAAAAGCCTTGATTTTCTTGAGCTAATGCAACATTGGCCAGAGACAGTCGGTCCATTTGCTAGGCACTGGGTGTTGGCGCATATAAAATCGGCGCAGATTGATAGTTTGATTTGTGATTTATCCTTAGAGGAAGGAAACTGGCACAAAGCCTTGCTTTCAGAAGGTGCTCTGCATACAGTCGCAAATTTTCGTGAGCTGAAATCTGATTATTTTCCTGGCTTGCCTGCAATTGAAAATGCCGAAGGAGTCCTGACTTTAGTCACGCATTTTCTCGATATAAATGTTGCCAAAGCTAAGGTTGGAAATTCAGATGTTACAGATTTACATTTGGTGATTGATCAATTTTATCAATGGCCATCTATCCTTGAAATTGAAGGAAAATCACAAGGACCAATCGCTGATGCGATTCCGTTTATGCCACACTCGTCTGTAGAAGCTCTTAGCGAGCAAGGAATCGATATTGAAAACTCAGCCGCTTTACTAGAAACATCGTTGCGCGTAACCGTGCCTCTACATGAAAAAGTAGCGGTTTCCGAGATTGGCATTGATGGAGAAGTAAAAATTTCTGATGCTAATTTTCCAAAATTATTTGGTCGTTATAGCGCTAAAAAAGCACAAATATTATTGAATCTCGATTACGCCAATATTGCACTTTCTGGCAATGCCTTACTTGATGAAGTACCTGTTGTTTTTTCTGCTGAATCTTTACCTAGAAATAAAAATGGTTTGGGCTGGAGCTATAAAATCGATGCCAGCCTGAACAAGGCTCAATTAGCCAATTTTACGGCTGGAGCTGATATTAATTTTGAAAATTCTCTTGCTGTAAATTTAAGCGGAGTTTTCAAAGGCGCTGAGCATCTGGTAAAAGGTAAAATCGATCTGAAAAAAACTAGTTTTTCTCTGCCTTGGTTTGCATTTCAAAAACCAGCTGATGCAAATAGCGAACTGATTTTTGATGCAGCCTTTGTTCCTGATAAAAATTTAAACATAAAACAATTCTCCTGGATTGGTACCAAACATCAACTCAGCGGCTCGCTTTCATTTCAAGAAAAAAACATGGCTTTAAAAGAGTTGTATTTAGAGCAAAGTCGCATAGGCGATCAGCGCATAGAAAAAGTTCAGTTACTTAAAACTGCTGATACAGATGATGTGATTATTGAAAGCGATAGTTTGAATCTCGAGAAAATTTCTTTTGATAAGTTATTTAGCGAGAATGATCCTGATAGAAAAAAGAATTTAGATATTTCGGTGCGCAAACTCACTCTCAAACAAGGAGAGGTTTTAAAAGACGTAAAACTGCTTATAATTTGCGGAAAAAAACGCTGCGAAGATATTCAGATTGACGCACAATTTGACGATGCCAATCGCATGAAGGGCAGAATGTTTGATGTGGGATCAGAAAAACCACATTTTGAATTTTTTGCAGCTAATGCTGGAAGATTGCTGCGAACGCTCGATATTTTTACGCATATGCATGGCGGAGATATTAAAATTTCTGCTGCCTATTCAGATAATGCGAAAAGTAAATCTGGCTGGAATGGCGTTTTAGAAATCAATAATTTTCATGTAAAAAATGCTCCTGTTTTGGCGCGCATTTTAACGCTGGCATCTTTTAGTGGGCTTGGTGAATTGCTTGGCGGAGAAGGTTTGAATTTTCGCCTATTTCAAGCGCCATTTAATTTAAACAACAAACGTATAGAAGTTCTAGAAGCAAAAAGTTCTGGTGCTTCAATGGGCGTTACTATGGCTGGATCTATTGATCTAAATCAGCAGCAATTATCACTTGATGGAACTTTAATTCCCGCAAATGTTATCAACTCTGTAGTTGGCGCTATTCCATTGCTTGGCAATGTTTTAGCTGGAGGAAAAGACAAAGGTTTAATTGCGGCTAACTACCAGGTTTTTGGCTCTTTTGCTGATCCGCAAGTTACCGTAAATCCACTTTCTCTTTTAACGCCAGGTTTTTTGCGTCATATTTTTGATGTTTTTTCCGAGCCAAGCGCAGTAAAAAATACAAATAATAAAAAGCAAAAAAATCTGCTTGCTGCGGAAGAAGAACAAAAACCAAATAACACTAAACAAGAAAATCTGCGCTAATTTAACTGTAAGAACATGAAAAGCTTTGACGTTACTGAGTTAATTTTTATGATGCGGCGCGTTTTTTAAAAAGCTCCTTTTTCTGCGCTTGCTAGCCAGTGCCATTTTAGATTTTTTAATGAGTAGGAGCTGTAAGTTTTTTTGGGGCGTAATGTAATAAAAAAAACGCTGTAGAAGCTAAAAATATGGATTGGTATAAAAATGTTTTTTTCTGCTCCACTTAATAATCATTCTTTGCGCTTGAATGTGGTGGGAGAAAAAATTCTCTATCTGCTGCTGTTGGCTTCCGCCTTTGTATCGGTTTTAATTACTCTGGCTATTGTTCTTTCAATAGTTTTTGAAGCAGTTCATTTTTTTCGCTTGGTTCCAATTACAGACTTTATCTTTGGAACGCACTGGAGCCCACAAATGGCTCTTAGAGCCGATCAGGCTGGCAGCTCTGGTGCTTTTGGTGTGATTCCAGTTTTTCTTGGCACATTGATGATCACATTAATTGCCATTTTAGTGGCCGCGCCTCTTGGCATTTTTTCTGCTGTATTTTTAACTGAATATGCGAAGCCAATATTTCGTCAACGTGCCAAGCCTGCGCTCGAACTTTTGGCTGGTATTCCTACTGTTGTTTATGGATATTTTGCTGCTTCTATGGTTGGTCCTTGGTTTCGAGAAATGGGAGAGATTATAGGGCTTTCCATCTCTACAGAAAGCGCCTTAGTTGCAGGCGTGGTCATGGGATTAATGATGATTCCATTTGTATTGTCTTTAACTGATGATGTTCTGCATTCATTGCCACAACATTTGCGTGATGGCGCCTTAGCTTTAGGTTCAACGCGGGCGGAAATGATTTATCACGTGTTAATACCTGCTGCGATGCCTGGAATATTAAGCGCGCTATTGCTTGCAATTTCACGTGCGATTGGTGAAACCATGATTGTAGTAATGGCGGCTGGGCTGAGCGCCTCTCTAACAGCTAATCCGCTTGAATCGGTAACAACTGTGACGGTACAAATTGTCCATTTGCTGGTTGGCGATCATGAATTTAACAGCCCAAAAACATTGGCCGCATTCGCTTTGGGATTATTACTTTTCTTGGTTACTTTAACTTTAAATATTGTGGCTCTGCGGATAGTTAACAAATATCGAAGAAGATATTTTGCATGAAAAATAAAGCGCTAAAAAATAAAAAAAATCTGCGGCGTTTATGGGTAAATACGCTGAAAAAAAGGCGGATACGCGCGCGCGTTTTAACTTCCATGCCTGTTAGAAAAAAGCGTGATACTATTTTTCGTATTGCTGGGCTTTCCTCGGTTTTTCTAGGATTTGCCGTGATTTTGTTTTTATTCCTGAATATTTTTTCGCAAGGAATAAGCATTTTATGGCGTAACGAAATTCGTCTTTCCGTTAATTTAAAAACTGAAAATATAAATTTGACGCAACTTGATGAAGTGGATTTTTCTGGAATGCTGCTGAAATCTTTGCAAAAGAAATTTCCTGAAGCGACTGGAAGGCGCGATAGTATCTACCTAATTAGCCTGGTAAGCCGCGAATCGGCATATAGTTTGCGCGATGAAATTCTTAAACTTGGCGCGCCGCTTCCCGATAATTTAACTTTATGGGCTCCTACCTCTTCAACCGTTGACATGTATTTGAAGGAAAAAATCTCTGCTGCCGCTCTAGAAGGCACACGTGGCTTAAGCGAGAAGCAGCTCGAATGGATCAAAGCTTTAAGGGAAAATGGGGATATCGCAAAAAAATTCAACAGTTCATTTTTTACTAAAGGCGACTCGAGAGAACCTGAAACAGCAGGTTTTCTTGGCGCTATGATTGGCTCTTTATGGGTGATTTTAAGCTGCTTAATGTTAGCTTTGCCACTTGGTGTAATGTCTGCAATTTATCTTGAAGAATTTGCAAAGCAGAATTTTATAACGCAAACAATAGAAATCACTTTGAATAATCTCGCCGCTGTTCCTTCAATTATTTTTGGTTTGCTGGGATTAACCGTCTACGTGCAATTATTAGGCGTACCGCGCTCTTCAGCTCTTGCTGGCGGACTGACTTTGGCGCTAATGATTTTTCCCACTATTGTAATTGCTACAAGAACTGCCTTGCGCACAATTCCCAAAAATCTACGTGATTCTGTGATGGCATTAGGTGCAACAAAAATGCAAATCACAAAACATCATTTATTGCCTTTGGCATTGCCTGGAATAATGACAGGAACAATTTTAGGAATTTCACGCGCGATTGGAGAAACCGCTCCGCTGCTTATGATTGGTATGGTCGCTTTTGTGGTTGATTTGCCTGAGAAAATTCTCTCTCCTGCAACTGCAATGCCAGTGCAAATATTTTTGTGGTCGGATAGCGCTGAACCTGGTTTTATCGAGAGAACAGCAGCTGGAATTGTAGTTTTACTTCTTATTCTTTCTATCGCTAATGCTCTTGCAGCCTATATTAGAAGAAAATTTGAACATCGTTGGTAAATTTGATTTCGTTATAAAGTAACAAAAGATTTTAGGAATAAAAAATGGCACAAAAAACAATGATGCAAGCCCAGCATGTAAATGTTTTTTATGGACAAAAACAGGCACTTTTTGATGTTTCATTATCGCTGAATAAAAATGCTGTGACCGCTTTTATTGGCCCTTCAGGATGCGGGAAATCAACGTTCTTACGCTGCTTGAATCGTATGAATGATACTATTTCCAACTGTTTAGTTCAGGGTAGAATAACTCTCGATGGCGAAGATATTTACGGGCCTGAAAAAGATGCAGTTCTTGTGCGTACGCGGGTTGGCATGGTTTTTCAAAAACCAACACCTTTTCCTAAAAGTATCTATGAAAATATTGCTTATGCGCCACGCATTCACGGAATTGCGCGTAACAAACGAGAGCTTGATACTTTAGTTGAAAAAAGCTTGCGCCGCGCTGGTTTGTGGGACGAGGTAAAAGATCAACTCCAGCAACCTGGAACCAGCCTTTCTGGCGGACAACAGCAGCGCCTATGTATTGCGCGGGCTATTGCGATTAAGCCTGATGTTATTTTGATGGATGAACCTTGTTCAGCACTCGATCCTATCGCAACAGCAACAATTGAAAGCTTAATTAGAGATCTGCGCGAAAAATTTACCATCGCCATTGTTACTCACTCGATGCAGCAAGCGCGCAGAGTTTCTGATTACACAGGATTTTTTCATTTGGGTGTGATGGAAGAATTCGGCAGCACAGAGAAATTATTTTCTTCTCCTTCATCCAATAAAACAAAAAATTATTTGCAGGGTGTTTTCGGGTAGATTGCATATTCTTGCTTTGCCTATTATTGAAAAAACACTATTTTGCTTTCTTTCTTTGCTATTTTTACAATGTCTAAGGAAAAATTATGAACAGAAGATCTAACACCAAGAAAAATTTGGCACCGTCCGTTTTGGTGGTTGAAGATGACGAAGCAATTTTGTCATTACTTAGCTACAGCCTTGATAAGGCTGGTTTTATTGTGACACTTACCTCTGACGGTGAAGAGGCAATTTGCTTGGTTGATGAGCAAAGGCCAGATGTTATTTTGCTCGATTGGATGTTACCAGGTTTAACTGGAGTCCAAATTTGCCAACGTTTACGCGGCAATCCTGATACAGAAAATATTCCTATAATTATGATTTCTGCACGTGGCGAGGAAGGAGACCGCATCGAAGGTCTTGATCGCGGTGCTGATGATTATCTAGTGAAACCTTTTTCTCCGCGTGAGTTAATATCGCGAATTAATGCTGTACTGCGCCGAATTCGTCCTGCTTTTGCATCAAAAGAACTTGAATTTGCTTCATTAAAAATGAATTTGGAAACACACACAGTTCTATCGAAAGAAGAATATATTCGCCTTTCGCCAATCGAATATAAAATCCTACAAAGCCTGCTTGAGCATCCACGTCGAGTCTTGAGCAGAGAACAAATTTTGCGTCGTGTATGGGGCATTGATTGTGATATCGAGCCACGCACGGTTGATGTTCACATAAATCGTCTGCGCCGTGTTTTAGAGGCCAGCCCTTCAAATGAGGAGCTTTATGTGCGCACTGTGCGATCGGTTGGTTACAGCCTGTATGGACGCAATGATCCTGATACTGACGGAGCTCTTGTAAGTGATGCAGAATTTGTTTGGGAAGATGAAGGTTTTTAACTTCTGAAAACTTTTTTGTAGAATTTTATATTTTTAGGCATGAGTTGGAGCTGCGATTTTTTTAGCTAAAAAACAATATCAGGCTAAAAATATAGAATGGTATCAGTTGAATGATTATTAAAATAGCAGCTCCATCTGGCGCTGCTATTTTTTTGTCAATTTTTACTGACATTTTAGAACGATGCTCTTCCTGAGAATCTGAGATTTAATATTGTTTAAAAAAATTGCGGAGAGTTTTGAATTTTGAGTCGTATTTACTGTGAGAGCAATTCTAATTTTTAGATTATTTTTATGCAGTAATTTATGGTTTTTGGTTTGGATCTGCGGTGGTTTTATTCCGCAATTACTGCTGAACGCAGGCATTTTTTTGTCTGGCTGGTGAGTTTTTTTCTATTTGGCGTTGCTGTTTATTTTCTGATTCCTTTTGAACCTTTTTTAGGGAGGGCTACAAATCTTTATTTATGCGCCATTATGCTGATGGTTTTTTATTTCATGACGAGAAAAAATGCAGCTGCATTAATTGTAATAGCCGTATTTTCTGGATTTTTATGGGCTGCTTTTCGTGGTGAAAATTTAGCCAAGAAAAATATTTCGGTTTTAGAAATTCCAAAAACACCGTTGCTAATTACCGCACAAATAACTTCACTGGAGTTACAGGAATATGGAATTCGTATTCTGCTTGAAGGCTCAGAAACAGCTGGTTACAAGCTGCCAGAAAAAATAAGAATTACCGTTCGCGCAGCACATAACAATGTTGAAATTGGTGATTGGGTAAAATTACGCGCAGTTTTACTTCCTCTGGCAGCGCCAGCAATGCCAGGAAGCTATGAATTTCGTAGAGCGTTTTTTTGGCAAGGAATTTCTATGACTGGCTATGCTGTCTCTGCCTTAAAAAAACTTGATCAACCGCTTTATCCAACCTCGTGGTGGCGAAAATCTTTTTTTGAAATTTCGCAATGGGGAGTTTTTGTTTCACGTTTTCTAATCGAGAAAAGCGTTGATACTGATCACGGCAGAATTGCCGCCGCATTTTTATTGGGAGCGCAAGGTGCAATTCCGCGCGATCTGTATGAATTAATGCGTGATTCTGGCTTGGCGCATTTGGTGGCAATTTCTGGCATGAATATGGTTGTAGTTGCGGGGTTGATATTTTTTGTTTTGCGGTTTTTTCTGGTTTTAATTCCTGGCTTTGCTGAACGCTATAACAGCAAAAAAATTGCTGCATTTTTTGCCTTATTGACGCTTAGCATTTACGTATTGATGGTCGGAGCCCCCTTCTCTGCAGTTCGAGCTTTTTTGATGACAGCTCTAGTTTTGCTTGCGGTTTTGTATGACCGTCTTAGTCAGGCTTTATATGCCGCAGCTTTGGTAGCTTTCTTGATGATTATTTATCAGCCTGCAAGTCTTTTGAATGCTGGTTTTCAGATGTCATTTGCTGCGACTCTAGCTTTAATTCGGGCGTTTTCTTGGATACAGAAATTTTTTAAATTCTCTTTGTTGGAACAAAATTCTTATCGCATGATTTTAATTTCGCCGCTGATGGTGTTTGCTACGACATTGGTGGCCACAATTGCTACAGCCCCCTTTTCGATTTATCACTTTCACAATTTTTCACTCAGTGGCGTTTTTGCGAATCTTTTGGTTGCGCCAATTGCTAGTTTGTGGATGACACCACTGGGCTTGTTTGGCTTGGCTCTTGCGCCATTTGGCTTTTCTGACTGGCCGCTTTTTGGCTTAGAGCTAGGCATTTCAATGATGATAAAAATTGCGCGCTGGTGTACTGAATTTTCTTGGGCGGTATTGAATATTCCGAGCATTCCCGCCTGGTCTTGGTACATAATTGTAGCGGCTGAATGTATTTGCTTTATTGCTTACACAAAGTTTTTTCGGATTTTTTCGACCGTCATTATTTTGCTGATCTTGTTATCGATTCCTTTTTTTAGAAATCCGCCTGTTTTGTTGATAGGAGAAAAAGCTAAATTATTTGCCTACGAGGATATCTCAGGAAATTGGCGTTTTTCTAATTTGCGCTCCGAAAAATTTATGCGAAGAATGTGGCAGCAATCTTTGGGAATTGCTGATAATGCAAAATTACTCTTAGCTGAATCTGATACAAAAAACTTAGGTTTTTTAGTGATAGAAAATTCTGAATGCCCAAAAAACATTAAGCTTCCTCTGTTGGTTTGGCTGGCGCAAACTCAGGCTGAAGCTCAGGAAAATTGTCCGCAGTTTTTTTCCTATTTGAATACAGCTTTGCAAACCAAGCATATTTTTCAAAGTGACTTAGAAGAAAACGGAACCTATGCAGTTTTCCGTGATAAATCTGGCTTCACCCTAAAACACAGCAAGGGAGCTGAAGGCAGGCGTTTTTGGAATTATTGGCATTTTTAAATTTTATAATCTAGAGATTAAACATGAAAAAACGTTTGCACACTCGTTATGTCTGCACCTCTTGTGGACAAAATTTCAGCAAATGGGCGGGACAATGTTTAAGCTGTAACAGCTGGGATAGTATTATCGAAGAAGCAATGCCTTCTAAAAACAGCATGAATATTTCTGGAAGACCTGCACCTTTATTAGTTGCACTTGACGGCGCAGTTGAGATGGCTTCGCGCTATATGATTGGTAATACAGAGCTTGACCGTGTGCTTGGTGGTGGCCTGGTTGAAGGATCGGTAGTTTTGGTTGGTGGCGATCCAGGAATCGGAAAATCTACACTCATGCTGCAAGCTTTAGCTGCTCTTGCGCAAGGCGGTCATCCAACTCTCTACATCACGGGAGAGGAATCAGTGTCACAAGTGCGCCTACGCTCGCAACGTTTGGGCTTGCAAAACGCACCAGTAAAATTACTCGCAGCAACGCAAGTGGAAGAAATTATAGCTGCTCTTTCGCAACCAAATGCGCCAAGAATTATCGTAATTGATTCGATTCAAACGATGTTTACGGAGCAGGTAGAGTCAGCTCCTGGTACTGTTTCGCAGGTGCGGGCTGCATCTTATAGCCTTATGCAATATGCGAAGCAAAATCAGGCAACTTTGATATTGGTTGGACATGTGACAAAAGAAGGTCAAATCGCTGGTCCAAAAGTTTTGGAACATATGGTTGACACAGTTCTTTATTTTGAAGGCGAACGCGGACATCAATTCCGCATTTTACGCGCAGTAAAAAATCGTTTTGGTGCTGCTAATGAAATCGGTGTTTTTGAAATGAGTGCTGATGGCCTGCGCGAGGTTTCTAATCCTTCGCTGTTGTTTTTGGGAGAGAGACAAAAAGCCGTGAGCGGATCAGTAGTTTTTGCTGGAATGGAAGGAACGCGAACGATGCTAGTTGAAATTCAAGCTTTGGTTTTTCCATCGCAATTAGCAACGCCAAGACGTGCTGTTGTTGGGTGGGACACGAATCGCTTGGCAATGGTTATTGCAGTTTTGGGAGCGCGTTACGGAGTCTCTCTAGCGCAGAGCGAAGTTTATCTGAATGTTGCTGGTGGCCTTTATATCG
>JBIKYU010000111.1:0-4962 GCA_044355085.1 Rickettsiales bacterium | reverse complement strand
CGGGCCAATCAAAACCAACCGCAGATGAGCGTTTTTGAATTTTATAAGCACGCAAAAGCGCAGGTAATGATTTGGCAACGCCTTCTAATGCGCCCTGCTCGCCCTTTTCCTGACGCTCAGTTGATTTTTGCTTTTCCCATGCAAGCTCATGTTCTTCAACACTACGGCTGCTTTCTTCACCAAAAACATGAGGATGACGCGAAATTAATTTTGCTGAAATTCCTTCAACCACATCTTCAAAAGTGAATAGATCAGATTCAGCAGCCATTTGTGAATGGAAAACAACTTGCAGCAATAAATCGCCAAGCTCTTGTTTAAGCGCCACCCAATCGCGCGCGCGCACTGCTTCTTCCACTTCGTAAGCTTCCTCGAGAGTATGCGGAACAATACTGTCGAAATTTTGCTCAATATCCCACGGACAGCCCGTTTCAGGGTGACGCAATGCTGACATAATACTCAGCAGGTTTTCTATTTTAGTTGGATCGCTCGGGTGCATAAAATAACTCCGTGACTAATTGTATTTCTGATTCTGTTGGCCGAAAATCCTCTGGAACAATCGGAAAAGGTGAAGCCATCATCACCGCTTGTTGCATGGATTTATCCAAAGCTTCATTGCCAGATGATGCAAGCACCACAACCGATTGCACGCTCCCTTGGCGATTTAAGCGAATTGCGCATTGCACACGGCCAACTGCTTCACCCGCTTCTTCTGGGTAAAACTGGAAACGCCGCAACCAGCTACTAAATACCAGCTCGTAACGCAAGTTATGATTAAAATTTTGTGCTTCTATTGCCGTGGCAGAGGGCAGATTTTCTACAACTCCGAATGATGGCTGCGGCATTTCCCGCTTGATTTTTGGGCGTTTCTTAGGAGTTGGCGCCAATAATTTTTCTTCTGTCACAATTTTCTTTTGTTCATTTTTTGGATTGGAAGAATTTTTCTCCAAAGCTGGTTTTTTTTCTTCTAATTTTTCTACAGCGGGTGCAGATATTGTTTCAGGAATAGATTTTTGTGGCGCTGAAATCGATATTTTCTCTGGCTTATAGCTGTTTGTGCTCAGACGCAGATTAATTATTTTTGTTGCGGTTGAAAGATTTTTCTTCTGGCTATGAGTAAAACTTACCGCCAAACCAAGCAGCAAAAAATGCAGAATAATGCTGATAAAAAAAGCAGGGAAAAAATCTGGCTTAGAAAAATTCTGCATGGATTTTATTCATTTTTATTCGGCAATAAACTGCACCAAACTGGCTGAATAAGCGCAACACAAACCCACCAGCTGATCCAAATATTAAAAGTGCTAATAGCAATTACACAAAAAGATGAAATGGTTGCAAGCTGAGCGCAATTGCGCAGAGAAGAATTTCTCTCGCCGCTATAGCGCCAAATAAATGCAGCCAAAATCGCAAGCAGCGCGTAACCAAAAAAACCAACTTCCAACAAAAGCTGCAAGGCGGCATTATGCGGATGCATTGGCAAATGTGCTCCACCAAAATTTGCCAAGCGCGAAGCCGCACCAGGAACCGCATGTGCAGCATTAACACCGATGCCAAACCAAGGTTGATGCCAAATATATTTTAGGACAAAATCCCAGATATAAATTCGGTGCTCCATAGAAGGCGGAATTTTCGCGAGAAAACTCTCAGGCAAAGGTGTGGCACTTGGCGAGAGCGCAAAAATAATAGATAGCTCCCACGGCAGAAGAAAAGCCATTATCAGGCCGAGCAAAACTAAAAAACGCGTCGTGCGCCAGCCAAAGATGAAGAAAAAAGCCATTACAATTCCGCCAATTATAAAAGCTAGAAAAGCAGAATTACTATCGAGGAAATAAAGCGGTGCGCCCCATAAAGTCCAAGCGAAGATTGATATGATTTTTCCATATTGCAAACGTAGACAACAAATTGCAGCAGGCAGAAAAACTGCATAAGCGCAAAGGCCGCGATTGATTGCCTTATGCATATAATTACGCACATGAATTGCATCAGCAAGCCAAGATAAAATTCCTTTATCTAGAATAATTTCCATCCATAAAAATGCGGCAATGAGGCTGAAAATCAGCGGCACAACGCGCGTAAGATTTGGCAATTCATACAAAGGTTTCGAAGCGTAATGACTGGAGAGCGCGGTAAAAACAAAGATAAATCCGATAAAACCAATGGCACTGCTGTAACTTCTAAATGGATCAAGCGACCAGAAGCTAGTTAAAAGCGGATAGGCAGAAACCAGCAAAACTGCGCCGAAGATCGGCTTTGTCTGCATTTGCAGCCAGATATTTTGCCAGTAGCTACGCGGCATCGTGAGCAAAAGAATCATTGTTATTAGAAGTGCAATCGGCACAATCGCCATAGCGCTTAGAATTAGGATAAAAGGCAAAAGCGCAAAACATACTGTTTGAAAAAACAAACTAGTTGCAGGCTGGTCAAATGATTTTCTATCAATTATTCCTTGCAGGATTTTCATCAGGACATCGTAAGTAAATATGTTTAATTACCGCACAGATATTTGGCAAATCGGCTTGATTGCCAAAGATTTTCCCGCCGCAGAAAAAGAAAAAATTCGAGCAGAAGATATAGCCTGGCTACCACAAGGCAAGCGCTTTACTTTTTTGGCTGATCCTTTTGTGACGATTTATAAAAATGGTTTTTGCCTGTTCGCTGAAGCATATGATTACCGCGATAAAAAAGGCTGGATTGAAGGAATAATCCTCGATGAAAAACTGGCTATTACTGAGCGTTTCACTGCATTGCGCGAGGAATGGCATCTTTCCTATCCATTTATTTTTAATGACGGCGAGAAGAATTTTCTTTTGCCGGAGGCGCATAAAAGCAAAACTCTAACTTTGTATGTGGCGGAAGATTTTCCCAAAATTTGGCGGAAATTTTGTCAGATCGAGCTTAGTTTTCCTGTGGTTGATGCCACAGTTTTTTTCGATGGCGAAATTTGGTGGCTGTTTTTTTCTCCCGCTGATTCAGCGACAGAAATTCTAGGAATTGCTTACGCGTATGATTTAAAAGGACCGTGGAAAATTCACCCGAAATTTCCAGCACGCAGTGGCAAAGATGGCTCAAGACCAGGTGGAGCGCCATTTCTGCGCGATGGAATCCTATATTTACCCGTGCAAGATTGCCGCAAAACTTACGGCGGGGCTTTAGGTTTGTTGCGCTTTAACATTCTCTCGAAAGAAGAATGCGAAACCGAATTATTGCCATTTTTAGCGCCAGAGAATTTAACTGGAAAAAATTTTTCTGGCCTGCATCATTTCTCTGGCTGCAAAGGCCTGATTTGTATTGACGCAAAAACTATCGATGCATCACCAGCAAGATTTTTTATCAATCTGCAAAAACGCCTGCGGCGGCTTATGATAAAAAAATAGATTCTTTGTCTTAATCTATAAAAAATTTTTACCGAGAAAAAACAACACCCTATTAATCAGAAAAAAGAAAGAGATGAAATTTTACTCAGCAACGGCAAAGACCGAATAAGTGCGCTTGGATGCTGAGAGAAGAATTTTAGAAAGGCGCGCGCCTTGTTTCGCCATAGTAAACTTTTCAACTTCCGCAAAGGCTGTGCTGATAATACCAGGCCAATTTTCTACATTACTTAATGCTTGAGAAAGGCGTTCTGCCAAGGCTTCAGGATTAGCATTAGAAAGCCACCCGTTTTTTTCATGCGCGATCAAATCCTGCGCGCCTGCGCTGTTTGTTGCCACAACAGGAACGCTGCATGCGAAGCTTTGTAAAATTACCAAACCAAAACTTTCCCAACGCGACGGCACACAAAGCAGATCAATTTTTGGGAAGAAATTTTCCTCGACATTATCGCACCATCCTAAAAACTGCACATAATCTTGCAGCTGCAATTTTTGACAAAGAGCCCGAAGCGCCTGCTCTTCTGGTCCGCTGCCAGCCAGTAAAATTTTCACTTCCACATTGCGTGCACGCAGCAGAGCGACTGCTTCTAACAAAATATCTGCACCTTTTTCTGGTTTTAATCTTCCTAAAAAACCAATGACTGGAATTTTTGCTGGAGTTTTAGAAACAATTTCTGCAGGAATTTCTGGTAAAAAATTGGGGAAATAAATCAGCTTATCCTCTGGAATTCCCTGCTGTTTTGCTTCAATCATCATGGTGCGATTAACGCATAAAATACGCGTGGCTTTGGCGATTCCCTTGTAGCGATGTCGGTGCAGCATAATTACATGCGGAATTTTCCAAAAGGCAGCAGCCCAGCGTCTTGCGCGCGCTCCGTGTGAGAAAATTACATCAGGTTTTTCTGCAGCAAGCAATTTCCTCTGCTGCAGAATGGTCGGCGGCCACCAAAGTTTGGTCGAATTAAGTCGAATGATTTCGACATTTTCAGGAATTTTATCCGCGATTTTTGCACGCGGATGAATGATTGCAGTAACACGCCAATTTTGTTCAATTAATGCGCGCGTATCATATAAAAACATTTGTTCGATTCCGCCGAGTTTTGGCGAAAGCATAACGTGCCAAACATGGGGCATTATTTTTGCTCGATTAGAAGTTGGATGTCTTTTTTTCCTAAAGCTTGCAAAAGCACAAGCAATGCAGATAGGCGCTCTGCCTTGGCGTTTTTATCGGCTTGAATTTGTAAAATAGATTTTGGACGATGACTCCATAAAACCTGCAGAATTGCAGTAATATCTTCAAAGGCAACCTTATCTTTTTCAATCCAAATTTCTCCTGCCGCATCAAGAGTTAGCGTGATAGGAGAATTATTACTGCTGTTTTGCGCTGAAGTTTTTGGCAAGGAAATCTCGAGGAAACGCCAGGGCGAGAGCGGATTGCTCGTCATAAAAAAAATCAAAAGCAGCAGCATAATATTCAGCAACGGAATCAGCTGCTGATCGAGATTAATCTGGCTGCGGCGTTTCTTAGGCGCATCAAGCCAATTATTTTCGCTGATATTTTTCATGTCTGTAGCTCGTCATTTTTTATGAGGGA
>JBIKYU010000110.1:0-4991 GCA_044355085.1 Rickettsiales bacterium | reverse complement strand
ATTTTCTGCATTGCGTTGTCGGCGCTGCGGTTTTTAGTGCTCATGTACTTTTAGTACACTCCGCTAAAAAACCTTGCTTCTTAGATAAAGCCTGCGAGAAGCCAGTTTCAGCAGCATAAATATGTGCAGATCAAACTTGCTGTTTTAAAAATTTTTGATGGTCTGAAAAAAAAATGAAACTCTGCTTGCAAAGCGTCGGTTCTTTATTATTATCCGCGCCCTAATGATTTTGGCTTAAGGCTGAAAGGCGCATTTTGCCTGGATTCTGGGGGCTTTTTTCTGGTGCGGGCGGGCGTAGCTCAGGGGTAGAGCACAACCTTGCCAAGGTTGGGGTCGAGGGTTCGAATCCCTTCGCCCGCTCCAGAGTTTCTCATTTGTTGGTTTCTGTAGGTTTTGTTGAACCTGATTTGATCTTCTCAAGCAAAGTATAGATTTATGCCGAACATTGTTGTCGTGGGTGCCCAGTGGGGAGACGAGGGCAAAGGGAAAATTGTTGACTGGTTATCGGCGCGAGCTGATGTGGTTGTACGTTTTCAAGGCGGGCATAATGCTGGACATACTTTGGTTATCGATGGTGTAACCTACAAATTAAGCCTGCTTCCTTCTGGTGTTGTACGCGAAAAAACTATTTCTGTGATCGGCAATGGTGTGGTGATTGATCCGCGTGCGTTGCTGGAGGAAATCGAGCGTGTGCGCGCCTCAGGTGTTGAAATTACGCCTGAGCGTTTGATAATTGCTGATAATGCGGCATTGATTTTACCTCTGCATTCCTTGGCTGATGGTGCTTCTGAGGAGGCTCTTGGTACATCAAAAATTGGTACGACTGGTCGTGGAATTGGCCCCGCCTATGAAGACAAAGTCGGTCGTCGCGCCATTCGTATGGTTGATCTAGGTGATCCTGAAATCTTAGAAGAGCGGGTGAATTCTTTGGTTTCTTATCATAATAATTTGCGTCGTGGTTTGGGGCTGGGACCTTTGAATTTTGCTGATGTTTTAGCTCCTTTGCAAGAATTAGCTCCGCTTGTTTTGCCTTTTGTTAAGCCAGCTTGGAAGGCTTTGGCAAAATTTCATCGCGATGGTTTGCGCATTCTTTTTGAAGGCGCGCAAGGAATTATGCTTGATGTTGACCATGGAACTTATCCTTTTGTGACTTCATCAAGTACCGTTTCTGGTCAGGCTGCGAGCGGCTCCGGAATGGGAGCAGCGCAGCTTGGTTATGTGCTTGGTATTGTAAAGGCCTATACTACACGCGTTGGCAGCGGCCCTTTTCCTGTTGAGCAAGCCAATGATATTGGTGAGCGCTTAGGGGCTAGAGGCAGAGAATTTGGAACAGTTACTGGGCGCAAGCGTCGTTGCGGTTGGTTTGATGCGGTGATGGTTCGTCAAGCTTCTATGGTTGGCGGTATTCATGGCTTAGCCTTGACTAAGCTTGATGTTCTTGATGGTTTTGATGAGCTAAAAATTTGCGTTGGTTATAAATGCGGCGATAAGATTCTTGATCATTTTCCTGCGCGTCGTTCTGATCAAATATGCTTGGAACCAATTTATGAAACCATGCCAGGTTGGCATGAGAGCACTGCTGGAGTGCGAGATGAAAAATCTCTCCCAGCGGCAGCTAGAGCCTATTTGCAGAGGCTTGAGCAATTAGTTGAAGTTCCTATTGCTGCAATTTCAACCAGCCCTGAGCGTGAAGATACAATTCTGCGTACGGATATTTTTTCGGCATAGCGAATTTTTAGAGAATTACGTAATCAAAGTAATTCGGCATTTTCTTTCAGCTTCTTGCAATTTGCGTGATTGCTTGGCAGTATGCCAAATCGCATTTTTTGTGGGGTGGCGAATTGCATGGCGGAATCGAAAAGCGATGATTTGTTAAAAGGCAATAATCTTGCTGAGGCTGAGCTGTCAGCCGCGCGCGATAATGGTTTCAACGCCTACTATATAAATCGCAATCGATCTTTACAGGTCCGATTTTCAACACAGACTGATATTGTTGATAGTAATTTTGTGGTGCGTTGGCATGATCGTTTGCCTGCGCTGGATGTTCCTTTGGCTCAAGCTTGTCTTGTTACTGATAGAAAACAAAAACAAGAAAATGAAGCACTTTATGCTCTGTTGCTATCCAAGCGTTTGCCTGTTCAACTGGCGACATTGAATCGTTTGCGTGGTCAGGAAATTCCTAGTTTTTCTAATGTTTATGCGGTAGAGATTGTACAGATTTCTGGTTTGATGGGCAGGCAATGGGTGGTGGTAATGGAGCGCCCGCAAGGTGTTCGTCTGCGTGAATATTTGCAAAGAAATGGCCCGTTGAAAGAAGAAATGGTGCGGCGAAAATTAGTTCCGCAGATTACTTCGGCTTTGCGTTCTCTGCATTTGCTTGGTATCGGACATGGGCGTGTAAATTTAGATAATATTTATGTCACGGATGCGGGATTTATTCTGGGAGAATGTATTTCTGAAGCTCCTGGTTTTTCGCAGCCGCCGATATATGAAACTCTATCGCGTGTGGTCGCAGATGCGATAGCAAAAGGTATGCCCACGCCGCGCGATGATTATTATGCACTCGGTGTTGTAGTCGCATATGCGATGGCTGGAAGAGATTTCCTGGAAGAAGTGCAGCCAGAAAAAATTATTAATCGCAAATTTATTGTTGGCACTTATCAAATTATGGCAGATCACGTGCATGCTTCTGTGCATTTATATGATTTATTGCGTGGCCTTCTTACCGACAAAATAAAAGATAATTGGAGTATTGAGCAAATCGATGATTGGGAGCGCGGGCGCTCATTTAATCTTCTGCCACCAATGCCGCAGATTGATTCGGTGCGGCCAATTTTATTCAACGGTATTGATTATGTGAATCGGCGCTTGCTAGCGCGGGATATGTTCTTGAATTGGTCTGAGGCAAAACGTTTGGTGCAAACAGATTCATTGGTGCGCTGGGCTCAGCGCGGTTTGAAGGATCAGGAATTATCGGAATATATTGAGCATATTCAGCGAGGAACGCGTAAAACTCCGTCATCAACAACCTATGACACGTATGATGATATCGTCGTTTTAATTCTGCTAATACTTGATCCAGAAGGGCCTTTGCGTGTGCGTGGTGTTGCGGCGCATCTTGATGGAATAGGAACGTTGCTTGCGTTCGGTTATATGAATGATAGAGCTTCTGTGATTAATGGTGTGCGCGAGATTTTAGCGCATGGTTTGGTGAAAGAATTGGAGAGGTTGGTTCCAAGAATTAGTCAGCAGGAATTTCAAGCAGAATTATTCGCTCTGCAAAGAGCTGGCGACCTTTATTTTAAGCGTGGAATAGGTTTTGGTATAGATCGCTGTTTGTATGAATTGAATCCGACTTTGCCTTGTCAAAGCTTCGTTATGCAAGAGGAAATAATATTGAATATGCAGGAATTCTTGGAGCTGCTTAATAGATCTCCTGATTTAGTCGCAGATAATTTATTAGATGAGCATATGGCCTGTTTTGTTGGTCATCGTGTTGAATTGAACTCGCAGCTTCGAATCAAGAGCTTGTCTTCTTTTCCTGGGTTGGCGCAAAATAGATTATTGCAATGTATGGCTCTTCTGCATTTGGCGCAGCAGCGTAGTGGATTGAAGCAGGTAAGTGCATTTTGCGAGCAGCTGGTTTTAAAAATAGAAGAAATAGTTTTTATGATTCATAGCAGAACTTTGCGGCGCACACTTAGTGATCGCTTGAAAGCAGATGCGCGGCGTGGAAGCATTACTTTGCTTTTGAAGGCGCTGACTGATCCAGAAATTTTAGTGCGTGATCATGTTGGTTTCAAAAAAGCAACGAAGGAATATTATGGTTTGGCTTTGAGCATCAGAAGATTAATGAACAGGTCGTTAGTGTCTAATGCTGGATATCGCAAAGGTCTGCATATTTGCTTGATATTATCGTTTCTGATGGCATCATTGGTGTTTACAGTTTTGGTAATTAAAGCTTTTTAGAGCGCTTTAAATATGCATTGAGCTTAAACAAAAATTCTTACGAAAATTAAATTCTGCTAGTGGAAATTTTTAGATGACCAAACAAGAAAAACGCTCAACAGCAGGAATTAATGTTATCGGCATGTTGGCTGCGATTATGGTGGTTTCGTGGCTTATGAGTGTTTCATATTATGCTTTTGCATTTTTCGCGTTGGGAATGTTGCCTGCGATTATGGCTTTGGTTATTGATCGTGGCGTGAATAGATTTGCATCGAAAACAGTTCTGGCGCTTAATTTTGCTGGCATCTTGCCATTTCTCTTTGATATCGCGCAGAGTCCTGATAAATCCTTTGCGGCACAACAGCGCATGTTTGATTTATGGGTGTGGTTGTTGGTCTATAGTGCGGCAGGAATGGGATGGTTAATGATTTGGTTGGTGCCGCAGATTATGGTCGCGGTATTTGCTTTTCGGGTTGAATATAAAATAAAACGGTTTCGCAATCGTCAGGAAGAATTACGCAAAGAATGGGGCGATGAATTATTTCAAGGTAATGAAGTGATAAAAGTTAGTGACGAAATTTTGAATTAAATTTTTGGTGCCTTGGTTTCATTGATTTTTGCGGTTGTTTTTTAGAGGGGTTTTTATAATGGCGAAAAAAAATACAGAGCAAAAACAGCGTAAAGCAAGCCCTAATGGTTCAAGTTTTGCTAGTTTGTTTTTTGTCTTGCTGCTGTCTGCTTCTGGTTTTTCTGGTTGGTGGTTTTATCCTAAAGCAACGAAGATTGTTGAGGTCGCAAAAGTAGGAGCAGAGCCAGTTGCAGATGGTTCTTTGATATATATCGTCGGTGAATTTACCTCTGAGCAAAAACTTTCTGACAAAGTTTTTGCTGTAGATGTAGAAAAAGCTGTGCGGCTGCAGAGAAAGGTTGAAGTTTATCAATGGCAGGCCAATGCGGATAGTTATAAATCTGATTGGCAAGAGAATTGGGTTGATTCTTCTTCTTTCCCCGAAAACTATCAGAATCCAGAACCTTTCCCGATT
>JBIKYU010000109.1:0-5003 GCA_044355085.1 Rickettsiales bacterium | reverse complement strand
AGCCCCTTACATCAATGCAGTAGGAGCGATCATCCCCCGAAAGAATCTTATATTTTATAAACGAATCAAGATGGCCCATTAAGCCAATCCCGTGGGAACAATTTGCAGGCAACAAAGCGATTTTTGGATTTTCCAATCCAAGCTTCTTCAATTGATATTTTCTGTATTTTTCAGAATCATCAATCTGATCCAGAGAGTCTTTAACGCGCCCCTGGAACCAAAGATTTCTTGCTAAAGATCTTTTTACGCGAACTCCAACTGAAGGAGAAAACTGCATAATTCTCAAAATAATTTCTGTAACCTTGCAAGAGAAAACTATAACACGCCAACCACCAACACGATTTAATAGATATTCTGGCGCTCTCAAAAACCTTGAAAGAAAAAACAACATGCAAAATTCCATTCAAAATTTAATTACAAAAACACTAAAGACAATCACTGCAGAAAAAAATTACTTATGAAAAATACAAATTGATTTAGACTATCTACCTCCCACGCAAATATCGCAAACCATCCCTAATCAAATGCGCAACCTTACGTAATCGAAAAATTACCGGCCATTCGCGCACAATTTCCCAATTCATCTTTATAAATCCCACGATTTTTCTTTTAGCATTTTCCTTAAAATCCCTATCCGTAATCGCTTCGCCAATTTTCGTGAAATAATTTACGAACAGCTTTTTCTCATTCTCATTAAGCATGAAGAAATTCTGCGCATCACCGCTAATTTGCAAAACTCCCAAACCATATGAATGGAAAAACGAGATATTATGAGGATATTTTTGCTTTAACTCGTCCCAAAATCTATGCACACCAAAGCCTCTATCATGCACAGCAATATCGTGGAATAAAACCACAGCACCAGGCGCCAGTTTTGGCAACCAAGTTTCAAAATCATGCTTCACTGCTTCATAAGTATGCAAGCCATCGATATGCAAAATCTCAACCGAGCCATCAGAAATATCGGCTAAAGCCTCATCAAAAGTTTTGCGCAAAAGCTTTGAAAAGCTTGCATATAAAGGATCATGATAAGAACTAAGCCGCCGATAAACATCATCAGAATATTTTCCCGCATGCAAATCGCCCTGCCAAGTATCAACCGCGTAGCATTGTGTGGATAAATTATATTTTTTTACAGTCTGACAAAAAGATAAATACGCATGACCGTTATGCGTACCAAGTTCCACCAAAATTTTTGGCTGCATTTGTAAAATCAACCACGAAGCAAAAGGAACATGCCCATGCCATGCACTTTCAACAGAAATTTCAGGCTCAAAAACTGCTGCATTTAAAAGTTCTACCACTGAAAAACTCTGCAAATTATTGCAAACCATACTCATTTCCTTTACCTCTAATTAAACTACGCGCATTTTTAAAAATGCCACTCTTCATCAGCATTTTTCTTCTATTGAGCAAGGATTTTATATCCTGATAAAAAAATCTTTCTTGCCAAAATTCAAACTAGACGATCCAGCTCTTATGCCATAGAGATTAATTACTTACTGCGACATAAAACTTCCTATATTTACATTTTAACCGCCCCCAAAAACAACTTACATGACAGAACAAAACACAAAAATTCTGCAGCAAAAATCTTTACCAGACAGCGCCACGCGCGTTTGTATTTTTGTACATTTTGGCTCCGACCAAATCGTTGCTGAATATGTGTTTCAATATCTCTGTGAGCTACATAAAAACCACTGCGCTGTTTTTTTCATCAGCAACAGTGAAGTTTCAGCAGCCGAAGTTACAAAGCTTTCACAATATTGCACAACTATTGCAACGCGTAAAAACTGCGCACTAGCTGATTTTGGCGCCTATCAAACAGGCCTAGAACTTTGCCTGAACTCTCTGCAATCGGATAAAATAAAAACTCTTATTCTTGCAAATGATTCAGTATTTGGGCCAATTTTTCCGCTCGATGAAATGTTTAATCAAATGGAGAAAAAAAATTTAGATGTATGGGGAGTAACCGACTGCATCTATCCAAGCTATCATCTGCAATCTTATTTTTTAGCGTTTAATTCGCCGAAGAATGCCCATCAATATCTCACCAATTTTCTGAATCAAACCTGCACAAAAGTTAGCAAACGCAAGGAACTAATCTCTCATTGCGAAGTTGGTCTCAGCCAAGATTTGCTCAAAAAAAACTATCTTCTTGGTGCTTATTGCCAGGCTGAGGAAATTGCTGCGTTTGAATATTGGCAAACCGAAGATCAAGATTTACTTCGCATAAAAGATTCCATTAGCTCAACAACTAATAAAAGCTGTCCTTTTAAGCGAAAATTCTTCAGTTGGTTTTCTGGCTCCGCACAAATTGCACGCGAAACAAAAGAACTAAACGAATCCTATCACAGCGGAATTTACGGCTCTTGGTAGAGCTTGATTCGCTATTATCGCTGCCCATTTTTGAAAGTTCGCTTACTCGCACATAAGAAAATGCATCACTACCATCTGTTTCGCTATTTACCTCTTTTGCAAGAATGCGCACCAAATTTCGACACCAAACCAATGCTCGCACATTTAAAAAAATCACGGCATTTGCGCTAGGATATTGAAGCGAATTGATTTCTATGATGGATAAAAACGGCAGATTATAGGCGTAAAAATTTTTTACTTAGTTAGAGCTACAATAAATTTAAAAAATCATTCCACTCCAAGCCGCTCCATCGCCATTTTTCTGCCAATAAGCGGAAGAATAACCTGCAGCTCTGGTCCGTGCTCCGCCCCAGTTAGCGCCAATCTCAGCGGCATGAATAGCATTTTTCCTTTTCTGCCTGTTGCCGTTTTTAGTTTTTCAATCCAAATACTCCAAGTATCTGCTCCCCAAGGTTCATCTGGTAGCAATTCTGCAGCTTGCTTGAGAAAATCTGCATCCTCATGCTGAATTTCTATTTTCTCACGACAAATTTTCCACCACTCAGCAATTTCATCAAAGCGATTTAAATTACCGCGCACCGCCAACCAAAAATTTTCATCGAGATTTTGTAAATTTTTTGTCTGCAAATGGCTTTTGATTTCTGAATAATCGTAACGCTGAATAATCTTTGCGTTGAAAGTTTCCAGCTCGCTAAAATCATACTGCGCTGCCGAGCGACTAAAAATTCCAAAATCGAAACCCTGCACAAGCTGCTCAAGCTTTGTACAGGCTACAATTGGCTGCGAGGTTCCAACTCGCGCCAGAACGCTACAAATTGTCATCGGCTCAATTCCAGCTTCACGCAGCGACATAATATCGAAGCCACCTTCTCGCTTAGAAATTTTTCCCTCTTTGCTTTTTATCAAAGCCAAATGCGCACATTGCGGAGCAGAAGCGCCCATCGCCTCAAACATCTGCAGCTGAATTGCCGTATTGGTTACGTGATCTTCACCGCGCACAATATGCGTAATCTTCATATCCATATCATCAACAGCTGAAGGCAGTAAATATGTTGGCTGGCCATTAGCACGAATTACAACGGGATCGCTAAGATTTGCCGCATCGAAAACCACCTCGCCTTTTATCAAATCATGCCAGCTAATTTTTTTTGTTTCATCCAAACGAAAACGCCAATGTGGAGTGCGCCCTTCTTTTTCAAAATTTGCTTTTTCTGCGTCAGAAAGTCGTAATGCCGCACGGTCGTAAATTGGCGGCAAACCACGGCTTAGCTGAATTTTTCGCTTTATTTCCAGCTCTTCCGAACTTTCATAGCAAGGATATAAACGCCCCAAAGCAATCAATTGCTGTTTTATTTCTTCGTAACGAGGAAAACGGTCTGACTGACGCTCGATCCCATCCAAATTTAGACCAAGCCATTTTAGATCATCCTGAATGCCCAAGGCGAAACGCTCTTCGCTGCGCTCGAAATCAGTATCATCAAGACGCAAGAAAAAATCACCTTTTTGACTGCGGGTAAAAAGCCAGCAAATCAAAGCTGTGCGGACATTTCCAACATGCAAAAAACCAGTAGGACTAGGCGCAAAGCGCGTACGAATAACAGAAGCCATAAATCGACCCAAAAAAATTAAGAAGGCATCATCTAATCGATTAATGATTCGCGCGCAACCAGGATAACCGCCATTCTTTAGCGATAATAACCTAATCGCTGCAATAAAATTGCCTTTACGACACAAGCTCGCTATGTTTCCCGCCCGTTTTCGCAATCACTGAAAATAGAGAAATTTGCTATGGCTTCAAAAAACACTACTGGCACAAAAAAGCCTGATCTTGCGACAATTATCCTGCCTGAAGGCTACGAGCCTTCTGAAAAAGAATCATATATGTGCCCAAAACATCTAAAATATTTTCAGCAAAAATTATCAGCCTGGAAGGAAGAACTACTAGGCGTATCACTTGAAACATTGCAGCACCTGCGCGAAGAAAACTGGAACGAGCCCGATGTAAATGACCGCGCATCAGTTGAAACAGAAACTGCAATCGAACTACGCACACGCGATCGCTACCGCAAATTAATCGAAAAAATCGAAGCCGCTTTACGCCGCATCGATGATGGCTCATACGGATATTGCGAAGAAACTGGCGATGAAATCGGCATAAAACGCCTGCAAGCGCGCCCAATTGCGACTCTTTCTATTGAAGCGCAAGAACGCCACGAAAGCTACGAACGCAGCCACAGCGATGACGATGGAGAAATATAATGCTCCATGAATTCGCAAATTGGCTGGTTGCCTTGGTTTCAGACATGGGATATTTGGGCATAATCTTGCTGATGGCTGTTGAAAGTTCAGCCATTCCATTTCCTAGCGAAGTCGTAATGATTCCCGCAGGTTACCTGGTTTTCAAAGGCGAGATGAACATTATTCTTGTTGTTCTCTCGGGAATATTGGGCAGCTTAATCGGTGCTCTTGCGAATTATTTTCTTGCCCTTTGGGTAGGTCGCGCATTTTTACTGCGCTATGGTAAATATTTTTTCGTAGGCGAGAAATCTCTCCATAAAAATGAAAAATTTTTCGAAAAACACGGTGCGATTTCAACTTTTATCGGCAGATTATTACCTGGAATC
>JBIKYU010000026.1:0-17080 GCA_044355085.1 Rickettsiales bacterium | reverse complement strand
TAATAAAAATACAGAAATTTTATTATTTGATGTCCTAAGCTGCTGCGAGCAATTTCAACATCTGCTTTGCATATTCAGTTTTGGGAGAGGCGAAAAAATCCTCAGTATTTTGTTCTTCCACCACTTCGCCTGAACGCAGCACCAAAATGCGATGTGCCATCGCCCGAACCACGCTTAAATCATGGGTTATAAGCAAATATGAAAGGTTTCTTTTTTTCTGCAGATTTTTGAGCAAATCTAAAACATGCGCCTGCACCGATAAATCGAGCGCCGAAGTTGGCTCGTCTAAAATCACGATTTGTGGATCAAGAATCAATGCCCGCGCAATTGCGACTCTCTGCCGCTGTCCTCCTGATAATTCATGCGGATAACGTTCTGAATATTCTCCGCCCAGACCCACTGCAACCAGCTCATCCTTCACACGCTTTTGTAAATCTGCCTCTGATCTAAACAAATCATGCGCTCGCAAACCTTCCGCGATACATTCAGACACATTCATGCGCGGATTTAAGCTCGCAAACGGATCTTGAAAAACCATTTGTATAGATCGACGAATTTTTCTGAGCTCTTCCCCGCGCAATAAATCCAGACGCCTACCTTGCAAAGTAATTTCTGCATCTGCTGCAATCAATCTTAGCAAAGCCAGGGCCAGCGTGGTTTTCCCAGAACCACTTTCTCCAACCACTCCTAAAGTTTCTCCTTGTTTGATTTGCAAATCGATAGAATTCAAACCAATTTTATAATTTTTTTTCCCAAACCAATTCGCAGCAGAAGCGGAAAAACGCACCGTCAAATTTTTGCTTTCTAAAACTATTTCAGAATCAGCTGGAAATTTCTCTGCCTGGCCTTTTGCCTCTGATTGCAGCAGCATTTGCGTATAAGCATGAAGAGGGTTTTTGAATAATAAGGCGCAGGAATTTTCTTCAACAATTTTTCCGTCTTTCATCACAATTACTTTATCGGCAATAAATTTTACCAAGGGCAAATCATGCGTAATTATCAAAACGGCCATATTACGCTTGCGCGCAAGATTCTGAATTAACGCCAGCAAGCGCTGTTTTACTACAGAATCAAGCGCAGTGGTTGGCTCATCAGCGATTAAAATCTTGGGCTTATTTGCAAGCGCAATTGCAAGCAACAAACGCTGGCGCTCTCCGCCTGAAAGCAAATGCGGATAAGCGTCTTGCCGCTCAACTAAATGCGCAAGCTCAACATCCGCAAATAAATCTTTTATCTCGCGCGCTAATTCTGCCCCAGAAATATTGCGATGCGTAGTAATTGCCTCAGAAACTTGCTTGCCAATGTTATGCAGCGGATTAAGCGCCGTCATCGGCTCTTGAAAAACCATGCTGATTTCACAGCCACGAATCTTTTGCAAATCAACATCTTTAAGCTTTAGCAAATCAATTTTTTCAGCTTCTTCAGCAGCAGAAAAATAGATTCTACCTTGCGGATGAAAACATTGCGGATAGGGCAATAATCTTAAAATAGAAAGCGCTGAAAGCGTTTTTCCTGAGCCACTTTCACCGACCAAAGCCGTTATTTCGCCAGCATTTAAATTGAAAGAAACATCATCAACAACAACACGCACTCCCGCTTGCGTATTAAAAGCTACAGATAAATTAGCCACTTCCAGTAACGACATTGACCTCTCCGAAAAAACGTAAAAATTCTTAATCAAAAAATAGTTTTCAAAAATCATCTATAAAAGCGATTGATTCAACACTTGCAATCGCCAACTCCGCAGAGCATGATCTGGAATCTTTTCCGCTTCATAAACGTTTTTTCATCACGCATATTTCATTCCTATGCCGCGCTTTGTTCGTTTTTTGCTTTTCTTCTTCTGCGGATTCGCGGCAATTTTTGGCATGACCGCTTGCGAATCAATTTCAAATGGCTGGAAAAAAACTAAATCCGCCGTTGGTTTCGCCGATGAAGAAGATGGTCTTGGACCACGCCGCAGACCAGTTGGTAATCCTGGCGGCAGCATTGGCATGCCAGCCACAGCACCACGCGACAGCAACGCAAACCAAGTATTTGGCGATCCATATCCTTCCGCCACGCCAACAATGCAAGGATTTATTCCTCCTGCAGCTCCTTATGCTGGAGCGTCTAATTTTCCTGCTGCTGATCCATCTAATTCACGCTACCCTAATTTCTCACAAACTTCTCCAACTGCAGGCGGAGCACCAATTCCAGCACCATCATTTGGCAACAACAACACTGGAATGTCGCCCCCCCCAACTCAAAATTATCAAGCCCAACCGCCCAATATTGCTGCACCGCAGGCTTTTGGCGCGCCTTCAAATTGGGGACAATTCGGCTCTGCGCCACCCTCCAATCCTGCTGGTATACCAACCGATATAAACGGCATGCCATCAGCCGCCTGGGCACAAGAATCCGCCAAGCAAAGTCAGCAATGGGTCGATCAATTTAGTCGCCCAGGCGCTCTCAATCAGTTTCTGGCGAAATATAAACAAAGTGCGCGTTTCGAGCCTTTATCTGGCACTGTTTATATCGCTGAAGGAGATGACGATCCTTTCCTCAGCGCCACGGAAGATTTACCTGCAATCAAAGCAACTGATAAAGAAATTTCACCGCTTTCTCATCCTATAAAAGCTCTAAAAAAATGGCGTGAATATCCATCGCTTGGCACAGTTCCTGCAGCAGTTGCGCGTCCAAATGACAAAGAAATTTTTTCTGATTTTAAAAATCTGCGCGCGCTAAATAACAACGCCACCGAGAACCAACGCCGCAGTTTCTCAGATGAAGACGAGCTATTACCTCCGCTTGAGTGAGCCTTTTTTAAAAAGAAAATTCTCCGCTTTAAAAAGAAAATTCTCCGCGATTGATAATTGTTATTGACTGATTGCAACAAAACATTATCTAAGTTACCCTTCAAGAATTTAAGCGGTCTTCGTAATAAAAATCGATTGCCGCCAAATATTTTCCATTTATTGCGAGAGAAATTTTCCATGTTCACGAAAAATATTTTTACAAAATTAGCCTTCTTTGCTCTGCTTGTTTTTCTAGGACAATCTGCATCAGCAGCAGATAGAACCGAACTAAGCCTAGTAATTCGCGAACATCGCTTCATTCCTGAACGTTTGGAAGCTCCTGCAAAAACTCCTTTATTGCTGAAAATAAAAAATGAAGACGCAACTCCAGAGGAATTTGAAAGTCATTCACTCAAACGTGAAAAAGTTATTCAAGGCGGGAAAGAAGCGGTAATTCGCATCGGCGCACTTGAAGCTGGTGAATATCCTTTTGTTGGTGAATTCAACGAAGCAACTGCAAAAGGCGTTCTTGTTATAAAGTAACACAATAAAAATAAGAAAGAAAAAATTACTATGGGCTCTACCATTCTGGTTATTTTTCGTGAAGCACTAGAAATCGCATTGATTCTAGGCGTTATGTTATCGGCCACACGCGGCCTAAAAAACCGCGCGCTTTATATCGGTGGCGGCGTAATTATTGGCGTAATTGGCTCTGCTATCGTTGCACTTCTTGCCGATAAAATTTCCAATTTCGCTAGTGGAATGGGACAAGAACTCTTCAATGCTTTGGTTTTATGGTTGGCTGCAATGCTAATCATTTGGACCCTGCTTTGGATGAAAAGCCACGCGCGCGTGATGGTGCAAAATATCCGCCGCGCCAGCCAAGAAATCATCGATGGCCACCTGCCCTATTACACATTGACGGTGATTATCGCCCTGGCAATTCTGCGCGAAGGCGCGGAGATCGTCTTATTCTCATATGGATTACTAATTGCTGGCCAAACTCTTTCATCAGTTTTAACTGGTGCCGCAATCGGCGCTGCCTTAGGCGGGTTGGTTGGAACACTGATTTATGTTGGTTTATTGGCAATTTCCACCAAGCATGTTTTTCAAGTAACCAGCACAATGCTGATGTTCTTAGCTGCAGGAATGGCGGGGCTTTCAATGCGTTATGTTGTATCGGCTGGCTATTTCGATCAATTATCTTTTACAACTTGGAACTCATCCGCAATTATTTCGGACGAAAGCTGGGCTGGACAAATCCTACACGGACTCATCGGTTATTCTGCTGAACCAATCGCCCTTCAACTAATCGCTTATGTCAGCGTCTTAGTCTTAGTTTTGCTGGCATCGCGCATAATCGACAAATCTTTTTTACGAGCGCGTAAATAGCAGGCGAGGTTTTGTTGAGTAGAAAAAATAATATTGCTTAAAAAGCAGAATCTTTAGACAAAAGGCTTATCTCAAAAATGCAGCATCAACAACTTCACGCCCCAAATATTAAACGATATAAATTTATCGGATACTAACCTGAAGCCTGGCTCACATCTCGATCAAGTTGCGAATCAGAGAAACTCAAGCTATATCGCTGCATTCAATCGCGACACTTCGCACAAATACTAATACCATTTCATATTTTTAAGCATGACTAGAAAATGCAAGCTTTTAAAACGGCGTGTACTTGAAACTTACATGAGTATTTTAAAACGAAAGCAGTGACGAAGTCGGTGTAAAAATATGGAATGTTATAAAATACCAACAGCAGGAAAAATAATGTCTAATACCTCGCGGCAAAAACCGCTTGTGCTCTGCATTCTGGACGGATGGGGAGTAAGAGAAGAAAATTCTGATAACGCTATTGCGTTAGCGAAAACTCCTGTTTGGGATTCTCTGCTTCAAACTTCACCGCATACTACACTGGCAACGCATGGCGAATGGGTTGGCCTGCCTGAAGGACAAATGGGAAACTCTGAAGTTGGTCACATGACAATCGGCAGCGGCCGCATTGTTTTTCAGGAACTGCCACGCATTTCCCGTGCGATTGCTGATGACTCACTGCGCCAAAATCCAATCTTACAAAATTGTTTACAGCAGCTGCGGAAATCTGGGAAATCCCTACATTTGATGGGATTATTCTCAGGCGGCGGCGTTCACGCACACCAAGATCACATTCTTGCTCTCGCGAAATATGCTGCTGAAGCACAAATAAAAGTATTTATCCACGCTTTTCTCGATGGTCGCGATACTCCACCAAAAAGCGCCGAAGCTATTTTCCGCATGCTTGAAAAAAACTGGAGCCTGCCTGAGAACGTCAAATTTGCAACTGTATCAGGTCGCTATTACGCCATGGACCGCGACAATCGCTTCGAACGCATAAACAAAGCCTACGATGCAATAGCCTCTGCAGATGGCCAAAAAGCAGCTTCTCCTCTTGCTGCTATCACCAATTCATACGCACACGAAATTAGCGATGAATTTATTCTGCCCACAATAATTGGTAATTATTCTGGCATAGAAAATGGCGATGCTTTGCTGATGGCGAATTTCCGCTCTGACCGCGCCCGCCAATTACTCAGCGCTTTTTGCGACCCAGAATTCAAAGGATTTCAACGCAAATTCCTGCCAAAAATTTCAGAATTTATCGGCATGGTCGAATATTCAGAGCAGCTAAATAATTTTCTAAAAACGCTCTTTCCTGCAAAAACCCTTACCGATAGTTTAGGCGAAGTAATTGCAAAATCTGGCCTCAAACAATTGCGCTTGGCTGAAACTGAAAAATACGCGCATGTAACTTTCTTTTTCAATGGCGGACGCGAGGAAGTTTTTGCAGGCGAGGAACGCATTTTAATTCCTTCACCAAAAATCGCTACTTACGACCAAAAGCCAGAAATGTCTGCACCTGAAGTAACAGAAAAACTCGTCGCTGCGATTAATTCACAAAAATTTGATCTTATCGTGGTCAATTTCGCCAACACCGACATGGTTGGTCATACTGGTGATCTTTCTGCGGCAATAAAAGCTGTTGAAGCGGTTGATAAAGCGCTTGGTGAAATAAACTCTGCCATTCTCGCAACGGGAGGAATTCTCTGCATCAGCGCCGATCACGGCAACGCCGAATGCATGCGCGATGCACATACTGGCGAGCCGCACACTGCTCACACTGTTGGCGATGTTCCTTTTGTTGTTTCTGGTTGCAAAAGAAAATTACAGCTTGCACAACATGGCGGTTTATCCGACATAGCTCCAACGATTCTTGCTTTGCTCGACATCGCGCAACCAGCCGCCATGACTGGGAAATCTCTTTTACAAGGCACATAAAATGTCAAATCCAGAGCAAAACAAAAAAGCCAAAAATTCTTCTGCGCGCGAAAATATGCGCTCATTCGGATTGGCGATTTTGCTGGCACTTTTCTTCCGCAGTTTTTTATTTCAGCCTTTCCATATTCCTTCTGGCTCGATGCTTAGCACGTTATTTATCGGCGATTATTTATTCGTCTCGAAATTTGCCTATGGCTTCAGCAAGCATTCCCTGCCCTTCAGCCCGCCATTATTTTCTGGCAGAATTTTCGCAAGCCCAGTTGAACGCGGCGATGTCATTGTTTTTCGCTTACCAAGCAAGCCAAATATCAGCTATATAAAGCGTGTAATCGGCCTGCCTGGAGATAAAATTCAAGTAGTAGACGGTGTAGTTTATATCAACAATGCACCGCTGCCTTTGGTCCGCACTGAAGATTTCACCTATAAAATGGAAGATGGCTCAATCAGGCGTTTTCCACAATTTATTGAAACTCTACCTGAAGGAAAATCACACCGCATCCTTGATGAAACCAGCACTGGCGCGCTTGATAATACTGAAGTTTATAATGTTCCAGCAGGGCATTATTTCTGCATGGGCGACAATCGTGATAATTCAACCGATAGCCGAGTTCTTGCGCAAGTCGGTTATATCAACGAGGAATTAATTGAGGGGCGCGCCACTCGCATTGGTTTTTCTGTAAGTACGCCAATATGGCAGATCTGGAAATGGCCAACAAATCTACGTTTTGACAGATTATGGAAGGCAATTGAATAATGCATGATCATACAAATATGGCCGAAGTTTTGGCCTCAATGGAGACAAATCTTGGTTATCACTTCAACGACTCCGCTTTACTTGAAGAAGCTCTAACCCATCCAAGTATTTCGCGCAGCCACAATAAAAGCGGCGCTTCCTTCAATTACGAACGCTTAGAATTTCTTGGTGATGCCGTGCTTGGCCTAGTCATGGCTGAATTGCTTTTGCGCCGCTATCCACATGAAAAAGAAGGCGCGCTGGCCAAAAGATTTGCCGCCCTTGTTCGCGGCGAAGCCTTAGCAGAAATCGCCCGCGATCTATCAGTTGGCGAACATATTCGCATGACTGCGGGTGAAGCATCATCAGGCGGCCGCACCAATGATCACAATATTGAAAACGCGCTAGAAGCAATAGTAGGAGCCATTTATCTTGATGGTGGCCTTGCCGCAATCACAAATTTCATCGAGCGTCATTGGGTGAATTTAATCGAAAATATGCAAGATGAACCACCAAAAGATCCCAAAACTTCTCTGCAGGAATGGGCGCAATCGCGTGGATTTGCGATTCCAGTTTATCGTGTTGTTGAAGCAAAAGGCCCTGTACATGCTCCGCTTTTTACCGTTTCTGTTCAAGTCAGCGATTATCCAATTATGCAAGCTGAAGGCCCATCGAAGAAAGTCGCTGAACGCGAAGCAGCCCGCGCACTTGTAAATCATCTAAACAGCGAAAATGAAGTCTCATAATGAACATAGAAAACAACAGTCAACGCTCAATCATCGCTGTAATTATCGGCGCTCCTAACGTCGGAAAATCGACACTCATCAATCAATGGATTGGAAAAAAAATTTCCATTGTAACGCCCAAGCCGCAAACCACACGCACGCGAATAACTGGTGTAGTGAATTCTAATGAAACACAAATGGTGCTTCTCGATACGCCAGGAATTTTTCTTACACCACGCAATCGCTTAGAACGCGCAATGCTGCACGCAGCCTGGGATGCGCTCGATGGCGCTGATCAAATTATATTGGTAATTGATGCCAAACGCGGACTCTGCCCCGATACTAATCACGTGCTCGAAACTTTAAAAAAACGCGGCCTTCGCGCGCAAGCGATAATCAACAAACTAGATATCATCAACCACTCACACGCCCTTCCAATTGCCGCAAAACTACAAGATAGCGGCATTATCGACCGCATTTGGATGGGATCAGCAAAAACTGGTGAAGGCACAGACGATGTCAAAAAACATTTGCTCAGCTTATCGAAGCCAGGTCATTGGTGGTATGAAGGCGGACAAAATTCTATCGCATCGATTCCTTTTTTCGCATCAGAAGTAACGCGCGAACAAGTTTTTCTGCAGCTAGAAAAAGAGCTCCCCTATATCAGCGCTGTTGAAACCGAGCAGGTACAAAAACCAACAGCGAGACACATAATTATCCACCAAGCTATTTACGTCATGAAAGACGGGCAAAAAGCCATCATCCTTGGTCAACAAGGACAACGCATAAAAGCCATAAGTCAGGCCGCGCGCTTAGCTTTAACAGAATTACTCGGTTGCCGTGTTAGCCTTTATCTTTTCGTCAAAGTTGCGCCTGAATGGATGGAGAAACGCAAATTTTATCAAGATTTAGGCCTGGCGTTTGACGCTTAGGAAAAAGCCGCTTGAAAAGCCACATTAGCAAGCTAGAAAGAAAGGCTTCCGATTCAATCAAAAACTTTTTTTGAGTTAAACCATGCAAACTGATTTTTACCGCATAGAGCGCCTTCCTCCTTATGTTTTCGCTGAAGTAAATCGCATGAAAGCAGAAGCACGAGCGCGCGGTGAAGATATTATCGATTTTGGTATGGGCAATCCCGATTCTCCAACCCCGCCCCATATCGTCGAAAAACTTATTGAATGTGTTAATAATCCAGAAACACATCGTTACTCTGTTTCGCGCGGAATTTCAGGCATACGCAAAGCACAAGCCGCTTATTACGAGCGCCGTTTCAATGTAAGTCTTGATCCTGAAACTGAAGTAATCATGACCATGGGTTCGAAAGAAGGCTTGGCTAATCTCGCCACTGCAATTTCTAAACCCAGTGATGTTGTTTTGGTTCCAACACCGAATTATCCAATCCACGCTTACGGTTTTATCATTGCGGGAGCATCAGTACACTATCTTCCGCACACCACAACCAGCAATCTTATGGAACAAATTCGCAATGCTGTTGAAGGATCATCACAAAAACCTTTGGCTCTGGTGCTGAATTTTCCTTGCAACCCAACTTCTGCTATAACAACGATTGATTTTTACGCTGAAGTTGTTGATTTCTGCAAGTTTCATGGCATCTACATCATTTCAGATTTAGCTTATTGTGAAATTTATTTTACTTCTCCACCACCATCAATTCTTGAAATAAAAGGCGCAAAAGATATCGCCATTGAGTTCACCACTTTATCTAAAACCTATTCAATGTCTGGCTGGCGTGTCGGCTTTGGTGTTGGTTCACCAGTTTTAATCAAGGCGCTGACGCGGATAAAATCTTATCTTGATTATGGCGCTTTTACCCCCGTTCAAGTTGCTGCAACTGCGGCATTAAACGGCCCGCAAAATTGCGTTGAAGAAGCAAGAAATTTATATCGCGAACGCCGCGATGTTCTAGTGCACGGATTGCACGAAGCTGGCTGGAATGTAACTTCTCCCGAGGCTTCAATGTTTGTTTGGGCAGAAATTCCACCGCAATTCCAACCGATGGATTCCCTCACTTTCTCGAAAGCACTTCTAGAACATGCGGAAGTTGCCGTGGCTCCTGGCGTTGGTTTTGGCGCACACGGAGACACGCACGTGCGCTTTGCTTTAGTTGAAAATATTCAGCGCACACGCCAAGCCTGCCGCAACATCAAACGCTTCTTCAGCGACAGCAACGCTGTCAATAAAAGCAAGGAAAAGCGAGCATGATAGATGCTTTAGAAACGCCCATTAATTTTCTTGTTTAAATAAAGAGCAACATATGAACCCACTGCGTATTGCCATAATCGGTCTTGGCACTGTTGGTGCTGGCGTCTTAAAAATTCTGCAAGAACAAGCTGAAACGCTTGCTTTGCGCGCAAGTCGCGCAATCGTCGTAACGGCTGTTAGCGCCAGAGATAAAAACAAAGATCGTGGCGTTGATATTTCATCGCTGCGCTGGTTAAAAAATCCGCTTGAAGCAACAACCGCCGATGATGTTGATGTTGTAATCGAGCTAATCGGAGGCGCTGAAGGCGAGGCCAAAGAGCTAGTCACAAATGCGCTGAAAAATAAGAAATCTGTTATCACCGCAAATAAAGCGCTGCTGGCCAAACACGGCATGATGCTTGCAGATTTAGCCGAAAAAAATCATCAAACTCTCGCATATGAAGCAGCTGTTGCTGGCGGAATTCCCGTCATAAAACTTCTGCGCGAAAGTTTGAGCGGCAACAAAATTCATCGCATCAGTGGAATTTTAAACGGCACTTGTAATTATATTCTCTCGACCATGCAAAAAACTGGGCGCTCGCTCGAAGATGTTTTGCAAGAAGCACAAAAATTAGGCTATGCTGAAGCCGATCCATCTACTGATATTGACGGCCCAGACACCGCACATAAGCTTGCTTTGCTGACCACACTAAGCTTTGGCATTGCGCCTTCTTTAGCATCAATCTCGATGCAAGGAATTCGCCATATTCGTCTCAAAGACATTCGTCACGCTGAACAGCTTGGCTATCAAATAAAATTACTTGGCATAGCCAAAAAACAAGATGAGCAAATCATTCAACAAGTGCATCCGGCGCTGATCAAAAACGACCATCCGCTTGCGCGCGTTATGGATGTTTTCAACGCTATTTGTATTGAATCAGAACCGCTAGGACGCTTGTTTATTGAGGGACGCGGCGCAGGCCAAGGCCCAACTGCTTCAGCAGTAATCGCCGATATTATCGATCTTGCTGCAGGGCGTAAAAATCAAATTTTCAGCGCACCAAGTAAAAGCTTAAATATGGCTTCTGATGATTATTCTAGCACCGCCCCAGCTGAACATTATCTCTGTCTCGATGTCATAGACAAAGCTGGTGTTCTAGCAACTATCAGCGACATATGGAAACGCTATGGCATTTCTATGGAATCAATTGTACAAAACCCCTCACGTGTTGACGAAGAGACCTCAATTTTCGGCATCACTCACCCAATTACTCCAGATACGCACGCCAGCTGGCTAAAAGCAGCGCAGGCTGAAACTGGCATTATAAAACATGTTCAAGCCATTCGCGTAGAACGCGATAATAAAATTTAAATCTATTCTAAAGAACTTTTGACGGAGATATTTCTAATGAGCAGCGCTAATTCTTTTTCTGCAAATGAATCACAACAAACTCTAGATCGTAATTTTGCGCTAGAAGGAATTCGTGTGACTGAAGCTGCGGCTTTGTCTTGTTCACATTGGATTGGTCGTGGCGATGAAAAAGCAGCAGATCAAGCAGCTGTCAATGCAATGCGCCGGGCACTTAACACTCTTACAATTGATGGAACTGTTGTAATTGGAGAAGGCGAACGCGACAAAGCACCCATGCTTTATATCGGTGAAAAAGTCGGCAGCGGCGATGGTCCAGCAATCGATATTGCTCTTGATCCACTCGAAGGCACGACAATTTGTGCAACTGGTACTGCAAATGCGATGGCAGTTTTGGCGATGGCTGAAAAAGGCGGATTTCTTCATGCTCCCGATGTCTACATGGATAAAATCGCCGTTGGTGGTGGCTTACCTGCTGATGTTGTGCATCTTGATGAAACACCTGCAAACAACATCAAAAATCTTGCCAAAGCGCATAATGTTTCACCTGAGGAATTACTAGTGGTGATTTTAAAACGTGAACGTCACCGTGAAATTATAGCCAAAGTGCGCGAAGCTGGCGCACGCATTCAATTAATTTCTGATGGTGATGTTGCGGGAGTAATAGCAACTGCAATGCCAGAAACAGGTGTGCATTTATATATTGGCACTGGTGGCGCGCCAGAAGGCGTTCTATCAGCCGCCGCCCTGCGCTGCATTGGCGGCCAAATGCAAGGCAGATTGCTCTTTTCCGAAGAAGCAGAAAAAGAGCGCGCCACCCGCATGGGAATTGTTGATTTCAATCGTCTTTATCGCACAGAAGAACTCGCCAAAGGCAATGTTATGTTTGCAGCAACAGGAGTTACTACTGGCTCGATGTTGGAGGGCGTAAAACGCTTTCCTGGTGGTGCAATTACTAACTCGGTTGTTATGCGCTCTAAAACTGGCACTGTGCGCTATATAAAAGCACATCACAATTTCACACGCAAAACCGAATGCGATCCACGATAAATCATAAACCAGAAAATATATCTCTCTCTGCACGCGGCGCTATTTGGCGCTTGCGTGAGGCTGACTCTCGCAAAACCCTCACTTTTTGCCAGCGTTATAATATACCAGAACCCATCGCCAGAGTTCTAGTTCAGCGCGGCATCGAACTGGATGAAGTAGAGGATTTTCTCGTACCAAAATTAAAAAATTCTCTGCCTGATCCGCTACATCTTCTCGACATGGAAAAAGGCGCAAGCCGCCTTGCTGAAGCAATTATAAATCAAGAGAAAATAGCTATTTTTGGTGATTATGATGTTGATGGCGCTACATCATCAGCGCTGCTAATTCGTTTTCTACGCGCCTGTAATCTTAGCGCCAGACTTTATATTCCTGATCGCATAAGCGAAGGATACGGCCCCAATGTTGCTGCGATGGAAAAATTAGCAGCAGAAAAAATCAAACTCTGCATCACAGTTGATTGCGGAACAGTTTCTTTTGAACCACTCGCTGCAGCAAAAAAACTTGGCCTCGATGTTATCGTGGTTGATCATCATTTGGGCAACGAAATTTTGCCAGAAGCAATAGCCGTAATTAACCCAAACCGCCTTGATGAGACCTCCGAACACCGCAACCTCGCTGCTGTTGGCGTAACTTTTCTGCTGCTTATTGCCACCAGCAGCAAGCTCACTAAACAAGGTTTTTTTAGCGAAAAAAACAAACCTGATCTTCTGCAATTTCTTGATTGTGTCGCGCTGGGAACAGTTTGCGATGTTATGCAGCTCACGGGAATAAACCGGGTTTTTGTCGCACAAGGTTTGAAAATTTTGCATCAACGCTCAAATCTTGGACTGCGCATTCTTAGTGATCGCGCTGCTCTCAACACTAAACCTAGCAGCTATCACCTGGGATTTATTCTCGGCCCACGCATCAATGCTGGTGGCCGAGTTGGAAAATCCGATTTAGGCTCAAAACTTCTTTCTACTGAAGATCCAGCAGAAGCTGCAGAAATTGCAGAAATTCTGGAACAACATAATGCCGAACGCAAAGCCATAGAATCACTAGTGCTCGAGGAAGCAATCGCACAAGTTAACTCATTCCCACAACTTCCAGCCATGATTTTTGTAAAAAGCCAAGATTGGCATCCAGGAGTTATTGGTATTGTTGCCGGTCGTTTGAAGGAAAATTTTCACCGTCCCGTTGCCGTTATTTCACTACATGATGATATCGGAAAAGCATCGGTTCGTTCTATCGAAGGTTGCGATATTGGCAAAGCACTTGCGAACGCAAAAACAAAAGGATTACTTATCGCTGGCGGCGGACATTCTATGGCCGCAGGATTCACAGTAACTGCAGATAAAATAGATGAGCTGCAGGAATATTTATGCTCTGAATTCAAAAGCAACGCAACTTTGGGAATGCCTTGTCTTAACCTCGATATGCGCCTCAGCCCATCTGCAATTACGCTCGATTTAATCGAGCTTTTATCTCAGCTTGCACCCTTTGGCACTGGCAATCCTGAGCCAAAAATTCTTTTATCATCTGTAGCTCTATTCGACGTAAAACCCATGGGAGAAGAGCATTTGCGCGCACGCATTGCCGACAAAGCAACTGGCGTTTCAAGAAGCGCATCACTAAATGCAGTCGCTTTTCGCGTTCTTGGCTCAGCTCTTGGTGACATGCTTTTAAACAGTTCTGGGAAAACTATAAACCTCGTTGGGAAAGCGCAAATCAACAGCTGGAAAGAAAAATCCAGCGCGCAGTTTATTATAGAAGATGCCTGCTTTGACTAAAATTTTTCCCGCAAAAATTCTGAAAAATTTCAACCGCTCTGCTATCTCTAAGAAACCTATGTTTTCTATATTCCACTGAATAGCGCAGATTATCTTGCAAAACAACTTTATCATCTAAAAGTTGAAGACCTTCACGCACCTGTTACACTATTTTGCTAGAGTGAATGTCGAAGGTTGATGCGCAAACTTTCCTCCTTCCTTCCTTAACTTCCTCCTCCTGCGCATCGCTTTCTGAATATACGGGGCAGGTTTATCCTGCCCTTTTTTTTTATCTTCTCCCGACTTGTGCCAATTAGTGCGACAAATTGATTTTTGCTAATTTTGATTTTTTAAATTCGTCCATGTTTCCCTGCAGTTTTATTTTTCAGCATTTCATTTAGCTCGAGCGCGTCGTTATGACGTGCTGATTTTTTTTACGAATTTTGTACATTTTCCGAGTTTTTTTCGCGCAATCATTTGTTCGGCTTTTAGCAACTGTTTTTTGAATTCTCCTCGATCTTTGCGGGCGCGTTTTTCAGAATATGTGCAAACGATTTCATAATTTGCGCGCGGGTATGGCATGCGAATGCTTGCGCCGCTGCTGCGCTCGAGAGACGCCGAAATTTTCTCTATAAGCGCAATCGACGCGTTGGCTAGACGTGCGAACAATATGTTGAAAACCATCTGTGGCGAGCTTTTCGCGGCTCTCTAGTGTGCGCCTGGAATAAGAAAAACTAAAGTAGCGAGCCAGAAGCTCCAGCGTGCCAAGCTTCTAGGCTGCTGCGATAATCCGCATCAAGGCAAAATCTTGGTAAAGCAAAGGCAAAAATTCCACGCCACAAGCATGAAAATATTTGCGAAGAAAATTCAAACTTTTAAAAAATGGCATAAGTCGGAAGACCTATTTTTTCTATATTCAACCTCATAGCGCAGATTACCTTACAAAACAACTTTATCATCTAAGAGTTGCAGACCTTCACACACCTGTTACACTATTTTGCTAGAGTGAATGTCGAAGGTTGATGCGCAAACTTTCCTCCTTCCTTCCTTCCTTAACTTCCTCCTCCTGCGCATCGCTTTCTGAATACACGGGGCAGGTTTATCCTGCCCTTTTTTTTATCTTCTGCTGGCCATACTCTGCCATAAACTCCGCAAACTGCTTGCTAATTCCGCATCAGAAATTTCTGCGATTATTTTTTCAATTTCACCTGGCAATGGCACTTCAACAAAATTTTCTTTCTGCAAACTTATTTTATTTTGAGCAAGCAAGGTTGGGCAATGATGAATCATTAATCTGCCAACCGCTGGAAAACCGAAATAAACAGAAATGCGTTCAATGATTTGCGGCTCCAAATAACTACACTCAACCGCAACCGAACTATCCAAAGCGTGAATATGCAAAACCCCGCGCTGCCTTGCTGCTGCTCCTTCAGAAAAATTCTGCGGCATTTGCAATCTAACTGGCGTGGTGCGCGCTGCTAAAATTTCTCCAACAATTTTTGGCCATTCACTCAAAATACGATATTCAGCGAAACCAAATCTCCGCATTGCGGGCTTCATAACGCCAGGAAGAACAGCATCCAACCCACGCAATCCCTTGCGCCCAGACTTCTTAGCTATAGCCACAAAGAAAACTCCGCAATAACTTCTTCATAAAGCTTGCGCTTAAACGGCACGATTAAATCAGGAAGATTTTGTGGATTTTCCCAACGCCATTCTAAGAATTCTGGTTCGTGAGCGTTGATATTTATATCAGAATCGTCACCTAAAAATTCCATCAGAAACCATTTCTGCCTTTGTCCGCGATAACGACCATGCCAAATTACTGGAATTAATTCATCAGGCAAATCATAGCTAAGCCAAAGTTTACTCTGCGCAATTATTTTTGCTTTTGTTATGCCTGCTTCTTCGGCAAGCTCGCGCAGCGAGGCCTCTTCAGGCGCTTCACCATTATCTATTCCGCCTTGCGGCATCTGCCACGCATCGCTGCGCGTATCTATCCGCCGACCGACAAAAACCTGTTTATGTTTATTCAACAACATTACTCCCACACCATCACGGTATGGCAAATTCGCATATGACATTTTATTAACCTGATTGAAAATATGGAATCTCATTACTTTGAACGCCCTATTGCTTAGGCGCAGAATCCGTATCACCCTGCAAAACCTTTTGCAACGCATTACCTAATTCAGAAATTTTTACCAAATGAATTCGTTTTTTTGGCAATGTTGCTTCCCAACGCGCTAGCAATTGACAAGTTATAGGATAAGGCCTGGCCATCGCAACCGCATAACCTTTACGCAAGGCTATTTCTTCTAAATCCAATAATTGCTTAGCTATTGCCTCGGAATCAATCTGATTATCCAAAATCATATCATTCACAACCAACGCCTGACCAGTCTCGAGCGAGCGCTGCAACAGCACTTGGTTTGCATGACCTGCGCCATACACAAATAGCGTATTTTTCTCACGCAAAACTCGCAGAAGCGGAGAAATACTAGACATGGTAAGCGATAATGTTTCATCGTAATCGGAGTAAACCGATTTTGTATTCGGCGCCAAACCTAACAAAGTTTTCATGCGTTGAATATTTTGTTCTTCGCCCGCATTTATCAGCAACGAAAAAGGCCCAGGATCACTCTGACGCATATTTGCAGTTTGCATTGGCACATGCAGAGCGACCTCGTAACCTCCATGTTCTGCGCGTTCCAGCCAATCTTCTAATGAAGTAGAATAAGGCGAAAAACCAAGCGTAATATTTTTCGGCAACTGCAAAGCCTGCTCTGTAGACGCAGTGCTCAAGCCCAAGCCAGTGAGCAAAATTGCAACTAACGGCTTATCGAAACTAGAAACACGCGCATATAAATCACGGCCGACATATTCTTTTGGTGCAGCTGCATTAAGCGCTGAGACTGGATCTGGAGCCTCTTCTTCTGCTGCTTCTGTCGATTCTTCTTTTTCATGCGCATCAGTTTTAACCATAGCTTCTTCTGGTGAAGAAATTTCTGCTTTCACATCTCCTTCTGCAACATCGTTATTATTAGAATCATCAAGAATATTTTCTGGCGAAGATTTTTTGTTCTCACCCGATGAAAATGGCTCATTTACTGGTAAATTTTCATCGGCATTATGCGGCGCAGGATTATCTATTGCAG
>JBIKYU010000025.1:0-17114 GCA_044355085.1 Rickettsiales bacterium | reverse complement strand
CGTCCCTGAATTAACGAGACAATGCGAGCAAGATCAGGATCACCTGTGGGATTGCTGGTTGCTTCCTCGCCAATAAATCGCATCATATCGGCAAGAACGTCTAATGATTCGGTAAAGTCACGCTTTGCTGAGCTTGATGCCGAAATATTTTTATCGCTATATTCTGAATCAAGACGCAAATAGCGATAGAAGCCTAGGGCCATAATCGCGCAAAAACCAATCAATGCAAAAGTAAGAATGTAACGCGAAAGATTGCCAAACAACCAGGCACGCGTAGATAAATTATTATTCATAAACCGCCAAATCAGAGAGCATTGAATACCAATTTATATTTAGCCTGAAATTGTCACTGCTTCGTTTTTAGTACGATGCGAAAAGAAAATCGCAGCTCATTATCATGATTAAAAATATGAAATAGTATAATTTTTAGATTTCTGGCATCTAGCAATACAACTCAGAAATTGCAACAAAAATTTTATCATAAAGTTGAAATGCATCCATAGATTGACGCAAGGCACAAAAGTGATTGCAAAGCTGAAAGCAAGGGAAAAAGACGCTTAAAGACAGTTATGATTCTATCCCATCTTTTATCCTGACATTTCGCAATGACAAACCAAAGGCGCTTGAGAGTTAGCTTCGTGATATTTTGTTATCTTCCTTAGCTTCTGCATTTTTACTGCTTCGTTTTTTATTAAACTCCGCGCAAAAACTGCCGCTCATCCGCATGATTAAAATTACGGAATAGTATAAAAAATAACAAATCAGTTGTTCAAATTTTTGTTATAAAGTAACGCTTCATTTAGCATAAGCGCTCCTTGATTTATTGACGTACCTAAACTGCCGTAATAATTCATCATGAAATATGGAACAATTGTTCCTGCTTTTTCTATTCCGCTTGGTTCGTTTTTTTGTCTCAGCATTGCAACGTCATGAAATTGCGTCGCAGAATTTACACCTGGAACCAAGTGATTGATAAGCTGCAGGGCGGGGTTGTTTTCATAAGGCGAAATAAGTCGGGCTGGAAATTCTTCAAATGCACCAAAGCTGCTATCTTTTTTGGTTTCCGTACCTGTGTGCGATTTACTTCTCCATAAATTAGGCATGAGATTTGGTGCTGGATAATGCTCGTTCAATGAATCAATTGTTTTACTTACCTCGGTAGGTGTAAGGCTGTAAATGCCTTTTAGCATTTCTTGACGACCTGGAGCGGTGAGCATTTTATCAACAACAAAGAAACTGGCTGCGAATTTATCATCTTGTGTTGCTACTGTTACCTTATTCACATCGCGATTAAGGCCTGGTAAATCTTCTGGTTTTGCGACCTTGCCATCAATAATTATTTCTCCCGCGCCAATTGTTGCGCGCGTTATTGATGTTTGATCTTGGCTTTGATAACCACCAACAACATTGGTGGTTATATTGCTTGGCTCCATGCCTTTTACTGATATTTCTGCGTTTGTGTTTATTGTTTTTGTTGCGTCTGCGCTTGTGGTAGTTGATTCATCTTTTGGCTTGGCTGCATAAGCAGATGGATCAAATCCTGCGCTAATCGCCTGGCGCCTGCTATTTAGCGAGTTCGCAATATCAGAATATTCAAGCTCACGCGTATTTAGTTTTAGCTGTTTTCCATCAATGCCAGCAAGAGTGATGTTAGCGATTTCTGCAGCTTTTATTGTTGTAGTATTGCCAACATTTACTTCAATTGAATTGCGCCCAATAAGTGCAGTTAATTTTTGGATGGTCTTTTCTTTTTCTGCTGCATCTTCCTTGCTTATAAAACCACCAGGAATAAATACGCCGCCGCCATAAAAAGCGCTAAAAGTGAGCGCTCCGCTATTTAAACTGGATTGATATTCTTTCTGAACGCTTTCTAACAAAAGATTATTGGCAACATTAATTGCGGTGGATTCACCTTCTATTTGCGCGCCGATTGCTAGTAAATCGCGACCAGCATTAATGCGTAAATTACCAAGCGCCGAGATTTTACTCTCCAGCCAATTAATCTGTTTGGCTTCGCCGTTAGCCTGGTGCATGCCTATAGATCCTTGCAGGCCACCAGCAATGGCGCTTATTGAAGCGCTCTGACCTTTTTGATTAATAACGCTTGATGATTCTTCCTTCAATGCAGTGACAACCAAATCACGCACGGCAGAAATTTGTAAATTTCGATCAGAGATAATTTTCGAGCCAACTAATGAGATATCTTCTCCAGAAGCAATATTGATGTCTCGACCAGAAGATACATTGCTTGCGAAACTATTTACCCAATTGCTTTGGCTAGAAGAGCTATTATTGAAAAAGCCAATCCCTGCTGGAGCAATTACCCCTCCGATTGTAGTGAGACCAGCGAAACTCATGCCTGTGGTCATAAAATCAGTTTTGCCTAAATTTTTCCACAGAATCGAAGCTTGATAAATTTCCGTGCCAAGTTTCATGGTTTGACCAAGGTCAAGAACACCTTGTGGAGCTTGATAATTAGCAAGCGTACCAAGCACAGGAATTTTATTAATCAAACCATCGCCAGAAAAATCTGCGCCCTGCAAGACCGAAAGAGCAGCACCAGTAATGCCTGGCAGAGTCAGACCAAAGGCCTTGCTCTTGCTCCATTTATATTGCTGCACCTGTTCGGCAGAAAATTTTATATCGCCACCAGCAGCAAGATTTAAATTTCCACCTGCGGAAATTTGTGCGCCTTTACCTAATAAATCATCAGCGGCGATTATTGTAACATCGCCGCCAGCGGCAATTTCTGGCAACAAAGTGGCAGAGCTTGACCAGCCACCTTGCGCAGAAACAGCGCTAAACCACTTGCTGCTTTTTGCAGAGTAGTAATTATCCGCTGTTTGGCTGAGAGAAGAAAACAGCGCATCATTGCCAGCGGCAAGATTTAAATTTCTACCTGCGGAAATATTGCTGCCGATATTTTTAATATCTAAACCAGAGCTAAGGCCGACATTACCAGCAGCAGAGATTTCCGCCGCCTGTGTTATAAAATCACGCTCAATTAATTTGAGTTTTTTGCTCCAGATATAATTACTTATGTAGGAAGAAATTTGTGCTTCATTGCTGATGTCTCCCACCGCATTTAAATCGATGTCTGCGCCAGATAAAATAAGCGAAGCCTGGTTTTGAATATTGCCAGCAGCAGATAAAATTACATCTCCCTCAGCGCTAATAATTGAAGGAGTAAAATGCACAGGCGTGCGGCTATTGCCACTGCTATCGCCAATGGCACTAACTTTATTTCTGATACTGCCAGCAGCTGAAAGTAGCGCCTGACCTGCACTGCTGATGCTGCTACCAAGCAAAGTGATGTTGCCATTATGCGCGATTGCCGTGAAACCTGATGGTGCATTTATATGTGTTGGAACCACAACTGGAACTTCATAATTTATCCAGCCTTCGATGTTAAAACCGCCACCAAAGCGCCTTCTGTGATAGCCAATTACACCCCATTGCGCATCGGTATAGCTGCCTTCCGCAGCGGCAAGAGAAATATTCTGCCCCGAGTCAATTGTTACATTATAACCAGAAGAAACATTCGTCGCTTGCAAATTTATATTGCCGAATTGGCTGCGCAAACCCACAGAACCTTGCGCCGATAAATATGGCGATTGAAAAGTGAAAGAGCGCCCATAAACTCCGCCGCCTAGCTCTTGGCGAAATGCCGTACTGTTGATATCGGAATATGATTGTAGATTTAAAGCACCATTTGCTTGAATCGATGCTGCAGCTAAATTTTCAATCGTGCTGCTGCTAATTAAATTTATATTGCCATTGGCATTGATGATGCCACTATCAGCAACAGGGTTGTTATTAAACCAAAGGCGCTGATTTTTTATATAGCCAGCGATTAGTTCTAATGTACCGCCAACGTTTATGCGACCTGTATTTTCTGCAGGTCCTGTGCTGAATATGGTTAGGTTACCTGGCGTTTCAAAAACACCCTTATTGTAGAAAGAATTACCACCAACATTGATTGCTGAATCACCAACGCGCATAATCCCTTGATTGTATAAGCTCTGTCCATCAAAGACAAAAGCACCAGCAATGTTTAGGTTGCCGCGATTATCTAGAACAAGATTTTCAGAAGGACGCGCAAGCAAAGTAAAATTTCCGCCAAGGTTAATGGTATTTTCTTGCGTGATAACGCCGCTGCTACTTAAGATTAAATTATTGGATAATTGATCGGATAATTCGGAAAATGAAATTGATTTAGCATCAACAACTAAATTTTGTTTAGCCTGAAAATGTTTCAGCGCAATGGTTTCAAGACCATCCGTGCTAAAGATTAAATCACGACCTGCGCTTAATTTGCCTGAGTTAGATAAATCAGCGCGCTGATTAGCACGCAGGAAAATATCGCTGCCTGCAGAAATTGTTCCAGAATTAGAAAACCATGCAGTTTCTAGATTGATATTACCGCCGCTATATAGCACACCGTAATTATGGAAAAATTCATCACCATTTTTTTGCGCGCGGCTGATCGTCAAATCATTAGAGATATTTATTTTGCCGTAATTCCAGAACGAAGATTTCCCCAAAAGATATAAATCAGCATTGTTAGAAATATTAACAATACCGCTATTTTCCCCCTGCCCTGGCGCACCAATCAAAATAGAAGCCGCGCTTATTGCTGCTTGTTTTGCGCTGAAATTTCCACCCGCTGCCAAAGTTATAAAATCGCTTTTTATATCGGCTAAATTGCCGACTCTAATATTGCCGTAGTTTTTGAAAGATCTTGATGTAGCGGCATGAATATTCTCACCAATTTTTAAATTCGCCTGATTTATGAAACTAAGATTCGAATAATTTGTGCGGTCGTAGATAAGAAGATTTTTGCCAATATCTAAACTGCCTGTGGCGCTGATTTCTTCATCGCTGAATAGGGCTAATGAGCCAGAAATTGAGCCAAATAAATTATTAGCATCAATTTTTTTGGTCGATAAAAATATGTTTGCGCCTGAGATTAAGTTTTTGAGTTTTACCAAACCAACTGAAGTAATAATCGATAAATTATTTCCAGATTTTATGCCGCTTGAATCATTATCGATGAAATCATTGCTAATAATTGAAAGATCATGATTTGCGCGGATTTGACCATATTGTGTTAACTTGCCGCCTGCGAATAAATTGGTGTTTTTCTGCGCATAAATACTGCCGCTGTTATAGAGAGAATTTGCTGAGGAAAGATCGATATCGCGACTGGCCAAAATTTCACCATAATTAGAAAAATTATTGGTAATGATCGCTAAATCTTGCCTGGAATTTATATTTCCCAGATTTTCAATTGTTGACTTTGCCGACACCAAAGCGAGGTTTTCACTGCTGTTTATTGTGCCTGCGCTGATGATATTCTCATCAGCAAGAAGAAGAAGATTTTTTGCCTGCATATCAGCAGAATTTATGATGTCTTTTTTTGCTGATATCTCAACATCAACTCCACGCACATCACCAGCCAGATAAATATCTAAATCAGACAAGAATTTTATACTGTTTCCGCTAATAATCTCTGCGGCAGAGATTATTTTTTCTTGCGCGGCAACAACGATGTTCAAGCCCGCTTCTATTTTTCCAGAAATAATTTGTGTTGCGGCCGCAAAACTAAGATTTTTTGCTGCTTTTATTGCGCCACTAGATTGAATTTTTTCTAAGGCTGCGAGTGTGATATTACCTAGCGCCTCTATCTCGCCATTAAGCGCCATATTGCTTGCTTCTAGCGTTATAGACTCGGTAGATAATAATTTGCTCCCCTGCAAATTCGCGATGAAATCAGAAGAAATGTTGATAGCTTTTGCTGATAAATTTCCCGCCAAAGAAAAAATATTTGCCTGCACTTGCAGCTTATCGCCGCTAATAATATCGCCTGATAAATCGAGTTGTTTGGCGTTAAAAATCGCCTCGCCACCAATAAAAACTATGCCTGATAATTCTCCCAAATTAGCTGCATTGGCGTGCAAAGATTCTGAAACCAATAAATTGCCGTGATTGATAATATTCTCTGCGGAGATTTTGAGGTTTTTTTGTTGGAGCCACTCCCCAATATTAAGCCAGAGCGAAGCGTTTTTTATATCACTATCGCCGCGAATATTTATTCTGCCAAAATTTGAAATGTTAGAATATAACAAATTCAAATAATCGCTTTGCAGAACTCCTGCATTGTTTATGAGAGCGACATTATGCGCGGTAAAAAGAGAAGCATCGATGATGCCAGTATTTTGGAAAAGTTCTGCTTGATCGATAAAGAATTTTGGCGTGCTTAGTACCGAGTTTTGCGTAAAGATTAAACCGCGAAAATTGACGGCTTCTCCTGCAGAAACCAAGCCATTATTTATCCATTCTTTTGCTGCTAGGATGCTCAATATTCCTTTGCTTACAATGCCTTTTTGCGCAGATTTTCCTACTAATAATTTGTCTGGATTTATCCACTCATTTATGAGGGAGATATTATCACCGCGCGTTTCTATGCTTCCTGCTGAGAGATGGATATTTTTTGCACTTATATTGCCATCCTCCTCATTGATAAAAAAACCATCGGATAAAGTTGAAAGCCAGATATTTGAATCAGAACTTAGCACGCCTTTATTGCTAAATAATAGATCGCTATTTAGGTAAATATCGCCAGAGGCTAATATTTCTCCCTGATGTAGCCAGACGCCTTTTGCGCGTAGATCGATATTTTCTGCTTTAATTTTTCCGCTTTGTGAAACATCACCAGAAATTGTTCCTTGCAATTTATTTTCGACGATAAAATTACTGTTTGCATCTTGTTGCCAATGTTTCAGCATTAGTTTTGCATTGGCGAAAACTCTAATCAGACTTTCTGAAAACTGTTGTAGAAAGCCACTTTCAAGCAAAAGATTGTTTCCGGAAACAAGCGTTGATTTTTCTTGCAGCAAAAATGCATCAGATTTTATGGAGGCGTCTTTTTCTGTAATAATTAGAGACGCAAATGATGATAATAATTTCTTTGCTTGCAGCACAATATTTTGCGCTTGCAGACTGCTGTTATAAAATAACATATAATCAGCAGAAGCGTTGATATTATTAGCATTAACATCCGTATTATTAATGGCGATATTTTTTGCTTGCAGAGAAAAATCATTACCAGATTTCAATGAAACTGAATTGATATTTAATTCATCGGCAGCGGCAATCGACACCGCCCCTAATGCTTGCAAAGAGCCATTTTTACTTGTCTGATCTGCTGATTTTGAATCAGCAATTTTAACTTTCCCGCTGCTTGAATTTAGAGAAATATTTTTTGCTGATTTGATTTCACGCACATTTAAACTACCATCTGCGGAGATTTCAACATCGCCACCAAGCGCAACAACAGCGCCGTTCATGTTAACGCCAACCCCTTGTTCATTCGCGATGATGCTAATTTTTTTTGCGTACATGCCGCCTAAATGACTGCTATCGACGGCAAAAAAATTCTGCTCGTTATTGCTGTTTGCGCTGTTTGAATCTGCAATAATTGGGGTGATTTTTCCATCTGAATGAGCGGTAAATTTTCCCGCAACTACGCGCAAATTACCTTGCGTTTTAATCGCCCCCTGCAAGCGAATCGCACGCGCAAGCAATTCAACATTATCAGCATCTGCTGCTAATAATCCCAGCTCGCCAATATCAATTAAACCGTCATTTACAGTGATGCTTGCAAGACTGCCATTATTAGAAAAATTGCTTTTCCCCGTTGCTAAAGTAACGCCGCGCGTATTGATAAAACCACAAGATTTACAGACAATGCCGTTACCATTTACAAGAAAATATTCGGCTCTATTGCCAAAGACTTCTGTTATGCCTTGCAACAGACTTTCATGTGTTCCTGTTACTTCGTTGATAATACGAAGGGCTGAATTTCCTCCCAAACGCTCGTTTGCAGGCAGATTTCCTGCTAATTGCGATTGACCTGCAACGGTGCTGTTATTGATAACCACACCTTCCTTACCCACCATAAAAGCATCAAATTTTGTGATCGAATCGCCAGCGCTATTTGGTGCATTAATTGCAATTACAGGAACGCCTAGAACTTTCGTTACCTGAGTTTGATCATGTGCAATTATTTTGGATTCCTGCGCTGAAACTAAAACTGGCTGGATGACTAAACAGAACGATATTAGGCTGTGCAGAAATTTCCTGACATTGTCGCCGCTTCTTTTTTTAATGCTCTTGCATGTTTTAGTACAGGCCGTAAGAAAAACTCGTAGCTTCTCTTGGCGCTTAAAAACATTGAATGATACGAACCAAGAAAGCGAATGTTTAGCGCCCACATTTCGGACTTGTAATGGACTCAGAATTAAGCGCGCAAAAAAACTAGCGCGATCGCCATGTTCTACAGATTGTTTTTTATAAGAATTTTGCCCAATTATTTTTAAGAATTTGGCCATTTTGTCCCTCGCGCTCGCGTTGTTCAGAACATTTGGCGCAATGACACATGACAGCCTTGGCGCTAAAGCGCAGGCATGACAAGGCTTTCCCGATAAAAAGAAAAAGCACCAAACATCGATGAAAAAACCAACGCGGCGCGTGAAACCAACCCCCCTGGGCGGACACACACATTGGCAAACGGGACTTTAGGGACGGCCCGCTAATACAGAAAAATTATGAGAAATTTTGATAAAAATATTTTTAATCAAAATTAATCACATTATTTGCGATGAATATTTGTCTAAATATTCATCAGATATTTGGGCTTTTAACAAACCTCTAAAAACATTACAAGAGTTTTTTTGAAGATAATAAATTTTTATTCTACTTTTATTTACACCAATTAGCGCACGGGAAATTATTGCAGAAATTGCGGAGAAAATTCAGCGCATTAATCTGCGCGATAAAACCAATTAATAACATTTCATGTTTTTAAGAATGCGGATGTGCTGCAAGTTTTTTTCGCAGCGTGTAGTAAAAAACGAAGCAGTAGAAATGCAGAAGCTAAAGGAAATAAAGTTATAAAATTCTAGCTCCAAGCTAGAATTCCACCCGCAAGATTATAAACATCAAGCTCTGGATCTTCAGCCAAAAGTGCGGCACAGGCATTGGCGCTGCGCATGCCAGAACGACAGTGAATAACTAGTTTTTTCCCTTGTAAATCGGGAAGTGCCGCCACGCAAACTTCACTCAGTGGCAGCAAAATTGCCTCAGCAATATTTTGCTGCGCATATTCGTACGGCTCGCGCACATCGATTAAAATCGCTTGATTGCTGGCAAGCCAGGCTTTCAAAGTTTCAACATTTATTTCTTTGATCATAAATTACCTAAAAATTAAAACCGCACGCTGCGACAACGTAATGCGAAAAATACCAATCGTAAATAGCTACAGATTTTCTTGCAGTAATAGGAGGAGCAAGGTTTTAAGCGGAGCGTACTAAACGTACGTGAGCATTAAAACTGCACGCTGCGACAACGTAATGCGAAAAATATGTAGCTATTGCGGGGTGAGAGCGAAGGAAAGAATACAAGCCTTACTACTCAGCGTAATGTTATAGTCGCTACCACCGCTTTGGCAGGTTTCGCTAACAATATCTGTGCCTTTTATGGCGTAGATATTTCCTGCGGTTGGGTTGCCGTCATCGGTTTTCAGATCAATATTTTTTGCATCTTTTGGCGTAAGCGCTGCGTTACTATTGGCGCTTGATGAACGAAATGCGCCGAGACGAATTTCATTGCGAGTCTCAACAGTGGCGAGATCGCCGTAAAATAAATAAAAGCCTACTGCTTTGCGTTTTGATGAAGGAACATTGATACCAATATCAGCCTGATTATTCGCACCAACTGCAACGCCGCTGTAGCTGCCTTTTAGATAGGATGAAAGCGAAAGCTGCTGCCAGGCGCGCAAAGATTCCGCTTCGGAAGAAGTTGGATATTCAATCTGTCCATCGCCATCGCCATTGGTGGTGCCATCAGGCGCGCTAACTGCGTTATAGGTTCCCCAAACTGATGTGGCATTGTCGTAATCGCCAGGAAGAAAGCCATAATTATCGCGGAAATTATCAATCGCCACTTGGAATGACTGCACCTGCGAAGACATGCTGCGCAGCTCCGCCGCTGCCATTAATTGCGTGCCAGCTAAAGTCATCGCTAGAAGCATTCCGACAATTGCTAATCCGATTGCCATTTCTACGAGCGATAATCCGCGTGAATAAATTTTCATTGTGCCTGACTAATCTGATTTTTTACGGCGCAGAAATGCAGGAACATCGAATAAATCTTGGCGCTCAGGTTCAGCCTCTGTGATTTCTTTGCGCTCTGCTGCCATTGGCTGATATGGATTTTCATCCGCTTGCGTTAACGAGCGCGCCGCCGAAGCCATTTTATTGAAGAAACTTTTAGGCGCGGTTTCTTTTTCTGCAGCAGGTTGCGCAGGATTGTTTGCAGCAGGAGCTTTTAGCTTATTAGCAGCTGGATTATTTTCCTGGCGATTAAAATTGGCGATTGTTGCTGTTGATTGATCGGAAGCAGCAATTTGTGCCGCCAAATTTGGCTTAGGCTTGGCCGCAGCTGTTGCTTGCTGCTGTGTTTGAGGCGCTGCGTAATTTGGCATATAGAGACCTGGATCAAGTGCTGGAGGCGCAATAAATCCGTCCTCGCCTTGCGGCAAGCGCATGGTTGGTTCTTGCGCAGAATTTTGGCGCGCTGATTCATATTCAGCATTTAGTTTTTGCATCGCCTCGACATGTTCTGGACGTGGAGAATTTGGAACTTCACGCTGTAGTTCCTGCTGAATTTTGGAATAGCTTTGTTGTGCATCAAGCGCAGGAATATTTGCAGTAGCAGAAGCAGAAGCCGCAGCCGATGCAGCGTTATTTTGCTGCTGTTGCATGCTGGCCATATATTGGCGCAATTGTGCTTGGGCCGCTGCTTGTGCGGCTGCTTGTGCAGCAGCAGCTGAAGTTTGTGCCACAGATGAAGTTGGCGCCATAGTTGCGGCTGATTGAGACGCAGCTGCTTTTTGCTTATCAGCGCTGGTATTTCCTTGCGCATCAATGCCAGTTGCTACAACAGAGACACGAATTTTATTGGCAAGATCAGGGTGGAAAGTAGAGCCAAAAATAATATTGGCGTTAGGATCAACTTCATCGCGAATGCGATTTGCTGCTTCATCGACTTCGAACAAAGTAAGATCATGGCCGCCAGTGATGTTGATTAGAACGCCTTTGGCGCCTTTCATCGAAGCATTATCAAGCAGCGGGTTAGAAATGGCTGCTTCTGCGGCTTGCAGCGCGCGCTGCTCGCCGCTTGCTTCGCCTGTGCCCATCATGGCTTTGCCCATTTCGCTCATTACCGCGCGAATATCGGCAAAATCGAGATTAATCAAACCAGGCATCACCATTAAATCAGTAACGCCGCGCACACCAGCGTGAAGCACATCATCAGCCATCTTGAAAGCATCAGCGAAAGTTGTGCGCTCGTTGGCAACTCGAAAAAGATTTTGATTCGGAATAACCAGCAAAGTATCAACATATTTTTGTAATTCTTCCAAGCCGCGCTCGGCCATTTGCATGCGGCGAGAGCCTTCAAAATGAAAAGGCTTGGTTACAACAGCAACGGTTAGAATACCCATCTCGCGGGCGATACGTGCGATGACGGGGGCGGCTCCTGTTCCTGTGCCACCGCCCATTCCAGCGGTTACGAAAACCATATTATAGGGCTGAATGGCTTTTTGAATTTCCTCTAAAGATTCTTGCGCAGCAGCGCCGCCAACATCAGGAGAAGCGCCAGCCCCAAGGCCTTTCGTGGTTTCCATACCTAATTGAATTTTATGCAGAGCAAGTGAATGTTCAAGCGCCTGCGCATCCGTGTTAGCAACAATAAAATCAGCGCCTTCTAAGGCAGAAGAAATCATATTATTTATGGCATTACCACCAGCGCCACCAACGCCAAACACAAGGATTTTAGGAGTTGCGAAGGGAGAGTCAGGTAATTGCAAATGCAGCGCCATTGGAATATCTCAAACAGTGAAAAGGAGGCGGGAAAATAGCAACTGACCTAGGCTTTGCAATGTCTTTTTACAGAAGACTTTATTGGCTGCAATGCATGGTTTCTAGAGGTTTTATTCTATCTAACAACATTCAATATTTGCATCCTGATATATTTTTCAGGCGATAGGCTGGTGAGAAGCGGAAGACTATTTTTCAATCTCACCTCGAGGAAGAGGGGATAATCAGTGCGTTTCTCTCAAGGGGAGATGGGATAATCAGAGCATCTCGGCGAACAGCGCAATCTCAAAAGCACAAAAAAGGGCAGCGACGCTTTTGCTTTTGCTTGTGCTTCTGCTGGTGATGCGCCAGCTGCTTGAGCTGCAGCTAGTGCGCTTTTCTGCTCTATCGGCTGAGAAGGTAAAACTAGGACAGCTTTCTGCTTGCAAAGCTTTTACGCAGCAAGCTAAAGCAGCAAGAGAAACCTTTACGATTAAGAATATATCTCCAGGGTTAAGAACACTGCCGCCTCCTGCTTCTGGCTGAACTGGACGCTCAGCAACGAAAAGCCGTGTTGCAGCATTCCTCTGACTAACGTCAAAAAGATTTTGAAAGGCTGCGGGGTTTATACCAACTTCTATATTTACCGCACCGCCTGTCTGAAGCTGCTATGTAGATAAAACAAAAAGATCAGACATAAAAATACGAGCTGCACATTCTTCAAATGAAAACTCTTGCGCCTGGATTGCGTTGCAGAGTTGCTTCTGCTTGTACTGAATTAGTGCCAGTTACATATCTAAAAGCTCTTCTTGCTGCGTCAGTCAACATATCAGTATTGAATGGTGAAATAGCTTTGCGCCTTTAAATCTCTTCATGCCATATAGATGTCACAATTCTTTGATAGGCTGAAATACAACTTCAAAATTATCAACGGAGGCCATATGGAACAAGTTGAACTCTTCAAAACCGCACATTTGCTACTAGTTAAACATGGTGAGCGGGTTATTGCTGATATTGAAGATAAAATCGGCACTTACGCGAATGAACATGACTTAGAAGCAGTTGATATTCTCAAGCGCATTCGCTTTGCTGCCAGCAGTTTGCTTTCTGTTTCTGGCGATTGCAACGTTTTGCATTAGAATTTTCTTAAGCGGCGCCATTGCCTAAAAATTTACGCAACCAGTTAGGCGCGCGCGGAGTTAGTGAATCGGCCTGCTGATAGGCAATTTCAGCCGCTCGCAAAAGGCCAATACTCGTTGCAAAAGCAGGGCCTTTTGTACTTTCAGCCAAACCTTCAAAACGATGTGGATGCCCCAAACGCACAGGGCGCTCGAGCATGCGCGAGGTTTCTTCCTTTATACCAGGAAGCAGAGAAGTTCCGCCCGTTAGAACGATTTTTCCAATTTGCTCAAACATGCCTGATGCACGCAAACGGTCGCGCAGAATTTCGAGAATTTCTTCCACACGCGGCTGCAAGATTGTCGAGAGCATCGCGCGCGGAACCGATGTGGTTTCAACCTCATCGCCCTCGCCGCTTAATGGAACTTCGATACGCTCTTGCTCATCGCGCGCACCTGAAATAACGCTGCCATAGAGAATTTTGATACGCTCAGCGGCGGCAATAGTGGTTGATAGGCCTTGCGCAACATCATGAGTAAGATGCAAGCCACCAAGCGGAATACGATCCGCAAATATCATTGAACCATGGCGAAAACAGCCAACTACAGCCTGGCCGCCGCCAATATCTAGAACCATGGTGCCGAGTTCTTTTTCGTCTTCCTCCAAAACGGCTAAGCCCGATGCATAAGCGGTTGCGATGCATTGCTCGATGTCTAAATGACAATGCGCCAAGCAATTCGATAAATTCAGCAATGAAGTGCTGCCAACCAACAAAACATGCATATTGGCGCGCAAATTATGGCCGCACATTCCTTCTGGCGCGCGAATTCCTGGCACACCATCAAGCGTGTACTCAATCGGAAAACAATGAAGCATTTCTGCGCCAGATTGTTGTACGCGCTCGGTTGCTAATTCTTGCATGCGAATTAAATCACGCTGGCGGAGCTCTTGCCCAGAAAGTGGAACTTCTAGCGATATGCGATGCGAATATTCAGCGGCAGTTGAAAGATTGGTAAAAACGCGCTCAATCCGCTGCGAGGCCATTTGCTCCGCAGCAGCAATTGCGGCTCGGAATGAGGCTTCCGCGCGTTTTAAATCGGTGATAATTCCTGCTTTTACACCGCGCGATATTTGATGCCCGATTCCGATGATGCGCATTTTTTTTGCTGATGAATCATATTCAGCAATAAAACAGGCGATTTTCGCCGTGCCAATATCTAGAACCGCGATATTCCCGCGCCTTAATCTCGCCATTTATTTTTCCGTTTATAAATCAGAATTTTTTTAGGCTTTCGCCATCAAGCCTATTTAAACTCCACTGCACCTATCTCCCGAAATGCTGCAATAGTGTTGTTACTATTTGCTGATATAGACCTTATCCGCAAGACGCAAGTCAATGCTCTTTATTTTTGTATCAAGAATGCCGCCTTCAGCTTGCATCGTGGCTAAAAATCGCCAGGCGCGCTCGATGTCTTCTTCTGGTAAAAGAATTTCAACGCCATTATGCAGACGAATATTCCAGCGGCGCTCACCAACACGAATTGCCGAAGCTACAAGCGGCGCAAGGCTTGGCTCGGCGCTAATTACACCGCGCAAATGTGCGGCGTGCGCAGGAACGTCTTTTCCAACCAACAATGGTAAATTGGCAAAAGGCATGACATTCTCAATTTCGATTGCAACGCCATCTGCATCAAGTGCGTGGATTTTGCCCTGATATTGCCATAGCGCCACTGGCTCGCGCTCAAAAATATGAATGCTGAGCGTAGAGGGAAATAGCCGCTCAACTATCGCTTCGCGCACCCAAGGAATTTCCTCAGCGCGAGATTTTATTTCGGGCAAATCGCTGCGCAAAATTGGTTTTCCTTGCTCGATAGCAAGTGCCTGCTGTAAATCCTTGGAAGGAGCATAACGCCTGCCTTCCAAGTAAATGTGCTGAACTTCCAAACCTGCAGAAATCATAATCTCATCGATGAATTTTGTACAAACCTCGCTTACGCGCTGCGGCCACGCAGAGTACCAACCGAAAATTCCGATTAGAAGAAAAACAAAAATTATGCTGCTACGCGGATGTTTGAAAAGCCAGATATTGGTCGCAATAATTTTGCTCCAAATTATGCGAAACAGAGAAAATTCCCGCGCTGTTTTTTTGCGTTTAGCTATTTTCCGCATCGCGCCGTCTGAATCAAATACGTCACCAAAGATTCAAAATCTATTCCTGCGTAGGCCGCACTTTCAGGAACGATTGAAGTGGTTGTCATGCCTGGATGCGTGTTTATTTCAAGAAAATAAAGCCCGTCTACGCCGCTGTCGTTATAGCGAAAATCAGAGCGGGTAAAGCCAACACAACCAAGATTTTTATGCGCCGTTAAAGCCATATCAAGAGCCAGTTTTGTGACTTCATCAGGAATGGGAGCAGGAAGAAAATGCTCGGTTTTTCCTGGAATATATTTATTGGCGTAATCAAAAAAACCATCAAGCGGGCGCAGCTCAACTACGCATAAACTGCCTTTATCCCAAACTGATGCGCTAAGCTCGCGACCAGGAATATATTCCTCGACCATAAATTCTTCACAACGCCAAAGCGTTTCTGCGGTAATTTCTGTTTTGGTACTGCCATTTTTTTGCGCGATGATAACGCCAAAGCTTGAACCTTCTGAAACTGGCTTAATGACAAAAGGACGCGGCATCGGGTCTTGATTTTTTTCTGCCAATTCAAGCAAATCTTGATAACGCCAAATTGCACCTTTGGGAAAACGAACGTTAGTTTTTCCTTCCAGCAATTTTCTGGTCATGGCTTTGTTCATAGCAATTGCTGATGCAAGAACTCCAGAATGAGTATATGGAATTCCTAAGACCTCCAAAACACCAGGAATACAGCCATCTTCACCATGAGTTCCATGCAAAGCGTTGTAAACACAATCTGGTTTCAGCGCGATAAGTTTGCTGACAAAATCATCTTTGGCATCAAGCTCGGTTACGCGGTAACCAAGTTTTTGCAGTGCAGCTGATGCTGCTGCTCCTGTACACAAAGAAACTTCACGCTCTGCAGAAGTTCCACCAAGTAAAACTACAATATGTTTATTCATTTTTTTGCCTTCCTACACACTTAATTTCTACCTCGAGCATAACAGAGCTATGCTCGTATACACGGCGCTGCACCTCATTTATAAGCGCTTCTATTTCAGTTGCGGTTGCGTTGCCATTATTGATTAAAAAATTGCAATGCTGATTGGAGATTTGCGCGTCCCCGTTTTTTAAACCGCGACAGCCTGCTGAGTCAATCAATTGCCAAGCTTTTTTTCCAGCTGGATTTTTAAAAGTGCTGCCGCCAGTGCGGCTACGAATTGGCTGAGAATCAACACGAGCATCGCGAATTGCATTCATTGCAGTTGAAATTTCTGCTTGCGATTTTTCCGTAAGACGCCACCAACCGCGCGTAAAAAACATTTTCTCTGGCATTGTATGCCCGCGATAGACATAGCCAATATCACTTGGTTTAAGCTGATGAATGCTGCCGCTCTCATCAATGGCTTCTGCTGCTTCTAGACGATCTGCTGTTTCACTACCATAAGCGCCGGCATTCATTGATAAAGCGCCGCCAACTGTGCCAGGAATTCCACTCCAGAATTCTAATCCGCTCAAAGATTTGCTCAAAACTAATTGCGATACATTATAACATAACGCAGCAGAGCCTGCTTCTATGAGGTTTCCAGAAAATTTTACCTCGGTAAAGCCTTTGCCTAAGCGGATTACAACGCCTGCAATTCCAGCATCACGCACTAAAAGATTAGAGCCAACACCTAAAATCATCAGCGGAATATCTTTGGGAATCTGAGCAAGAAAAAATGCAAGATCAGCGCTATCTTCAGGACGAAAAACTACATCAGCCTCGCCACCAACTTGAAACCAAGTGAAGCGCGCAAGCGAAACTTTTTCACGGTAACTTCCGCGCACTTTTGGTAAACGAGCAAGCAGTGAAGAAGAAGTTTCTGACATTTAATTTTCCTGCTGGTGATTGCTTAAGAAGCTTGCTGCAGCGCCAGTTGTTGCGGTAAGGCATAAGCCCATTGAGTC
>JBIKYU010000108.1:0-5122 GCA_044355085.1 Rickettsiales bacterium | reverse complement strand
GGAGAATGCTTTGCTTTCTCGCTATGCTCTAGATCCTCTGCTGGTCGAAGCATTGCCAGTAACAAAAGAACGGCCATTCTCTGGTGAAGAATTCGCCGCTTTTAGACAGTCTTTGCCGCAAGAAGTTCAGTCTTTGGTTTGGTTGCAAGAGGGCGCGCTTTATTTTGGTCGTGATCCGATGACGCCAGAAATTGGCGATGCAAAAGTTGTTCTAACAGAGCAAGTTGAAGGGATGGTAACGGTTTTAGCGCGTTTGCGTGGTAATCGATTAATACCTTTTGAGGGAAGCGGTGGACGTATGCAGGCGATTGTTAGGCCTGGTGTTGTTCCGCTTGAGCAGCTGAGGCAAATAGTGATGTTGCCGCCGCCGCATTTAATTGAATATGCATATTCAGCAGTGGCTGGATTTTTTGGGTTTTTGGCGGTTATTTTATTATTAAAAAATATTTTCAAACGGCGAAAAAATAATCAGAAAATAAATGTCAAAGAATATCAAAATTCTGATGCAGCAGCGGCAAATAAATTAGCGGATCATGTTGAGGCGTTAGCCGCAGCGAATATTGATTCTTCTGCCAATAAAAAGACAAAGAATAAATGGTTTTCGGCTAAGAAAACTGCCGATAAAAAAGATGATAAGAAAAACGCTAAGAATGCATCTTTGGCTGCTGCTTCAGCTAGTGTTGCCGCACATGAATATGCATATCAAGAGCCAGAAGAAAGCCATGAAAATCATGGTGAATATAACAATTTCTCGCAGCATGAAGATGTGAGCAGAGATATTAATCAGGAAAATTTTGCGACAGAAGAAGATGCTAGATACCGCGCAGAATTCGAGCCGCTTGCTGATGAACTTACGCGTGCAGCGGCGCAATTGCAGGAAAGAACAGATTTTTTTGATGATGACCAGCGCTATTCTTCCGTGATTTCTCCAGGGGATGAGCGGGGAGAAGAGGCTGCGATATTGTCTGGCTTGGAAAAGCAGGAAAACTCTGATGAATATTCTTATGGAGCTGCGCATGAAGCTTATCCGCATTCTGAATATGAGGAAAATGCTGAGTCTTTACTTGATGAAAATCCAAGCGATACAAATTCAGATGGTGGATTTTATGCCTATGCCGCACCAGTTGATGAAGAGAAAATAATTGATGTTCCGCTTGGATTTAGCGGCGGAGAACTTCCTGGAGAAAATTCTGATGCTGATGGAGGCACGGGTGAGTGGAGTGATAATTTTGCAGAAGATGATTATGGCAGCGGCGGGGATTCAGGGATTTCTGGCTCAACATCAAATTATCAAACTGCGGAATTTGCAGAGGAAAATAGCGAAGAAAATTATGCAAATTTACAGCCTGAGCAAATTAGTGATTTGGGTTTTTCTATGGCGCAAGATTCTGGCGGTCAGGCTATTACAGCTAGTTTGCAAATGCTAGAGCCTTCAAGCTTTCTTCAGCCAGAAACTTCACCAATGAATACCGAAATGGCTTTCGCGGCAGCACCGCCAGGATTTCCACCTGGTATGATGCAGCCTCCGCCAGGATTTCCACCTGGTATGATGCAGCCTCCGCCAGGATTCCCGCCTGGCATGATGCAGCCGCCGCCAGGATTCCCGCCTGGTATGATGCAGCCGCCGCCAGGATTCCCGCCTGGCATGATGCAGCCTCCGCCAGGATTCCCACCTGGTATGATGCAGCCGCCGCCAGGATTCCCGCCTGGTATGATGCAGCCGCCGCCAGGATTTCCACCTGGTATGATGCAGCCACCACCAGGATTTCCACCTGGTATGATGCCACCAATTCCAAATGATGAGGATACAAAAATATGATGTCTGAGAATGCTGTTATTAGTGAATTTCAAGAAGCAAATGCACTGCTGAAAGGGCATTTTATTTTATCTTCAGGGCGCCATAGTGATACATATTTACAATGCGCGCGCTTGTTGATGGATCCGCAGCGTTCTGAGCGTTTGTGCAAAGCGTTGGTGCAGAAATTCCAAAATATTTATCCAGCTATTCATGCTGATATTGTGGTTTCTCCTGCGATGGGTGGTGTGGTTGTTGGTTATGAAGTTGCCAGGCAAATGAATTTAAATTCTATTTTTTGTGAACGTGAAAATGGCGCTTTTACTCTGCGCAGGGGGTTTTCTTTGCCGCAGGGAGCGCGGGTTATTGTCGTTGAAGATGTAGTGACTACAGGGAAATCTTCGCTGGAATCATTCAATTGCGTGCGTGAATTTGGTGCGGAAATTGTAGCGGAAATTTGTTTGGTTGATCGCAGCAATGGTATGGCAGCAAAAGAGCTAGGCGTGCCTTTTGTTTCGCTGATAACTCTCGCCATTGAAAGTTACGCAGCAGCAGAAGTTCCGGAAAATTTAGCAAAAATACCTGCGATAAAACCTGGTAGTCGTTGGCTTGGTAAGGCAAATTCCAGTGCGTGAGGGAGCTTTAAAAAATGCCAGTTGATGTTTTAGAAATTGCACAAAAATTGATTAGTTATGCAAGCGTTACTCCTGAGGATAATGGTGCTTTGCCTTATGTTTCTTCGCTGTTGCAAAGTTATGGTTTTGAAACGACTCCGCTTGTTTTTGCTGAATCAGGAACAGCTACCGTTGAGAATTTATTCGCGCGCTATGGAGACAAAGCTCCGTTGTTTTGTTTCGCAGGACATACAGATGTTGTGCCGCCTGGTGATTTATCGGCATGGTCGGTTTCGCCTTTTTCTCCAGTAATTCGGGATGGAAAATTAATCGGGCGTGGTGCTGCTGATATGAAAGCAGCAATTGCAGCTTTCATGGTAGCGGCAATAAAATTTGTGAGGAAATATCCAGAACTTCCAGGTTCAATTGGTTTTTTGCTAACAGGTGATGAAGAAGGAATCGCTGTAAATGGTACAAAAAAAATGTTGTTGTGGCTGCAAGAAAATGCTGTTCATATCGATGCTTGTGTGGTTGGAGAGCCAACCAATCCCAGCTATTTAGGTGAGATGGTAAAAATTGGCAGGCGTGGATCAATGACTTTCAAAGTTACAATTCACGGCAAGCAAGGTCACGTTGCTTATCCGCATTTGGCGGATAATCCCGTGCGGCGTTTGGTGCGACTGCTTCATAATCTTGATCATAAGCCGCTTGATGAAGGAACGCCTTATTTTCAGCCTTCTAATTTAGAAATTACAACAATCGACGTTGGTAATAGCGCCGATAATGTTATTCCACCAACTGCGCGCGTGGTTTTTAATATTCGCTTCAATAATTTGCATAAACCAGGAAATTTAGAAAAATGGGTTAGAAGCCTTTGTGATTCTGTTGTTGAAAATGGTGATGCGCGCTATGAAATGTCGGTGCGTGTGAGCGGCGAGGCTTTTTTAACTGAGCCTGGTTCGTTAAGTGAATTGGCGATTGAGTCGGTGCGCGATATTACAGGCAATACTCCTGAACTCAGCACAACAGGGGGAACTTCTGATGCAAGATTTATCAAAGATTATTGTCCAGTTGTTGAATTTGGTTTAATCAACGCCACTGCGCATCATATCGACGAACAAGTTTCGGTTGCTGATATCGTGCAATTGGAGAAGATTTATTACCGCATGTTAGAGAGATTTTTTAAGTGAATTTTTTTCTGATAAATGCCGATAAAAAATTTTTGCTGCATGCGTGGGTAGCGGCTTTTTTAGCCATTTTCGCGGCATTGATTGCTGAATATGTTTTTGGTTTGAAGCCTTGTGCTTGGTGCTGGTATCAGCGTTATCCGTATATTGTTTTATTGGTTTTTTTGCCGTTTTTATGGCGTGTTTATCCGCGCTTTGCCGTGTATTTTTCATTGCTGATTTATGCGGTTGAGATTGCTTTAGCATTCACCCATTTTGGTATTGAAAAACATTGGTGGAGTTTTGAGGAAGGTTGCGGCGTTGCGCGCGTAATTGCTGATTCTTTGGAAGCTGAACTGGCTGCTTTACTTGCTACGCCTGCTGTTCCTTGTGATAAGCCAGCTTTTGTTTTTCTGGGTTTATCGATGGCAGCTTGGAATATTATCTATTCAGGTTTTTTGTTACTTTATATCATTTATTCTTTCGCGCTAAAAAAACATGACCAATAAAATTGATGCAAAAAGACGGGAGCAGATTTTGGCCAGTCGCAAAAAATCCTCTGCAATTGATGCGATGCTGCGTGTTGATCATGCAGGTGAGTATGGTGCAACGCGTATATATGCTGGGCAGGCTGCGATTTTGGCTGCTGATATTGAGACAAGCCGAGAAATTCAGCATATGCAAGAGCAGGAAAAAATTCATTTCCGCTATTTTGATCAAGCATTACAAAATCGCAAAATCAGACCAACAATTTTTCAGCCATTATGGTGTGTTGCGGGTTTTGCCTTGGGCGCAGTAACAGCAGCAATTGGTAAAAAAGCGGCGATGGCATGCACAGTTGCGGTTGAGACAGTGATAGATCAGCATTATCAGGAGCAGCGCGAGAATATTTCTGCCGATGAAAAAGATTTAGCGCAAATGGTGGAGAAATTTCGTTTGGAAGAGTTGGAGCATCGCGACTTGGCTCTTGCATCTGATGCACAATCAGCACCAGGATATTTTTGCCTATCAGCAGTTATTCAATTATTCAGCCGTGCGGCGATTTATATATCAGCGCGGTATTGATAATTTTTCTCCCCCGTGCTGGAAGCGCAACGAGGGAGAATCTGGAATGGTATAAACTGCGATTAGAAATCGAACAAATCCATGATGCGAGACATTTTTCCTTCCTTTTTATAATATTTTCCTGAGCCGTAATAGCCTTTGTCTTTGTAGCGGCGGTGGTCGTCGTCGTCATCGTGTGAAGATCGGTGGTAATCGTCTGATTTATGGCGTTGTTGCGTTTGTTGTTGCTGCATTTCTGCAGAAAAATCTTCACGAATTAGATGCAGGATTTTCTCGAGCTCGCCTTTATCAAGCCAGATTCCGCCAGAAGTGGGGCAGATATCAAGCTCGATGCCGTAGCGATTAATTTGTCGCATAGGAGATCCGTCGATTGGTGATGTAAGTAGTGGCATGTTTTTTCCTTTAATTGGTGAGATAATACAACTCCATCTTTTTTAGCCTGACATTGTCGATGCTTCGTTTTTTTAGTACTCATGTATGTT
>JBIKYU010000107.1:0-5144 GCA_044355085.1 Rickettsiales bacterium | reverse complement strand
ATCAATTAGATTGCCGTTTTTATCGATAAGATATTTATGAAAATTCCATTTTGGCGCGGTGCCAAATCCGAGTTTTTTCTTCGCCCATTTATAAAAAGGGTGCGCGTCATTGCCTGAAACTATTTCTTTTGCGGCCATGGGAAAAGTTACGCCATAATTTATCTTGCAGAAATTGGCGATATCTTCACTGGTGCCTGGCTCCTGCGCGCCGAAATCATTGCTTGGCACGCCAAGCACAACTAAGCCTTGATCTTTATAGCTTTTATATAGAGCATCAAGTCCCGCATATTGAGGCGTTAAGCCGCATTTAGAAGCTGTGTTGACAAGCAAAACCACCTTGCCTTTGAACTGATTTAGCGGCAGATTTTCTTCCCCCATCAAGGTTTTGAATGAGAAATCATAAGCAGTGATATTTGCTGAATCTTCCGCATTAGCTGCACCAGAAAACAAACCTAACATAAGAAAAACTCCGATTATTTTTTTGATCATAAATTTTGCCTTGGTTTACAAAAATCTTTCAATAACTGCAGCGGAGCTTAAGCGCCACGAGTTGGCTGCTGATTTGCACCTAGCCTTCCAAATCAGCTCTTAAAGTTTTTATTTTTTGACCTCGATTAGAATCTCATTACGGCGATTCCAAGGCAGAGTGAATGGATCGTCGTAATAAGCGAAACCAGGCGCAGACAAAGGTTTTAGCTTGTTTTCTGCAATAAATTTTTCAAGCCTGCTGCTGTTTTCATTAAACAAAGCGTCGCTCCAGCGGCCAGAGAATTTAATCGCGACAATTTGCTTTGGCGCACTCAGGCGAAAAACTATGCGCTCATCTTTGGCTTTAGGCAATGTTTCCAAAGAATATTTTTTGGGCATGCCAAACTGAACCAGCCATTCATTTCCAGCAGAAACTTGAAACACTGGAGTTGTCATTGAGATTTTCTCGCTTACTGGCTTTTGCGCAACAGGACTAGTCATAGCTATAGTTTCTTTGACGGAATTAGCGCCAAAAATATATCCAGCTAAAATGCGGAAACCCTTTTTAACCGCCTCTTCCCTTGTGCCTTCTGCTTTTACTTCCGCCAATAAAGCTGGCTGATAATCACGAATTTCAATATCGCCTTCGCTTTTAATTACAGAATAAACGGGAAGTTCATAGCCTTTGTAATAGCCAGATTTTTCTGCTGAAGTACAGCTATTGACAAATAGCGCCATAACAATAAGTCCTATATTTCTCATGAGTAATTATCCTTTTTTAAAATCAACAAAAGCTAACCAACAGAATATTCATAAAAACCTTTCGATCACTGCAGCGGCGCGCTCGCTCGGAGTTGGCTGCTGATTCGCACCTAGCTTCCACATTAGCTCTCTAAAGCGCTGCATTTGATGATGGCGCAGATTTTCATCATCCCACAAAGGTTGCAGCTTGCGCCAAATTGATTCCGCGTTGCATTCTTCCTGCAGACATTCAGGAATTAAAGTTTCATTGGCCATGAGATTAAGCAAATTTACATGAGAAATTTTTATCATACGCCGTAACATCCAGGCAGAGATTGGATTTACGCGATATGCCATAACCATTGGACATCCTGCAGCAGCAAGCTCCATCGTCACCGTTCCTGATTTTGCCAAAGCCATGCGCGCATTTTTAAACGCATGCAATTTTTCTTGCTGGTGGGTGATAAGCACAATCGGTAAATCATTCTGCTGCTGTTTTATGATTTTTTTGATCTGCTCCTCGGCGCCAGAAGCAACAGGTAGAACCAATTGCAGATTCTTACTTTCCTGACTAAGACGAGCCGCTACTTGTAAAAAAATTGGTAATAATCTACGAAGCTCAGATGCTCTGCTACCTGGTAGAATGCAGAGAATCTGAGCATCTGCTGCGATGTTGTTACGCGCGCGCCAGGCGATATTTTCAGCTAGATCAGAGTGCTGCTCTATATCTTCAACACAAGGATGACCAACAAAAGTGCAAGGCAAACCAACTGCATGAAAATAAGGTGTTTCAAATGGAAGCAATGCAAGCAAATGATTGCAGCGCCGCAACATGCGTAAGGCGCGCTCTGGTTTGTAAGCCCAAACGCTTGGCGCGACATAATGAATAATTGGCGCGGGATGTTTTTTTTCCCGCAGAATATCTGCGATACGACCAGTAAAACCAGGGGAATCAATGGTGATAATTAGATCAGGCTGAATTTTTTCTATATGCGCAATTGTTTGTTTTATACGACGCAACATGCGCGGAATATGCGGGAGAATTTCAATAAAACCCAGCAGGCTCAGCTCGCGCATTGGAAAAATACTAGACAAGCCCTCGCCCTGCATGCGCTCGCCGCCAATGCCGAATAAATCTAGCTCTCTGCCATTTTTTTTAAGCGCTTGAATTAATTTTGCGCCCAAAATATCGCCTGATGCCTCACCCGCAATAAGGTAAATCCGCTTGTTCACGCGAGACTCCTATCACAAACAGACCGAGTTGATCAGCCGCGCGAATAACCGCTTCCTTGTTGATGAAAATTGTCTGCCCTGCCTCAACGGCAATGCCTAGCAATCCAGCTTGGCGCACGCGCTCCAGCGTTGCGATGCCAATAGTTGGAAGATCAATGCGGCGATCTTGTTCTGGTTTGGTTAGCTTGATTAAAACCCCGCTTTGCGCCAGTTTGCGATTACGTAGAGTGCCAGCACGATCAATCATGCTGTCGGTCCCTTCCATCCCTTCAACCGCCAAAACAATGCCGTTTTCGATAACGGCTGATTGGCCAATGTCGAATTTTCCCATGGCTTCCACTACTTTTATGCCGCGCAGAATATCTTCCGCCTGATTTTTTTTCGGCTCATGTTTGCCAAGAATTCCAGATTTTGCCATTAAATCTGGCACGGCATCCGCAACGCTTACAATGTTAAATTTTTGCATTTCAAGAAATTCTAGAATGGCGCGAAAAACACTATCATCACTTAATGATTTAAGCGCTGAAAGCCTTGCAAGAAGCCGAAGAGCGGTGCGGTCCAGCTGCATGTCGCTAATATTTGGCCGACCAACTTTCCCTGCTAAAATTAAATCGCTAACATTGGCGTTTTTCAAAGCAGAAATCGCCGCACCAACCTGACTAATTGGCAAAACAATATGTGGAATTTTTGTGAGCGATGGCATGCTGGTTATGCCTTCAAAACCAACCACAAAACATTGGCGCTTAGAAATATGCAGATGATGAATTATAGATTCTGGCAAATCGCCACTTCCTGCAATTAAACCAAGCGGCAAAGCGTTGTTAGAATCTGCAGCGGAGTTTTTTGTCACTTGCTTCCTTCTCCATTGGGCGGAAGATGGCTTAATGCCTTTGGTTGACAAAGGCCGCGACTATTTTGTGCCTGTATAAATTCAAGAATCTGATTAATTGCGGAGTTTTTTTCAAAACGCGTTAAAACATCTTCAACCCGCTCAAGCAAAGTTCCTTCTGGTGAAAATAACAAACGATAAGCGCTGCGCAGCGAGTTGATATTTTCGCGCGAGAAACCACGGCGCTTTAAGCCCACCAAATTCAAACCAACTAAATTGGCGCGCTCGCCTGAAGCCTGACCAAATGGAATAACATCATTTTCAATGCCAGACATGCCGCCAATCATTGCATGCTCGCCGATACGAACAAATTGATGAACAGCAGATAATCCGCCAATTACAGCGTAGTCACCTACCGTAACATGCCCAGCCATTGTCGCATTATTCGCCATAATCACATGATTACCAATATGGCAATCATGGGCGATGTGAACGCCAACCATCAGCAAACAATTATTGCCAACGCTTGTGATCATTCCACCACCTTCAGTGCCTGGATTGATAGTTACATGCTCTCGAATAACGCAGCCAGAGCCAATAGTAAGGCTGGATTCTTCACCCTTATATTTTAGATCTTGCGGCGGCAAGCCGATCGAGGCGAATGGGTAAATCTCGGTTTTTTCACCGATTTGAGTATGGCCATCAACAACAACATGAGAGCGCAGAACCACGCCTTCCGCCAAAGAAACATGCTCGCCAATGACGCAGTATGGGCCGATTACACAAGAAGCAGAAATTTTTGCTCCAGGCGCAACAACAGCAGTAGAGTGAATATTTGCTTTCATTGATTAACCTTCCGCTTTTTCATCAGCAATCATGGCGGAGAATAAAGCTTCCGCGACTTTCTTCCCCTGCACTGTGCATTCACCTCGGAATTTCCACACCTGACTTCTCTGACGTTCTTTAAAAACATGAATCAACATTGTGTCGCCAGGCACGACTGGACGACGAAATTTTGCCTCTTCAATTGACATAAAATAAACAAGCTTGCCTTCAGCCTCAGCACCTAAAGTTTCAATGACAAACAAAGCCGCTGTTTGCGCCATAGCCTCAATTATCAACACACCTGGCATAATCGGTTTGCCTGGAAAATGGCCAGTAAAATGCGGCTCGTTCCAAGTTACATTTTTCAAACCAGTAGCTGATTGATCTGGCAAAAATTGCACGATTCGATCCACCAAAAGAAATGGATAACGATGCGGCAGCATTTTTGCTACGCGATTGCAATCTATTACTATTTCTGCATTTTCAATCGTAGTGTCAGTCATAATTCTACTCATTATTTATCTGATGAATCATTTGCAGATATATCAGGTGCTGCTGATGAAAGTTTTCGTAAAACCGCTTGCTGCTTGTGCCATTGGCGAATAGAGCAAGCGGGAGAACCGCCCTGCACTTCACCTGCTGCGACATTACGCATAACGCCGCTTTGCGCGGCAATATTCGCGCCTTTACCGATAGTTAAATGACCAGCAACGCCAACTTGTCCGCCAATAACGGCGTAATCTTCAACCACAGTTGATCCCGAAATTCCGACTTGCGCCACAATCACGCAACCTTTGCCTAAACGCACGTTATGGCCGATCTGGACAAGATTGTCGATTTTTGTGCCTTCACCAATTACCGTGTCTGGACCAGCGCCGCGATCTATGCAGCTATTGGCACCAATTTCAACATCAGATTCAACGATGACGCGCCCAAGCTGCGGAACTTTGTGATGGACTCCCTGCGCGTAAGCAAAGCCAAAACCATCTTGGCCAATTGCCACACCTGGATGAATGATAACCCGGTCACCAATTATGCAATGCGAAAG
>JBIKYU010000106.1:0-5147 GCA_044355085.1 Rickettsiales bacterium | reverse complement strand
CAATATTGAAAAATGCTTCAGCAAAATTATGGGATATTGGCGATGGTGTTGCGTGTTTAGAATATACCTCGAAAATGAATTCAGTTGATCCAATGACTTTGGATTTAATTTCTGAATCTTTAGAAAAAGTGAAAGAAAATTTCCGTGGTTTGGTGATTGGTAATGACAGCGAAAATTTTTGCGTCGGCGCTAATATTGGCGTGCTTTTATTCGCAGCAAATTGTGCGGCGTGGAAAACTATCGAAGATGTTATCTCGCGCGGGCAGCAGGTTTATATGGATGTAAAATTTGCGCCATTTCCAGTAGTCGTTGCAAGCTCAGGAATGGCACTCGGCGGCGGTTGCGAGATTCTTTTGCATGCTGATGCAATTCAGGCTCATATCGAAACTTATTCTGGTTTAGTTGAAGTCGGAGTTGGTGTTATTCCTGGTTGGGGCGGATGCAAGGAAATGATCATCAGAAATATTAGTGCGCGCGATAGTGAAAAATCTGCAATTGCTAAATTAGGAAAGATGTTTTCAGCGATTCCTTTGGTGAAATCTTTCAACACCATGCCTGCAATTAGTCAGGCTTTTGAAACAATCGTGATGGCAAAGGTTGGAAAGTCAGCAGAGGAATTGCGCGATATGAGAATTTTGCGTGATTCTGATCGAATTTCTATGAACCGCTTGCGCGTTTTAGCGGATGCAAAACAGCGCTGTTTGGAACTCTCAGATGGTTATAGGGCGCCTTCTGAGGCTTCGGTCTATCTGCCTGGAAAAACGGCGCGCACAGCGTTAGAGATGGCGATTCGTAGTTTTGAAAAGCAAGGAAAAGCAACTGCGCATGATGCAGTTATTGCAAGACATTTAGCTTATGTCTTAAGTGGCGGCGATACATCTATTCATACGCCTTTATCTGAGCGTGCTTTGCTTGCTTTGGAGTTGGAGGCGTTTATGGATTTGATTCGTACACGCGCAACGCTTGATCGATTAGAGCATATGCTTGAGCATGGTAAGCCTTTGCGAAATTAGATTTTAGTGAGAATTATAAAGGCAGAATTTGAAATTATAAATTTTGGGGAAAGATTATTTTATGCCACGTCGCCGTCGTAAAAATCAGGAAGGAAGCGCTTTTTATAGTGTTCTGAGATTTTCTTATATTTTTGTGTTAGCCGTATCGATTGCTTCGTTGCTCTCGCCGCTGCTTTATTCGCTATTACCATCGTGGTTTAGCAATGTGTTTTGGTTCGTTGATTTAGCTAGTCATTTTCCGATGCAGATCTCGATATTAGCGATGATTATTGCTGCGATTCATATGTTTCATAAAAAGCTTTTGGCGGGTTTGATTTCTTTAGCATTGGCTGTTGGTTTGCTTTTTTCTATGCAGCCTTTGCCGATTATAAAATCTGAAGATGTAGCAAGTGCTGCAGCAGAAAATATCACGGTTTTGCAGTTCAATGTTTTTTTGCGCAATAATAATGCCGAGGAAATTGTCGAATGGCTTGGCAATCAAAGCGCCACAACTGACGTGATAGCTTTGTTTGAAGTCAATGAGAAATGGCAAGATGCAGCGGAGCGCCTTGGTAATTTATATCCTTATAGTTTTAAAGCGGATTTGCGTGGCGGACGCGAAGTTTTGATACTAAGCCGCTTGCCTGCGTCTAGTTTAGAATTGCTTGAATTTGATACCGAAAAAACAACCCGTATGGTGAAGATGTTGGCTTTGTCACCTGTTCATCATTTGCCAGTTAGTTTTTATTTTTCGCATTCTGCAACGCCAATATTTCCTTGGGGAGCAGCAGAGAGAAATAGTTTCTTTGCTCGCGCAGTTGAGGAAATAAAGCAAGATCCAATCGAGTATAAAATTTGGGTTGGCGATATGAATAATACGGTTTTTTCTCCGATATTTAAAAACATGCTGAAGCAGCTGAATATGAATCAAACCTTTAATTTGCCTTTGCCAGAAAGCACTTGGCCTGCTTTCTTATCGCCCTGTTGTGGAATAGCAATCGATCATGTTTTTGTTACGCCAAACATTAATGTGAAGACAAAAATTTTGGGACCAAGCCTTGGTTCTGATCATTTGCCCGTGATAACAACTTTAAATTTATTAGTTACTCAGGCTCTTGCTAACAGCTCTTTTAAGGAGGAAGCCGATGCCAGTTTTTAACGCGCCTCTGCGTGATATTCAGTTTTTGTTAGAAGAGTGGTTGGTGCTTGGTAATTACAGCCATTTGCCTGGCTTTTCAGAGCTTGATAATGATTTGGTGCGCTCGATTCATTCAGAGGCGGATAGATTTTGCCGCGAAGTGATTTTCCCCCTGAATCAAATTGGTGATAAACAAGGTTGTAGTTTTGACAATGGAGCGGTTCGTCTTCCTGATGGTTTTGTTGATGCTTACAGTCAATATTGTCAGGGTGGTTGGCCATCAATGACTTGCAGCAGCTCTTATGGCGGGCAGGCTTTGCCAGAGGTAGTGAATATGCCTGTGGTTGAAATGATTTGCTCGGCGAATCTTTCTTTCGGCTTGATTCCTGGCTTAAGTCATGGTGCTTATAATGCGATTGAAAAACACGCGACAGAAGAGCTGAAAAAAACTTATCTTCCGCCAATGGTTGAAGGTCGATTCAGCGGCGTTATGTGCTTGACCGAACCACATGCAGGAACTGATTTAGGATTGCTGCGTACGCAAGCAAAGCCAGGTTCTAATGGAGAATATTTAATCAGCGGCACAAAGATTTTTATTTCTGCGGGCGAGCATGATGCGACAGAAAACATCATTCATTTAGTTTTAGCTCGTTTGCCTGATGCACCAGCTGGAGTTAAGGGAATCAGCTTGTTTCTGGTGCCAAAGATTTTATTGAATGCTGATGGTTCACTAGCTGCTGCGAATGCGGTTAGTTGCGGCTCGATAGAGCATAAAATGGGAATTCATGCTTCAGCGACTTGTGTGATGAATTATGATGATGCAGTTGGTTATTTAGTTGGCGAGCCACATAAAGGCTTGCGCGCAATGTTTACTATGATGAATGAAGCCAGGCTTTATGTTGGAGTTCAAGGTTTGGGCCTAGCGGAAGTGGCGCAACAAAACGCAGTTGCTTATGCAAAAGAGCGTTTGCAGGGGCGCGCTTTAAAAGGTGCTAAATATCCAGAAAAACCAGCCGATCCATTAATCGTTCATCCTGATGTTAGAAGAATGATATTGGTGATGCGCTCATTTACTGAAGGTGCGCGCGCCTTGATGCTTTATACGGCTCTACAAAATGATATTTGCAAGCGTAGTACGGATGAAAAAGAGCGCGAAGAAGCGGATGATTTCTTGCAATTAATGACGCCAATCATCAAAGCATATTTTACTGATATGGGTTCAGAATGTGCAAATTTAGCGATGCAAGTTTATGGCGGACATGGATATATTCGCGAATATGGAATTGAGCAATTTGTCCGTGATGCGCGTATTGCGCAGATTTACGAAGGCGCAAATGGTATTCAGGCTTTAGATTTAGTCGGTAGAAAATTACCGAAATTTACTGGTCGTTATTTGCGGCGCTTGTTTCATCCAGCGGCGGAATTTGTGGCGAAAAATCGTGAAAATGCGGAAATGGCGGAGTTTACTAAACCTCTGCATAAAGCTTTGGGAAGTGCGCAGAATGCTTCGCTTTGGGTTGCGGCAAATGGTATGGGAAATCCTGATGAGGCAGCGGCTGCTTCGGTTGATTATCTGCGTTTGATGGCGCTTACAGTTATGGCTTATATTTGGGCGCAATTGGCGGAGAAAGCGATTTCTGGAAAGAAAAACAATCCAGATGATGCAAGTTTCTATGAGGCAAAACTTCACACGGCGCGCTTCTTCATGCAAAAAATATTGCCAGCCCATTATGGCTTGTTGGCGACAATCTCAACTGGCAGCAAACCGATGATGAATATGCCAGAAGAGCTTTTTTAATATGCGGGATTATGGTGTTTTGTTTCGTATTGGAGATTCGGCAATATTATAGACTTGTTACTATATAACACTCAATTTTTTCTGGTGTAGTGTGATTTTTCGCTTATAAAGGCTGCCCTTATTTTTTGAACCTGCAGTATGAAGAGGCAGATTTTATGGTAGTTGCGAGCAATCTTGGCTTTCCGCGTATTGGTGTTAAACGCGATCTTAAAAAAGCAATTGAAGCTTTTTGGAAAGGTGAGCAAACAGAAAATGATTTACAAAATACGGCGAAATCTTTGCGCAGCAAACATTGGCAGATGCAAAAAAATGCAGGAATTTCTTTGATTCCAGTCAATGATTTTTCTTTCTACGATCATGTGCTTGATACAATAGCATTGCTTGGTGCAGTGCCTGCGCGTTATGGTTTTAGTGGCGGAAATGTCGATTTGAAAACCTATTTTGCTATGGCGCGTGGCGCTCAAGGAGCTGGTTTGGACGTTCCTGCTATGGAAATGACAAAATGGTTTGATACAAACTACCATTACATTGTGCCTGAATTTTCTGCTGATCAATCATTTGCACTTTCTTCTGATAAAATTTTCTCAGAAGTTTCTGAAGCAAAAGCACAAGGTTTTAATGTTCGTCCAGTGTTGCTTGGTCCAGTTTCTTTTCTAACACTTGGTAAAACTCACGGTGCTAATTTTGATAAATATAATTTGTTGGAAAAACTTTTACCAGTTTACAAGCAAATTCTCGAGAAGCTCTCTGCGCTTGGCGTTGAGTGGGTTCAGATCGACGAGCCGTGCCTGGTTCAAGATTTATCAGCTGAAGCAAAAACAGCCTATAGCGATGCTTATGCGGCTCTGGCTTCTGGTAAATCACCGAAATTATTGCTCACCACTTATTTTGGTGATTTGCGTGATAACCTGGAATTAGCGGTTTCTCTGCCAGTTGCTGGTTTGCACGTTGATTTGGTGCGTGCTCCACAACAATTGCATGATGTGCTTGCGAAAGCTCCGAAAGATTTTGTGCTTTCTTTAGGTGTGGTTGATGGTCGCAATATCTGGAAAAATAATTTCGCTAAAAGTTTGGAAATCCTCCGCGCGGCAGCAAAAGAGCGTGCTTTGGAGAATCTTCTTGTTGCGCCTTCTTGTTCGCTTCTACATAGCCCTGTTGATTTGTCAGAAGAAACAGCGCTTGATTCAGAGCTTAAAAATTGGCTGGCATTTGCAGCGCA
>JBIKYU010000024.1:0-17360 GCA_044355085.1 Rickettsiales bacterium | reverse complement strand
CGCCTTTCGCATCTTTTAGCAAGCTGGGGCCGACAAAAAATTACATCGCTATTTTAGCCATCACTAATCTGCTATAAAAGTCGCGCCATCACTCAGACACAACTAAGCCGTGGCGTTTTTTGCCAGAGGAAATTTTGATTCCGCCTGAATTTTTTACATGAAAAGGCAGAAGAGAAAATTGCTCATCAGAAATTGCTTCATCATTTACACGTACAGCATTACCACGAATTAGGCGACGCGCCTCGCCAAGAGATGCCGCAAAACCTAGACAAACCAAAGCTTTCAGCAATGAAATTCCAGCTGAAAGTTCAGAATCAGAAACAATAAAATGCGGCAGCCCCTCGCCTGCTCCGCCGCTTTCAAAAGTTTGCCTGGCAGTTGCGGCGGCATTTTCTGCGGCAGCCTCGCCATGCAATAAGATTGTCGCAGCAGTTGCGAGTTTTTTCTTCCACTCATTTATGGCGCTGCTACCGCGCGCCGTTTCTAGTTCGCTCTTGATTTGGGCGCTGGGAATTTCGGTAAAAAATAACAGAAATTTTTCGACATCTGCATCATCAACATTGCGCCAAAATTGCCAATAATCGTAGGCAGAAAGTAATTCAGGCGAAAGCCAAACCGCACCATTGACAGTTTTCCCCATTTTTACGCCATTTGCGGTGGTAAGAAGTGGAGTGGTAACGCCAAAAATTTCCTGCGGCTTTTTGCCTTCAGCGGCCAACATTTTGCGCGATAATTCAACGCCGCTTACGATATTTCCCCATTGATCGGAGCCACCAATTTGCAAGCGGCAATTATAGCGGCGCTGCAGCTCGACAAAATCATAGGCTTGAAAAAGCATGTAGTTGAATTCGACAAAATTAAACTCTGCTTCGCGCTCCAGGCGCTGCTTAGCACTTGTCATGCTGAGCATCCGGTTGACAGAAAAATGGCGACCAACATTGCGCAGCAAATCGATATAACCAAGATTATCAAGCCAATCGGCGTTATTGACTATTTCCGCCGCATTTGGCCCATCAAAGCGCAGAAATTTTTCGAATACTTTGCGAATTCCAGCCATGTTTTTGGCAATTTCTGCATCATCTAAAACGCGCCTGGTTTCATCTTTTCCCGAAGGATCACCAATGCGCGTCGTGGCACCACCAAGCAAAACCAAAGGCTTGACACCATGCTGCTGCAGAATTCTAAGCATCATAATTTGTAGCAAACTACCAACATGCAAACTTGGCGCTGTGCAATCAAAACCAATATAGGCGCAAGAAATTTCAGAAGCCGAAAAAGCTTTCTGCAAGCCGCTTTCATCAGTTAATTGATAGATAAATCCACGCTCTTTTAGCGTCGATAATAATTTTGATACTGGCTGGTTCATTAATTTTTCTGCGCGAATTCTGTAATCAGTGGAACAATATGCTCTTTGAATTTTCTGCCGTTAAATGTGCCGTAATGACCGACTCCCTCTTGCAGATGATAATGTTTTTTATCATCAGGAAGATTGCGGCAAAGGCGCAGAGCAGCTTTGGTTTGGCCAACGCCAGAAATATCATCGCGTTCACCTTCAATCGCAAGCAATGCGGTTTTTGTAATCGCATTCGGATTTACCCTGCGCCCGCGCGATTCTAATTTTCCGCGCGGCAAAAGGAAATCTTTGAAAACCGCGTTCACAGTTTGCAGATAAAATTCTGCTGGTAAATCCATTACTGCGAGATATTCGTTATAGAATCTTTTGTGCGATTCCGCGCTTTCACCATCACCATCAACAAGATGCTGAAATAATTTTATATGCTCGCCAACGTGACGATACATATTCATCGCCATAAAGCCTGAAAGCTGCATAAATCCTGGATAAACCAGCCGCATAAAGCCTTTGTAATTTGCAGGAACGCGTGAAATTAAATTTTGTTCGAACCACTGAATTGTGCGATCAGCGGCGAAGTTATTTACTTCAGTCGGATTTTTGCGCGTATCAATCGGGCCGCCGATTAAAGTCATGCTGCTGGGAGTGGCGGGATCGTTAGCTTCCGACATCAAAGAAACCGCCGCCATAACTGGAACAGAAGGCTGACAAACCGCCATGATGTGAGTTTCAGAACCAAGCTTCTGCAGAAACTCAATCACGTAATCGATATAGTCATCTAAGGTGAATTCACCGAAAGAAACGGGAATATCGCGCACGTTCATCCAGTCGGTTATATAAACATCAAAATGCGGCAAAAGCCCTTCAACCGTACCACGCAGCAATGTGGCATAATGACCAGACATCGGCGCTGCAATCAATAATTTTGGTTGGATTTTGCGTGAATCTATTTTGTTAAAATGTAACAAATTGCAGAAAGTTTTTTGTAGAATTATTTCTTCAACAATCGCAGTTTCTTTTTCAGCAACCATTGTGCTGGTGATGCCAAATTCTGGCTTAGGATAATCGCGCGTTAGGCGCTCTAGCATTTCATTCCCAGCTGATAAAGAACGCCCAAGCATGGTGTATGAAATTGGGTTCAGAGGATGACCATGCAGCGCTTTGCTGAATTTTGCAAACATGCGCATTGGCGTAAGATTAGCCCGATGCAATTCCATCAAACCATAGAGATAATGGCTATGTGGCGGGGTGTTTAATGTTTGCATCAGCGAATACCGTTTTGTGATGTTGGAGCTTGAGAATTTTTCTCAGGCGCTTGTGATTTAGGTCCAGCCTTAATCGGCGATGGTGCTTTTTTTGTCTCTGGCTGCAACGCAGGCGGAGCAACAACTTGCACCAAAATTTCAGCAGGAGAAGAGCGACCAAATTCAAATTTTAAAACAAAACTATCACCATTTTTTAGCGGCGCTTTTACGCCTTTCAAACCGATAAAAAGCATGTTTTCGTAAGCTAAAGTAATGGTCACGCCTTGATTTAAAACCACGCTTTTTATTTCGCGTTCGCTACGTTTTTCATCCCTTATTTGCGACTGAAAAAGCACGGCCGATTCAGCAATTTTGCTATCAGGAGTAATTTTTTCCAGCGTATCAACCATGCTGTAATTATTTTTCAGAGTAATTTTTATTGGCACGATTTTTCCGCGCGGATCCGCAACTGGATAAGTGGTTGCCTCCAACAACAAGACCGATGAACTAAGCAAAGGCTTTTGCTTCGCTGTAGCTTCAATTGGCTTGAGATCAAGAGTTCTATCTTCAGGGTTTTGCTGCGCCAATGCTTGAAGAGAAAATACAGACAAAACAAAAAAGTAAAAAACGTTACGATGTAACATTCCTTTGAAATATTTTTTCAGCACGAAGATTCCTACAAAAATTTGATTGCTTGCTTGGGTTTATGTTTTATTTGTGAGGTTGGTTGCAGATATTATTTTCAGTATTTGAATTACCCAAAAAAGAAGGCGCATTGAAAGGAAAACCCAGCGGTATGTCAACTGCATTCTGGAAATACCCTATCTTTATGTCGCTAATCTTTGCATTTCCCAATAGTTCTTTCGCGCAAATAAATGCGCCGATTATTGCGCCTGGTTTTTCACGAGATCAATCGCAGGAAGAGCAGGAAAAAAGCGTCAAACAGCCTTATTTGCGCTCATACAAATTTGGCACTGGTTTTTTTGTGAACAACCAAATTATTGTTACTAATGCGCATGTTGTAGAAAATTGCACGCAAATTTACGCACGCGGAGCAGTAAAACCAACGCAAATAAAGCTTCAAGCGGCTGACAAAGAATCAGATCTGGCAATTTTAACTTCGACATTAGTGCCAGCGCAGGCGGCGCGTCTTAGAAGTGTTTTTCTACCGCCACGCGGTGAAAATGTGATTTTACTTGGCTATCCAGAAGCAAATGGAATTTCAGGAGTAACTGTGTTGCGGCAGGCGCGCGTTCTACATCCGCCAACACATCGCTCATATTTGATGCTTGATGATGTAGCAAAAAAGGGCAATAGCGGCGGTCCTGTTCTCGATTTAAGCGGCAGCGTGGTTGGCGTTGTGCGCGGTTCGCTTTATTTTTATCAGACCTCGCAATCTGAATCTTCATCAGCAAAAATCGATGAAACCCACAGCAGCCTTGCGATTGGCCTTCAGCATTTGCGCGAATTTTTAGATAAAAATCAAGTTATCTATACCAGCGATGATATGGCTGCAATGCGCTCTAACATTGGACAAATAGAGCAAATCGCCAAAAAATTTGTGGTGAATATTTACTGCAAAGCGGAGTGATTTTTTTAAAAGAAAAAAATTCACCGCCAAAGGCGCGATCTAAATCGACAAAGGCGCTATCTAAATCGACTTAAATATAGACCGAGACTTAAGCATTAAAGATTTTCTCCAGCGCTTATTATAACCGAGGCCCATCCATAATAGAATCAGGAGCTCTGCTACGCACCACAGATGCCGTAAATCCTGGAATAGTGCGCTTTCCTACTTCTTCTGATTTTACCCCTGTGTTTACGCCTTCTTTGGTGGGTGCAGCGGAGTTAGCGGAGACTTTTGCTTCTAATGCTGAAATTCTTCCTAGAGCTGCCTCAACTTTCCCAAGCTCAGCATCGGCTTTAGAGACCACCTCCTTAGATTTTGTTATTTCCTCATCTGCTAACTTGTATTTTTCTGTTTTTACATAGTTGTAAAATTTATTTGCACCAAGAGCAAAAACAGCCAAACCAATCGGAATTCCAACAAAAGTCAAACTCAACAATGCGCCAAAAACAGCAGTAGCAGCGATAGAAACCGCTGCAACACTTGCTTGCCCAACTTTTCCACCCAAAACTGGTTTCTGGCTCTTGCCTTTGGGACCAGGCGCGTGGCCATTTTCTTTAAGCTTCTTAAGAACACGCTCAAGCTTTCTTATATTCTCTTTTTGGGGATCGACTGTTTTTGTTATTTTTTCTTTTTCTCCCTCTAAAACCGCCTTATATTCAATAATTTTACTTTCAATCTCTTTTAAGGTGGATAAGGCGGGGTTTTTTTTAAGAGCTTGTTCGATTGCGTCCAAGCCGTTTTCTACGCCTTCAATTGTTGTTAAATCTGTTTCTGGAGCTGCTTTTGCCGCTGTTGCCGCAGTGGGAGAAACTGGAGCTGGAGCTTTAGGTGGAACTGGAGCTGGAACTGGAGCTGGAGCTGGAGCTGGAGCTTTTTTAGTTTTCTCTGCTTGGGCTAATCTTTCTGCCCCTGCTCTTTCTGCGGCGGCTTTTTCTGCCTCTGCTGCGGCGGCTTTATCTGCGGCGGCTTTTGCGGCTCTTTCTGCGGCGGCTTTATCTGCGGCGGCTTTTTCTGCCTCTGCTGCGGCGGCTTTTGCTTTGGCTAATCTTTCTGCCTCTGCTGCGGCGGCCTCTGCTTTTTTTATTTGGTCTATTCTGTCTTGGGCGGCTGCATTAAAAGAAGTAAAAAAAGAATCAAAATTACTTTTATCGCCGCCAAAAATTTTGCTCAAAGATGCTCGCCCTTTTTCACCAAGAAATTCATCTAGAAGCCGGTTATAAGCCAGATGTTTTATTATTTCCTTTTGGCCTTCTTGTAGGCCTTCTTTTTTATAAGAAGAAGATATTGTACGAATAATTGAATTAGCTAATTCCTGCCCACCAGGAGAACCCGCATTATCAATAATACCATTACAAATAAGACTACGCCCCTGGCGAGCACTAGCAATGATAGCGCCTAATGCGACACCAGAAAAATTATCACTATTTTTTTCACCTAAATCCCGAAGAACTTTATTAATAATTTCAGAAGCTCTTGTTTCATTATCTGTACCATTAGCTTTTTCTACCAACAGGGTGACGATGTCTTTTCCTTCTTTGTCTTTTACTTCTTTTTCTTTTAGAAGAGCCAATTCTGGAAACAAGCCAAGCATTTCCTCAACTTTGTTAAATAGGACTTTATCTTGCGATACGGCTTCACGGATTGCGTCCTGAAAAATTTCTGGCTTAACTCTGCAGACAACTTTTTTGACAGCTTCTTTTGCAGCTTTTTTTGCAGCTTTTTTTGCATCCTCACCAACCGACTGCGGAATTTGGTTATTAAATTCTGCAATCCAGTCGTCAATCTTCTTATCGGTGAGGCCGCCTAGGAAATTTTTGCCTGAAAGTTTTTGAAGGAATGCTTCCATTATTTGAGAACGAGAAGAACTTCCTGAAGCATCCATAGCAAAAGAATAATAAAACTCCGATATAACTCCCTTACTCGGAAGCTCCTTCAGCTCTGCTTTATCTGTTTCATCTGTTATTAGAACTTCTATTTTTTTCAAAATACTTTCAAAAACATCAATTCTGCCAGAAGAAATCACTTGATTTATGGCCATGGATAGGCCGTTTTTTAAAACTTCTGCATCCTTTTCTGCAAAGGATTTTTCATCTGAAATAATTGCCTTAGCCAAATGGTCATTTCCTGCTTCCAAAGCAAAAGACAGAGCAGTCCTTTTATGGTCTTGTACATTTTTGTCAGGAAGCTTCTGCGCATTTACTCCACCTTCTAATAAACGCAGAAGGTGGATTACATTTTCATTTGCTGCTAATTCTCCTTTTTCTGGTGGCTTTACTTGAGAAGATACTGACTTCAGACCAGAAGCTTCGTCAAATGCTTGTTTTTTTCGTTCAAAAAATGGGTTGTTTGCTGCGTCCAACGCTTCAAAAACCGCCTTCACAAGCAGCTCTTGATTGCCGCGATAAATCTCGTCGCGGAATTGTTCTTTTATTTTACCTTTTGCTTCAAAAACAGCTGTTTGGGCGGCTTTATTTTTATCTCCTGCGCTGTCAGCGGCGGCAGTAACTGTGGAATCTGTAGATGGGGCTGTGGCATCTTTAGATGTGTCTTTAAAATATTTATTGAATAATTCGCTTAGCTTGCCATCTAATTTTTGTGGAGTTCCTATTGCTTGGACATCATCTTTAATCAAATTTTTAGCGATTGTTTTTATAAGCACCCTTTGATTTTCAGTTAGATCAACAGGTATTTTTTGATCTGCTGATTTTTCTTTATCTGCTGATTTTGTTTCTGCTGTTGCTGTTGTTGCTTCTGTTGATGTTGTTGTTGATGTTGTTGATGTTGATTTTGTTTCTGCTGTTGCTGCTGCTGCTTCTGCTTTCTGTACAAGCACTTGATGAGCACAAAAAACCATTGCTTCAAGTGTCGTTTTTGGGAGATCAACTGGATTCTGTATAGCTGTTGCTTTTACATCAGCGTCTTTCGCCCCAGGCTGAATCTCTAGCATTCTTTTATGAATTGCTTTGAAAGCGTTCGCATTTCCACATGCAAAGGCGGCATTCAGATAAGTTTGGAGCGGAGTTTCAATTTCTTCTGTTAAAAGATTGATTACGCCTTTTTCTAATAAAAGCTTGATTACGCCTTTTTCTAATAAAAGCTCGATTACTTCATTGTTTCCAGAAAGCAAAGCGTTAAGAAAAATGCCTTTCAATCGTTTTGGGATGGTATTCTCGGGTTTGAGGATTTCTCCAGCCGATATTGCAGCTGATTCTGGTGAATCTTTTTTTACAACTGATTCATTAATTTCTTCAAGATTAGAGTTCAAAACCCCTAAGCATTTCTCCAGAAGTGCTTTAGAAAGATTTTTTGTAGAAGCACCTTCTGCCGCGTAACCTTCTAAAACTGCTTCCGCCAGGGCTTTTTGGGGTCCTTCTCCCTTTTTTTCAGAAGTTTCTGAAGGAGAAGCTGCTGTAGAAGAAGGTTTTTCATCAGAGCTAAGCTTTTCTATAACGAACTTTGGATCTACGTGAACAATAATTTTGGCAACAATTTTTTTTAACTCAGTTTTTGTTGCTTTTTCCCCATCTTTTTCCTCTTCTGAAGGTGCTGAAGGTGCTGAAGTTCGTTTCAAAAACAGATTAACAATCTGCTTCCCAGCATTTTTTTCTTTAGATGAATCTTTTTCTCTAGATGAATCTTCTTCTTCACCTAAATTCCTAAGATCATAAACAGCAAGATCTTTTGCGTTAATATTTTTACTCAAAAATTGCATAAGATCGTTCTTATTTTCGATGCTAGCAGCTTTTATCAACTCCAATGCTAATCTTGAGACAATTTTTTTATCCTCAACCTCAACAATCATTTCGGCATTGAGGTTTAATAGTGGCTTGCCATCAGCCCCTTGTGTGCCCAGGCCTCTTTCTAATCTTGTAACAAGATTTGCTTTTTGATCGCTAAGTAAAGAGTCCGAACCTTTAGGTTCGGCATACTTGGCAGCAGCGTATTGGGTATATTTAGTCGCAGCGATGAAGAAATCTACTATTTCACTTGAATTTATTTCTGCTGTCTCTTTCTTTGCTGCTGCTGTTGCTGCTGTTGCTTCTGTTGCTGCTGCTAGTGCTGCAGGATCTGGTAAATTTTTATTAGTACTCAAGCCACCAGAAAACATTGCTTCGGTAAGCGCGTAAGTTTTCTGTGGATCATCAGGATTCAAATTTTTTGCTACATCTATCAGGCTTTTAACTTGATTTTGATCAAGATTAATTTCGTTCAAAACTCCAGCGCGCATGAGGTTGCGAACGAGCGAGAAATCTGCATTTTCTCCTGCAGAACATGTAACCGCCGCGCATTTTAGCAGGCCGGAGAGGTCTTCTTGCGCATAATCTTCCCGCGCCTCATCTGATTGAAGAAAAAGACTTTGTAAACCTTCAGAAGCGCCTTGTTTATTTAGTATTTCTTGTAGTTTTCTGTTGAGTGCGACTGCTGCTTCTGTTGCGTTTCTGGCGCCTTCTGGATCTGCTTTTACGTATTCTGAGGCTTCGATACCATCTGCAAATTCTAGGGCTGCTACTAATGGATTGCCAGGCGATTTTGCTGCTTCATCTTTAGATTTTTTACTTTCAAGACTTTCAAGACTTTCAAGCGAATTTCTTTTTTCCGGAACTAAAGGCAAGGCGGCTTGCAGGAACTCATCAAATAATCCCTTGATTTGTGCTGCATGCTCTTTTTCTTTTGAACTTCTTCTAAGCTTACTAATTGATGTTGGCAAAGGGTCTTTTAATCCTATTTGATCTTCGTTATTAATAGACAAGTCTTCTGAATTTTCTGTTCTATCACCTGACATGTCGCCCTCAATATTTTCAATTACTCAAGCAGTTTTCCTGATACCATCGCAAGAACATGCCAGATGAATGTTAAGAGTATATTAATTAAATAAAAATTGTTGCTTTTTGAGATAATTATTTTTGGAAGGAAGCTTACAGATATAAACTAGCAAGCTTTTCCTGGAAGCTGTTAAAACCACCGAATGGAGCGGCGGTGAGGAAAGATATATTTTAAAAATTCAGAAAAGAAAATCAGAACATGAATTTAGCAATCTGAATTTAAATGCTTTTTCATAACTACAACTCAGCCATAAGAGAGAGATTGCTGTTATTTGCAGCCGTGATAGAGCATAAAACTACTTCTTCACTAAATTGCTAATTGCGGCGGCGATGGATTTTGCTTCTTCGTTATGACCAAAATGAGAAGCATATTGACCATCCCTACCAAGAATGTAAGTGAAAGCGCTATGCTCCATTTCATCGCCATTTTCAGCATTCTTTTTGCTATAGACTTTAAATATCTTCTCAACTTCTGCAATTTCCTTAGCGCTGCCAGTTAAACCCATAATCGGAGCATCAAATCCTGCGAGAAATTCTTTTAAACGCGCTGGAGTGTCGCGCTCGGGATCGATAGAGATAAAAATCAGCTGGAGGTTTTTCTTCGCATCATCATCGAGCGATTTATAAACAGCGGTTATGTTGGCTAAATCGGTTGGACAGACTGAAGTACAGTTAGAAAAACCAAAATATACCGCCTGAATTTTTCCCAAAAATTGCTTGGAATCAATCTTGTCGCCATTCTGATTTGTCAGAACATATTCACCGCCAATTGCAACTGCGCTTGATTGCTTAGCTTGTTGCAATGCCTGCTTTTCTGCGATTATGCGCTTGTTTTGCTGCTCCTGCTGCAGCGCAATTACGGTGGTAATCAAAGAAAGCGCAACAACTGCAGAAATGATAATTGTTCTGGTTTTTTTATTCATGATCTTCTCCCTAAGAAATATTATCTATCTGATTTTATATATTCAGCAATTTCACAAGCAGCGTAAGTAATAACAATATCAGCACCAGCGCGACGAATTGCCAAAACAGATTCTATTAGCGCCTGTTTTCTATCTAGCCAACCGTTTTCTATAGCAGCAATTAGCATCGCATATTCACCGCTAACTTGATAAGCCCAAACAGGCACAGAAAAAGCCTGCTTTACGCGAAAAATTATATCGAGATAATTTTGCGCTGGCTTGATTAAAATCATATCTGCGCCTTCCTGCAGATCGAGCGCAACTTCGCGCAAAGCCTCATCGCTGTTGGCTGGATTCATTTGATAGTCTTTTTTGCACGACGAACCTAAAGCAGAAGCAGAGCCAACAGCTTCGCGGAATGGTCCGTAAAAACATGAAGCGTATTTCGCTGCGTAGCTAAGCAGCGGAATATCGCTATAGCCAGCAAAATCAAGCTCGCTGCGAATTTCTCCGATGCGACCATCCATCATGTCGGATGGCGCTAATATATCCGCTCCTGCGCTAGCATAAATTACGGCTTGCTTAGCAAGCAACACGACCGTCTGGTCATTAGCAACTGAGCCATTTTCTGCCAAAATTCCGTCGTGACCGTGACTGGTAAAAGGATCAAGTGCGATATCCGCAATCACACATAAATCGGGCAGAGATTTTTTAAGCGCGCCAATTGTGCGGCAGACAAGATTATCAACTAAAAAAGCGTGGCTGGCTTTTTCGTCTTTCAACGAGGCAGAAATAACTGGAAAAATTGCAACGGCACGAATACCTAAATCCGCAGCTTTTTTGGCAACCACACAAGCTTGATCAATTGAATAACGGAAAACGCCAGGCATCGCTGAAATTGGCTCGCTAACTCCGTTTCCTTCGATGATAAACAGAGGAAGAACTAATTGATCGGCGCGCAGAAATGTTTCGGTATTAAGCGCGCGCAAAGCGTTATTTTTGCGCAAACGCCGAAGACGAGTAGCTGGATATATTTGCATAAATTTTATTTGCTAATTTTTGACAATCTATTCTTGATTCATGTCGAATGCACTTATAGACATCGCACGGCAAAGTCAATTTATGGTCGGGAGTGGTATCATCGATGCGCAGATGCATTTTTTTATTGCTGATTTTTTTCCTCATTGCGCCTGAAAAAATTCATGCCGCAAATCAACAGCCAGCGCGCTTTCCGTATTTCGCCTCATTGCGCGCTGATACCATAAATGTGCGCACAGGACCAAGCGTTCGCTATCCTGTGAAATGGGTTTTTAAACGTAAATATTATCCAGTTGAAATCATTGCTAGCTTTCAACAATGGCGAAAAATTCGTGACCATGAAGGAGAAGTAGGCTGGACGCATGAAAGCCTGCTTTCGCGCAATCGCTATGTTCTTATTCAAGGGACAGAAGAAGCAGATTTACTGCGCCTTCCCGCCTTTAATGCAGCAGTAATAGCCAGAGCAGAACGCGGAATTATCGCACAGCTAAAACGCTGCGAAAAACAATGGTGCAAAATTGAAATTCCGCAGCCTGAAGATCAAATTTTCTCAGGCTGGATTGATGCGCGCTATTTATGGGGCGTCTACGCTAATGAGGAGGTGGAATAGGATTTATGGCCAGAAGAGAGAAATATGAAGGGATTAGCTGCTTCCCTTATTAAAGCCCCTGCATGATGCGCTCGACCAGCTGGCGCACGGTTGGAATAAAACCATTCGCGTAAAAAGGATCATCAGCAAAACGATAGGCATTGTGTCCTGCAAACATCAGCTGATGCTCGATATCGCGGCCATGCACAACATCTTGCAAAGTTTTTTGAATACAGAAACTGCGCGGATCGGCTTTTTTACCTGTTGTATATTCGTCGTGATCCGCCCAATTGCTAAATTTGCAGGCACTCAAACAACCCATACAATCAACTTGATCGCGATGAATCTCTAAAGCTTTTTCTTTGCTGACAAAAATCAAAGTTGAATCTGGCGTTTTCATCGCCTCGTCAAATCCTTGGGCTATCCAAGCTTCAGCGCGGACTTTATCTTGCGGCTCAAGATAAACCATGCGCCCACGCGGACCAAGCGGTAAGGCCGCAGTTAAAACACCTTCAGGATTGCTAACGAAAGGAATTTGGCGCTCAGTGCGCGCTTCCAGCTCTCGCAAGAAATCATTGCGCACGGCTGAGGAATAAAAACCCGTCGGGCTAAAACGATGCAGCAAAACATCACCAGCACGCAAAGTCAGAAGACGTTTTTTCCAACTATCAGGAACGGGGCTCTCTTGCGTTAAAATCGGGCGCGTACCAAACTGGAAAACTACTGGGCCGATTTCTGGATTATCAAGCCAATGCTCCCATTCATTTAAAGACCAAACGCCACCAGCCATAACAACAGGAACATGACTGAGACCAACTTCATTCATGTATTTGCGCAGCTCCGCAACGCGAGCGTAAGGATTCTCAGGCAAAAGCGGATCTTCGCTATTTGAAAGACCATTGTGACCACCAGCAAGCCAAGGATCTTCGTACACCACTCCGCCTAACCATTCTGGCGCTTTGTGATATGCACGCTTCCATAGAGCGCGAAAGGCCCGCATCGAAGAAACAATCGGATAACAATAAACTTGATAGCGCGCAGCAATTTCTGCCAAACGATAGGGCATACCAGCGCCGCAAGTAACGCCATGAATCAAACCTTTTGCGCCCTCGAGAACACCAAGCAATATACGCTCTGCCCCGCCCATTTCCCAAAGTATGTTCATGTGAATGCGACCTTCACCACCAGCGATTTCATGCGCTATTTTTGCTTGCGCAATGCCGCCTTTTATTCCCATTTCCACGAGCTCTTCATGGCGCTCGCGCCGCGTTTTTCCTTTATAGGTAACTGGAATTGGCTTGCCGCTTTCATCATAGCTTTCTGGATTTACTCCAGAAAAAGTACCAACAGCTCCAGCTGCAGCGAATGCGCCAGCACTTTTGCCGCTGCTCACACCGATGCCTTTTCCGCCCTCGATGATTGGATAAACTTCTCTACCAGAAACTAAAACAGGACGTAGTGATTTCACGGATATTTTCTTTTTTGTAGGTTGATTTCTGCGTCTTGGTAAAAATTATTTCTACACACTTAAAATCTCAGAAAAATTTTTATCATGCACCATGCAGCATAAAGAGCGAGAACATAGTCAAAAACCTTATCTTGGAAAGATGTTTCTGCTTTCTTGCTTCTGCATTTTTTACGATGCAGAAAAATTCATGATTTTACAGCGGTAAAACAATCAACAGCGTAAATTCATTATTGGCGTTTGAATATTGAATTTTTCCACCATGAGCGTGAATTACACTGCGGCTGATCATTTCTCCTAGCCATAATTCTCTGCTGTTTTCATCAGGTAAAATTGGATTTTGCACCGATTGCAAACTGGCAAAACAGGAGAGTTGCAGCTGATTTTCTTTGCTCCGTAACTGACAATTTATTTGCGTGGCTTTGGAGTTATTCAGAAAAATAAGCAGTAAATTACTGAGCGCTTGCTCCATTAACAAACTATCAAGACGCAATTTAGGAATGGCTCCATGAGTTTCGCGCGCTAACATAACATCAGGAAACTGCGCCTGCAGCCGCGTACAGGCGCGCGTGACTACTTGCTCAGGATTAATTTCATAACGATTTAATGTAACAGCTTGTTTGATCCCTGGTTTTGCTACAAGATCAGCCGCAAACTGAGCTAAACGCTCCGCTTCCTGACGAATATTTTCTGCTAAAACTGAGCGCTCGCTATCAGCATTTTCTTTTTGCAGCGCTGATGAAGCTTCCACAATCGATTGAATTGGCATGCGCAAATCATTGGAAACATTGCCAAGCAGAAGATTGCGGAGTTTTTCTCCTTCCGCTTCGACCTTGTTTTTTTCTGCCATTTCTGCAACAGATGCACGCTCAAGCGCCGCTGATGCTTGGCCGATAAAAGCCTCTAGAAGCTGAACTTGTTCAACGCTTAAATGGCGATCAGCTTGGCGCGGAATTAATCCCACCACGCCCATTGCCACACCACCAACAATTAATGGAATGTAGAATCCTTGTGAACTGGGCAAAGTTCCTGTGTTTTTTCCCGCATGCTGACAATGATCAAACGCCCATTGCGCAACGATTTGCTCGCGCGCCTCGATTGAGGCTTCCGCCTTACTTTCGTGAACAACATAAAGCATGTCATTTTCATCAACCAACCACACGCGAACGTCACTATCAAAAACCTCGCTGATGTGGCGCATGGTAACTTCAGAAATATTTTCTCTGCCGCGTGTATGAGCAAGTTCGCGGGTCATGGCGTAAAGAGCCGCAGTGTTTTTCTCACGCTTGCGCGAGAAAATATATTGCAGTCGCAATCGTGAAGTCTGCGAGCTGATAATTGCAGAAGTCAAAAGCATCACCACTAACGTGACTAAATATTGAAAATCCTGCAAACGCACGCTGAAATAAGGCGCTACATGAAAATAATTGAAAATAAAAACACTAAGAAAAGAGACCGTCATAGCGGGGCCGCGCCCTAATCTTGCTGCAACTATCACCACGCCAATTAAATAAATCATGGCGATATTAACTGGCTCGAGAACAGTTTTAAGCAGCGTCGCCAGCGCCGTACAGCCAACTAAAACCATAAGCGCTACGCCATAATCTTGCGTTGGCAATAATTGTTTGAGAGTGAATTTACGTTTTTTCTCTGCGCCTTCTTCGCTGCTGATAATGTGCATTTCGATATCTTGAGAGCGTCTTGATAATTCATTCACCAAAGAATCAACAAAAACATCCTTCCAACGCGGACGCTTTGATTTGCCAATCACAATGCGCGTGATTCCGTGATTTACTGCATATTTGAGAATTTCATCTGCAGCTTTATTGCCCTGAATAATTTCTGTTTTTCCACCCATTTGCTCGGCCAAACGCAAAGTGCGCTCAACCGCGCCCTGCTCTTCTTTGCTGAGTTTATAATGGCGGTCATTTTCAATATAAATTGCTACCCAACTTGCTTTTAAGCCCGTCGACATACGCTTGGCTGCGCGTACTAATTTCATCGAGAGCGCGCCAGGGCCTACGCAAACCATGATTCTATCAGTCACGCCTTTGCTAGCACCAAGACCTTGAGTTTTGTAGCTATCCATTTGCTCGTCAACGCGTTCAGCCGTGCGGCGCAGCGCCATTTCGCGCAGAGCAATTAAATTACCTTTGCGGAAAAAATTATGCGCGGCGCGCTTTTTCGCTTGCTCCGCAACATAAACTTTTCCTTCCTGCAAACGTTTGAGCAATTCATCAGAGGAAATATCAATCAGCGAAATTTCATCAGCACGATCAAACAAAGAATCAGGAACAGTTTCCTTCACCCAAACGCCAGTTACTTTGGCGACCAAATCATTGAGGCTTTCTAGATGCTGAACATTCAAGGAAGTATAAACATTGATACCAGCTTCAAGCAGCTCTTCTACGTCTTGCCAGCGCTTTGGATGCCGCGATCCTGGTGCGTTTGTATGCGCTAGTTCATCCAAAACAATGATATTTGGTTTGCGCGCTAATGCGGCATCAAGGTCAAATTCTTTGAGAATAATTCCGCGATGATCACTTTCGCGCAGAGGAATACTCGGCAAACCACCCACGAGTTTTTCGGTTTCTTCGCGACCGTGTGTTTCAACCAAACCAAGCATTATATCAACGCCTTCTTTCAAGCGATCATGCGCAGCGCCAAGCATGGCATAGGTTTTACCAACACCTGCTGATGCTCCAAAGAAAATTTTTAGCTTGCCAGTTTTTCTTTCAGCGGAGAGTTCTTCGGCCTTAACCAAATTCAGTAAATCATCGGGATTGGGCCTGGCTTGTTCTGGAGGTGTCATTTTTCTATCCTTGACTATGGAATCTAATGCAAGATTCAGTGTTAGTACATTAACGCGTTTTTAGCCCAAAAATCCGCAAGTCGGATTTTCGGTATTTTGGTAAATTATTTTTTCTATTTCTGTTGTAGGAATTTTTTGCGCTTTTGCAATTCTTGCGACTTGATAAAAAGCAGAGGCTTGGCTGATATAAAGTAAGGCTGGGAAAAAATTCACGCCAATTTCATGAAAAATATTTTTGCTCATCATGCTGCTCCGATTAAAAACATAATCATGTTGATTGCTTTCACTGTAATTGGCGGCGCAAGCAAGGCAAATATTCCATATAAAACGGTGACATTTTTTCTGCGGCATTTTTAAAAACCTGCCAAATATTGATTTTTCTTTGCATTAGGCGAAGCTGGGTTAAATGTAACTTTATAACAACAATTTTTATTTTAGTGCGGGTTTATTTTTCTTCCATGCTGGTGGCTTGGATATTCTCCCGACTTGTGCCAATTAATGTGACAAATTGATTTTTGCTAATGACGCCGAAATTTTCTCTATAAGCGCAATCGACGCGTTGGCTAGACGTGCGAACAATATGTTGAGAACCATCTGTGGCGAGCTTTTCGCGGCTCTCTAGTGTGCGCATGGAATAAGAAAAACTAAAGTAGCGAGCCAGAATCTCCAGCGCGCGAAGCTTCGAGGCTGCTGCGATAATCCGCAGCAAGGCAAAATCTTGGTAAAGCAAAGGCAAAAATTCCACGCCACAAGCATGAAAATATTTGCGAAGAAAATTCAAACTTTTAAAAAATGGCACAAGTCGGGGAAAACAAGATGTCGACGCCAACAGCAGCAACGCCATCAGCACCTGTTGCGGAAAAACCGGCACCGAAACCGCCAGCACCCTGTCAACGCCGCGCAAGCCATAGCCGAGGCAATAGTTGAGTCAATCGGCATAAGATGGATGGATGGTTGATGAGATGTCTGCTTTAAATGCTGCCTGCGGCGAATAATGTCCGCATTCACCGCATCATATGCGGTGCTTATGCTTGCCTATGCGGTGAATAATGGTTATAATCACCGCATACTATACGGAGATTAAGCAATGTATATCCATGAACGCAAGGACTGGCCCGCATTCACATGGGATCAGGCTGCATTAGCCAAACCACTGGCCGATGTGCGCCATCTGCAAGGACGTTTGCTTGGCCGCATGGAAACGCTTGGGTTTCCGTTGCGCGAGGAAGCAACGCTGGAGACGCTGACACAGGATGTGCTCAAAACCTCGGAAATCGAAGGCGAGGAGCTGGATTTTCAACAGGTGCGCTCATCTGTTGCACGCCGCTTGGGGCTAGATATTGGCGGCGCAGCGGTGCATTCACCGCGCAATGTCGAGGGCATCGTCGAAATCATGATCGACGCCACGCGCAATTATAGCAAAACGATGAGCAAAATACGGCTCTATGACTGGCATGCGGCGCTGTTCCCGAAAGGCCGCAGTGGCATGCAGCACATAATGGTGGG
>JBIKYU010000023.1:0-17430 GCA_044355085.1 Rickettsiales bacterium | reverse complement strand
TCAGAATACCATTCCATATTTTTAATCATGACTAGGAAATGCAAGGCTTTTAAAGCGGAGTGTACTTAAACGTACATGAGCATTTAAAAACGCAGCAGCGACGAATTCAGGGTGAAAATATGGCTCAAAATACCATTCCATATTTTTAATCATGACTAGGAAATGCAAGGCTTTTAAAGCTGAGTGTACTTAAACGTACATGAGCATTTAAAAACGCAGCAGCGACGACGTCAGGGTGAAAATATGGAATGGTATTAGTTTGTTGTTCCACCAACAGTAAGCCCATCAATTTTTATTGTTGGCTGACCAACGCCAACTGGCACAGATTGCCCCGCTTTTCCGCAAGTTCCCATTCCTGGATCAAGCGCTAAATCAGACCCGACCATCGATACGCGCCTAAGCACGCTTGGTCCATCGCCGATTAATGTTGCGCCTTTTATTGGATAACAAATTTTTCCATTCTCAACCCAGTAGGCTTCGGTGGCGGAGAAAACAAATTTCCCTGAAGTTATATCAACCTGACCACCACCAAAACTTGGCGCATAAATTCCGCGCGCCATCGAGGCAATTATTGCCTCGGGAGAATCTTTTCCCGCCAACATAAAAGTATTGGTCATGCGCGGAAGAGGAACAGATGCATAGCTTTCACGCCGCCCATTTCCTGTTGATTTTCTTCCCATCAAACGCGAATTCAAACGATCAGAAAGATAATTTACCAAACGGCCATTCTCGATTAAAACGGTTTTTTGCGTTGGCATGCCTTCATCATCGAAATGCAAACTTCCGCGCGCATCTGCAACTGTTCCATCGTCAACTACGCTAACTGCAGGACTCGCAACCATCTCGCCTAATAAATTTGAAAATGCCGAACTGCCTTTGCGATTAAAATCTGCTTCCAAACCATGACCAATTGCTTCATGCAATAAAATTCCTGGCCAACCTGGACCAAGCACCACCGAAAACTCACCCGCCGGAGCAGGCCTAGCATCAAGATTCACCTGCGCCTGACGCAATGCTTCGTTAGCAATATTTTGCCAATATTCATCTTTTAATAAATTCTCTAAATCATATCGACCACCGCCGCCGTAACTGCCCTGCTCGCGCCGATCTCCAACGGCAACCACTACTGAAACCGACATGCGCACCAACGGTCTAAAATCCACCATTGGTTCCCCCTCAGCGCGCATAATCATCACTGCCTGACCATAGCGTGAGAACGAAGCGCTAACTTGCACCACACGCGCATCTTTCGCCCTCACATATTTATCTATAGCGCCTAAAACTTCGATCACTTTTGGCGTATAAGATTGCTGGCTAAAAATTTCATTTTCGTAATATGATTTTTTTCTCTGCGAATTCTCCTCTGCTCCCAACGCAACAACTGCGCCATTTTGCGCAACACTAGATTTTGCAACCATCAGCGCTTCATCGAAACGCTCTTTGCAAAATTCCGATGCATAAGCATATGAATGCGACTCGCCAACAACAGAGCGCAAACCAAAACCTTGATTGAAACTTTGCTGCGCACGCTTGAGTAATCCATCTTCCAAAAGCCAAAATGATTGCTGACTTTTCTCAACGAACAACTCTCCGTCTTCGGCTTTTTGCAAGGCAATAGCGATTTGCCTTTGAATCTGCTCGGGCGAGATTTCTGCATTCTCCCACAAATTCCACAATGATTTTTCACATTCTTGCATCGAATTTTTCTCCGCTTTTTTCTGCGCTAATAAATTTTCATCCCTCATAAAAATGATGGAACAAAAGGAATTACAACCCTTACAAGTCCTAACGCGGCATCGGCAAATAAACCGTGAACACACTACCCTTACCAAGCGTGCTGCGCACTGTCATGTCGCCGCGATGGTGATTGAGAATATGTTTTACGATTGAAAGGCCAAGACCTGTGCCATTTATTTTTCTCGTTCTTGCTTTATCTACGCGATAAAAACGCTCGGTCAAGCGCGGCAAATGTTCGCGCGCAATTCCCTCGCCTTCATCTGCAACGGCAATAAACACAGCTCGGCGAACGCCCCGTAATCCGCGTGCTTCCGCTGGTATTTTATCGGAAACTCCTGCTGTTACTTTGATGTTTGTATTTTCACGCCCGTATTTTATTGCGTTGCTAATCAAATTAATAAACACCTGCACCAGCTCATCACGATCACCGATAATGTCTGGCAATTCTGTTTCGATGATAATTTCAATATTCATTTTTTTCTGCATCGCGCTCCAAAGGAGCTGATCTTTTGCACTGACAATTGATTCCTGCAAAGCCACGGATTCTGTTGGAATTATTGTTTCGTTCATCTCGATTTTTGACAATGACAGCAAATCACTCACAAGTTTTTTCATATATTGAGCTTGCGAAGACATGATCTCCAGAAAACGCTGGCTCGCTTCTGGATCATCTTTTGCCACAGTTTGCAGCGTTTCAATAAAGCCAACCAAGCTTGTAAGAGGAGTACGAATTTCATGACTAGCATTGGCAACGAAATCTTTGATGAGCTGCCGCGATTGCCTTGCTTCCGTAACATTATGCAGAATCAAAATTCCTGCAATTCCACCCAAAGTTTGCACAGGAAATTTCACCGCACGCGCCAAATAAATTAGCAAGCGATTGTCCTTCGCCACCGTAATATCAACTTCCATTGTTTGGCCTGTACTCAGCACATCAAGCAATAATTGCTTGAGCGAAACATATGGAATCACTTCATAAATCTCGCGACCAATAATGTTATTTCCTAACAATTGATACGCAGCAATATTGGCGCGCAGAACCGTGCATTCTTCATCTACCATCACCAAAACATCAGGCAATGTATCGAATAATAATTTGCTCTCAGCCAACGCCGCTTCAAGCTCCATTTTGCGCGCCCCCCACGAGGCATGCAGCTCGGAAAGCGCAACTGATAATTCACCAGCATGACTGACGAAGCTAAGGCTTGGAGCCAAAGACGGCTTATCAATAGCAAGATGTTTTGCGTAATAAGTAAGAGCAGATAAATCAAGAACGTAAAGCCTAGCTAAAACTATAGTTACTGACAAAGTTAGCATGAAAGCTATGAGCGCGTGGATTAAAGGAAATTGCTCAAGCGCCACCATCCACAACAGAATCAAAATCGGCGCAATCAAAAGCGGAGCCGAAGCCTTGGTTAAACGCCACAAATAGCTACGCCACAAATGCCAATAAAGAATTCGATGTTTAACAAAACGCTTCCAACTACGTTTTGTGGTAATACGCACCATTGGTTCTTCCCGTTTTTTCTAGGTTCTAATGTAACAACAAAAAACCAACTATTTGAGTCAAAAGCGGTATTAGTAAAAGCGCCAAGAAACTCTGTTTTTCGCAACTCGAGGCGAAAACTTCTGCGAAACTACGAGCTTGTAAAACAAAGTCAATCCACCATCCCCTAACCAAAACCATTGCCGCCAGACATAGTTTGCTCTATATCGCCGCCCGCTATCCGCTGCGTTGGATTCTTTTGCGGAAATTAAATTTCTTTCGGGTGCGACTATGTCTCTTAACTCTTCTCCGCTGGCAAACGCTTTGCGTTTTCTTGCGATCGATGCCGTAGAACGCGCTAAATCTGGGCATCCTGGAATGCCAATGGGTATGGCGGATGTTGCAACCGTGCTTTTTCATGAGCACCTAAGATTTGATGCTAGCGACCCAAACTGGCCAGATCGCGACCGCTTTGTTCTCTCCGCTGGTCACGGCTCGATGCTGCTTTATGGCCTGCTTTATCTGACTGGCTATAGTGAAATGACCATCGAGGAAATAAAAAATTTCCGCAAGCTTGGCTCTAAAACCCCAGGACACCCAGAATTCGGCCACACAAAAGGCGTTGAAACCACAACTGGCCCACTCGGACAAGGCCTTGCAACAGCGGTTGGAATGGCGATTGCCGAACGTAATTTATCCTCACGTTTTAGCCAAAATATTGTTGATCATTTCACTTACGTTATTGCCAGCGATGGTGATTTAATGGAAGGAATCAGCCACGAATCTGGTTCTTTCGCTGGACATCAAAAGCTTGGCAAACTCATTGTACTATTCGATGACAACGGCATTTCTATCGATGGACCAACCAGCCTCAGCACCTCAGAAAATGTCTGCGCGCGCTTTGAAGCCTATGGCTGGCATATCATCAAAATCGATGGCCACGATCATAGCGCCATAAACCGCGCCATTGCTGAAGCAAAATCTGATCCACGCCCAAGCCTCATTGCTTGCCGCACTATCATTGGTTTTGGCTCACCGAAAAAATCTGGCTCGGCCTCAAGTCATGGCTCGCCTCTCGGCGCCGATGAAGTTCTAGCAACGCGAAAAGCGCTCTCTTGGCCGCATGCAGAGTTTTATATTCCCGATGAAATTCTCTCCATCTGGCGCAACTGCGGACAAAAAGGTGCCGCTAAAAACCAAGCCTGGAAAACGCGTCTTGAGCAATTATCGAGCGAAACCAAACGTAATTTTCTTGATGCTATCAATGGTGCTTTGCCTGAGAATTTATCGGAATTCCACAAAAATCTGCGCCAAAAAATCGCCAGCGATAACAAGCCGATTGCAACGCGCGTTGCATCTGGTCACGTAATAAGCGCTCTCTCTGAAATCATGCCGAATTTAATTGGCGGCAGCGCTGATTTAACCCCATCAAACAACACCCGCGCATCTAGCGCAACCGAGCTCTCCGCCGCAGCGCCAGCAGGGAGCTATCTGCATTTTGGCATTCGCGAACACGCGATGGCCGCTGCAATGAATGGCATGGCTTTACATGGTGGAATTATTCCTTTTGGTGGAACCTTCCTAATTTTTAGCGATTATTGCCGCCCCGCAATTCGCCTTTCCGCGTTAATGCAACAGCGCATAATCTATATCATGACGCATGATTCAATTGGCCTAGGCGAAGATGGCCCAACACATCAGCCTGTTGAGCAATTAGCCTGTTTGCGCGCAATTCCTGGCTTGCAGGTTTTCCGTCCCGCCGATGCAGTTGAAACTGCGGAAGCCTGGGAAATTGCACTAACCAGCAACTCACCTTCTTTGCTCGCCCTAAGCCGACAAAATCTGCCGCTCTTGCGCGGCAACAATCATCAGCGGAACCTTTCCGCGCGCGGCGCTTATTGTCTGCATGAAACTTCCAAAAAAACTGATGTTACTTTATGGGCAAGCGGTAGCGAAGTTTATCTTGCTCTTGAAGCTGCAACTCAGCTTGAACAAAAAAACATTGGCGTCCGCGTAATTTCGATTCCATCGCATTCGCTTTTTGAGCAACAGCCCGCTGCTTATCGCGCTGAGCTCTGCCAAAAAAACACTCTGCATATTGCGATTGAAGCTGGAATTCGCCAAAGCTGGGATAGCATCATCGGCAGCGATGGAATTTTTATCGGCATGAAAAATTTTGGTGCATCAGCGCCAGCTGAAATTCTTTTTTCTCATTTCGGCATAACCTCTCAAGCCATTGTCAGCAGCGCTATACAAGCGCTTAACAAAAATTAATTTTGCCAAAAGGAAATTTTGCATGACTACTAGAATTGCTATAAATGGACTCGGACGCATCGGACGCTGCGTTGTACGAGCACTTGCAGAAAATAATCACAAAGACCTGCAACTGGTTGCAGTGAATGGCACAGCCACCACAGAAAATCATGTGCATTTACTCAAATATGATTCAATCCATGGCCGCTTTCCTGAGATTCAACAAACCGCTCCCGATGAAATTAATTTCGGCCAAGGTCCAGTTGCCGTTTTGCATGAGCGCGACCCACTAAAATTACCTTGGAAAGAACTGGGAATTGACGTGGTTTTTGAATGCACGGGCGCATTTGTCGAGCGCGACAAAGCCGCTTCTCACCTGAAATCTGGCGCGAAAAAAGTTTTGCTTTCTGCGCCAGGAAAAAACGCTGATTCAACCATTGTCTACGGCGTCAATCAATCAGTGATCGAGCCCAATCATGATGTGATTTCTGTTGGCTCCTGCACCACTAATTGCTTGGCTCCGATTGCAAAAATTATCAATGATAATTTCGGCATCGCACATGGTTTCATGACCACAATTCATGCCTACACCAACGATCAAAACATCACCGACTCTTCTCACAAAGATCCACGCCGCGCGCGCGCTGCAGCGCTTTCCATGATTCCAACCTCAACTGGTGCAGCTAAAGCATTGGGTTTAGTTCTGCCCGAACTTGCGGGAAAATTAGACGGCGTTGCCATTCGCGTTCCAACGCCGAATGTTTCGATGGTTGATCTCACTTTCTCAACTGAAAAACCTATCAGCAAAGATTCTCTACACGCCTTAATTCGCGCCAACTCAGAAGGTCCAATGCGTGGAGTTCTGGGCTATACAGAAGAACCTCTCGTATCAATTGATTTCAATCACTCTCCGCTTAGCGCCACTTTTGATGCCAGCGGCACCAATATTTTAAGCCCACATTTTGCGCGCATCGCCGCGTGGTACGACAATGAATGGGGCTTTTCAATTCGCATGCTTGACATCGCAAAGTATCTCCGCCCTTTTCTTTCTAAATAATCTGCTGGAGCCCTGATGGAATCTTCGCTTCGCCGCATTACCTCTGAATCTGTTGCAGAAAAAATTATTCTCTGCCGCGTTGATTTAAACGTGCCCATGCAGAATGGCCGCGTGACCGACAACACACGCATAACCAGGCTAATTCCCACTTTGCAATATTTGCTCCAGATGCGCGCCAAAGTCGTTGTGATTTCTCATTTTGGCCGACCTGATGGAAAATTCTCGCGTGAATTTTCGCTCGCACCTCTGGCGGATTCACTCAGCCAAGCTCTGGCTGGATTGCCAGTAAAATTTGCTCTCGATTGTATCGGCCCTGCTGCGAAAGCCGCTGTATCAGAGCTTCAGCCTGGGCAATTGCTTCTGCTTGAAAATTTACGCTTTCATGCTGAAGAAGAAAAAAACGATCCCGTTTTTGCAAAAAATCTTGCTGCCCTTGGTGACATGTTCGTCAATGATGCCTTTGCCTGTTCGCATCGCACGCATGCTTCTATTTCTGGAATCACCAACTATCTTCCTTCCTTCGCTGGCCTGCTTATGTCCGAGGAAATCTCAGCGCTTGAGCGCGTCTTAGGTGGCGCAGAAAAGCCTGTCGCTGCTGTAGTTGGCGGCTCGAAAATTTCTACTAAACTTGATCTTCTAACTCATCTCATGCCGCGCATGGATGCGTTAGTTATCGGCGGAGCAATGGCCAATAGTTTTTTGAAAGCGCAAGGCTTGGAAATTGGCACATCACTTTACGAAGCAGGCATGTTAGAAACCGCAAAAAATCTTCTCGCTAGTGCGGAAAAAAATAATTGTAAAATTATCCTTCCCGAAGATGTAGTAATCGCATCTTCTCTACAAGCAGGCGCTGAAACACATGTAGTTCCTGTATCTGCCGTTCCTGCTGATAAAATGATTCTAGATATTGGCCCACACAGTCTGGCAAATATTTTGACCCTTCTGCCCAATATAAAAACCGTTGTCTGGAATGGTCCGCTCGGCGCGTTTGAGCATCGTCCTTTTGATTCAGGCTCGGTAACTCTTGCGCGCATGCTGGCCTACTACACCAGAATCGGCTCGCTTTGCAGCGTCGCTGGCGGCGGCGATGTCGTTGCCGCTGTTACGGCTGCAGGAGTTGCACAAGAATTTTCTTACATCTCAACCGCTGGCGGAGCCTTCTTGGAATGGCTGGAAGGTAAAACCCTGCCTGGCGTTGCTCCGCTTTATGATGCCGCTTAAAATCAATTCCTCGGTTCAAAACCGCCAAGAGCAAGGATAGATGCGCCTTTTAGCGCAGAGAAAATATTCCACAGAATTACTGCGTATATTAAAAACATTCTACAAAAATTTGTTGCGTTTTATAAAAGCAAGAATATATTGCACCCCCCCAAAAACCGCCTAGAAACGCAGGGCAATTATGGAAAACAATCTTACTGGACAAGAATCCATCAAACGCGAAAGCCTCTATTTAAAAGGCAAAATTGCTGAAGATATTGCTGATCTTTCGCAAGGCGGCGTTAGCAATGAAAGCTACGAGCTGCTGAAATTCCATGGCACTTACGAACAATTTGATCGCGACAAAGCCGAGCAAAATAAAAAAGCCGCCGCTGCAAAAGGCGAGCGCGCTGCTGATAACAAAGAATGGTCGTTCATGCTGCGTTTAAAAATTGCTGGCGGATATTGTTCTGCGGAGCAATATTTAGCCCTCGATGAAATCGCTGAACTCTACGCTGGCTCAACTTTACGCATCACCACGCGCGAAACTATTCAGCTGCATGGAATCATAAAAAAAGATCTCAAACCAACCATCGCTGCAATCGATAAAATGCTGCTCACCACAATCGGCGCCTGCGGCGATATTGTCCGCAATGTCTTGTGCTGCCCTGCTCCTTTTGTAGATAAAAAACACACACGCATGCGCGATGATGCCGATGCAATTTCTGCCTTCACCATGCCTAAAACCACAGCCTATCACGAAATTTGGGTTGATGGCGAACGCTTTGGTCGCAGCGAGGAAAACGAAAATTACGAACCGCTTTACGGTCGCACCTATTTGCCGCGCAAATTCAAGATTGCTCTCGCTTTCGCCGAGGATAATTGCACCGATGCTCTCACCAATGATTTAGCCATTTTCCCGATTTGGCAAAACGAAACTCTGCTTGGTTATAATTTTGCTCTCGGTGGCGGTTTGGGCATGACACACAATAAGCCAGAAACCTATCCGCGCTTGGCGTCTTTCATTGCTTTTATTCCTGAATCTGAGCTTCTACGCGGCGTTGAGGCGGTCGTAAAACTTCAACGCGATCATGGTGATCGCACAAATCGCAAACATGCGCGCTTAAAATATTTGGTTGAAGAAAAAGGCCTGGATTGGATTCATTCCAACCTTGAAACTTACTACGGCGAAAAACTAGAGAAAGCGCGTCCAATGGCTAGGTTGCAGATCGAAAACCACATGGGCTGGCACGAGCAAGGCGATGGCAAATGGTTCATCGGCCTGCCAATCATCAGCGGTCGCATTCGCGATAGTGAAAACGCCAAAATTAGAAGCGGCTTAAAACATATTGTTAAAACCTATAGCCCAACTTTGCATTTCACGGCTGAGCAACATCTGCTGCTTGGTAATATCAGCAGCAGCGCGAAAGACTTGCTCACCAACGATTTGCGCGCATATGGAATTCTTCTCCATGAAGATTTTTCTCCTTCAGCTGAACGCATGCTTGCTTGTGTATCGCTGCCAACTTGTGGCCTGGCGTTGGCTGAAGCAGAGCGCATTCAAACTCCAACCACAAATTTGCTCGATAGCGCTTTGCAAAAACACGGCATCGCCAGAGAGCCTATAACTTTGCGCATTTCTGGCTGCCCAAATGGCTGCTCGCGCCCCTATGCCGCAGAAATCGCGCTTGTTGGACGCATGCCAGGCCATTACTCGCTTTTCCTTGGTGGCAAAGCCAATGGCACCGCTCTTGCCGATAAAATTTTTGATCGCGTTCCTTTTGCGGATTTAGAAAATACTCTCGATAAAATTATTGAAATTTTTGTCAAACAACGTGCTGCAAACGAAGAGTTCGGCGAATTCTGCGCACGCATAAAAACCGATTCGATCAAGCAGCAATTAGTTAGCTCTTTAGAAAATTACAAATGGGCGAAGGCGTAAATAATGTATCCTATTGCGCTTAATCTCGCTGAAATTTCCATTGCGCTCATCGGCTCACAAGCCGCAGCAGAAAAGCGTTTCAACGCGCTGATACAACATGGCGCAAAAAAATTGCAGCGTTTTTTAGCAGAAGACGAGCTACCAAAAATTTCTGAATTACAAAATTTTCAGATGATTTTTATTGTCGATATTGACGCGCATAAAGCCGCTTCTTTAGCGCAAGAGCTGCGCAAAATTGGCAAGCTTGTGAATGTCGAAGATCAGCCTGAAGATTGCGATTTTTATTTCGCTAGTTTTTTCAGTCACGGTAATTTTGGTATCTCGGTTCACACCAACGGAAAAAGCCCTGCACTTGGCTCCGTCCTTCGTGATTACCTCGCCAAAGCTTTTCCAGAAATTTGGGAAGAACGCTTGGATAGCATCTATAAATTGCGACACAAGCTCCGCGCAGAAAAATTTTCTCACGCAGAAATTCGCAAAGAAACTGAAAAATTCATCAAAGAAAATTCCTGGCTGCCCTTGCCAGAGGGAGAGCGCGTATGAGCAAAATTATTCTTGAAAATCTTGCGCATAAACTCGAGCAATTAAGCGGAAAAGAGCAGCTTCTAGCCTTGCGTGATTTTTTGCAAGAAACCGAAAACAACAATCAATTAAAAGCAACTTTGCTATCAGCTTTTAACCCTGAAGATATTTTGCTCAGCGATTTTCTGCGCGAGCTAAATTTTCCTTTGCCGATTTTTTTCCTCGATACAAAAAAACATTTTCCTGAAACTTTGCGCTACGTTGATGAAATAAAATCGCGCTGCGAAATTCAGGATTTACGCGTTCTTACACCTGATGAGCAGCAGCTAAACCGCCTTGATCCAGAAGGCAATATGTGGCAAAGCCAAGTTAATCGCTGCTGTTATTTACGCAAAGTTGCGCCACTTGAAGCCGCTCTTCAGCAAGGCGGATTCAACATTCTAATCACTGGCCGCCGCGGCGACCAAACGCCTGAGCGGCAAAATATCGGCACAATTGAATGGGACGAAAAAGGCCGCTTAAAACTCAATCCGCTCATTCACATGCAAAAAAACGAGCGCGATGAAAATCTCAAACTTCGCCATCTTCCTCTGCACCCGCTCTATAATTTGGGCTATCCATCAATTGGCTGTGCGCCTTGCACCACGCCAGTTTTCGCGGGAGAAGATGACCGCGCCGGACGCTGGCGCCACACGCGTTTAAACGATCACCAACAAAAAACTGAATGCGGCCTACATGTCGCAATAAAAGAAGCAGAATAGGAGAAAATTTCATGGATCATCTGGATCAATTAGAAGCGCAGAGCATTTACATTTTTCGCGAGGCTTTTTGTCATATAAAACGCACCGCCATGCTGTGGTCGTTTGGCAAAGACTCAACCGTTATGATTCACCTGGCGCGCAAAGCTTTTTTTGGCCGCATTCCTTTTCCGCTCATTCATTGCGACACTGAGCTGGAAATGGATGAAGTCTACGCTTACCGCGATAAATATCGCCAAGAATGGAATGTCGATTTAATTTCAGAAATCTGCCCGCCACTTGAAAGCACCGATCCAACTCTGCCTCCATCGGCGCGCGTTGCTGCACGCAAAACTGGCGGCCTTAAAAATGTAATTCGCACACATCATTTTCAGGGAATCATTGCCGGCATTCGTCGCGATGAAGAGGGAACGCGCGCCAAAGAGCGCTATTTCAGCCCGCGCGATACTGATGGCCAATGGGATGTAAAAGATCAGCCACCAGAATTTTGGGATCAATATTTAACTGATTTTCCACCCGGAACTCATGTGCGCATTCACCCGCTTCTACATTGGACCGAACTTGATGTTTGGCGCTACATTCAACGCGAAAATATTCCAATGGTCCCACTTTATTACGCGAAGCCTTATCACGAATTTGATGGAAAAAATTATGGCGGAAAAATGATGCGTTTTCGTTCACTTGGCGAAAAAGGAATCACCTTTCCTGTTGCCAGTTCCGCAACAACAATCGAAGAAATTATCGCTGAATTAGAAACCACCAAAGTGCCAGAACGCGCGGGCCGCCCAATGGGCGCCGATGAAGATGAATCTTCTTTCGAGCGTCTTCGCGCTGATGGTTATATGTAGGAAAAAATCATGAACAACGAACGCGAACAAATGAAAATTGTTATTGTCGGCCATGTCGATCACGGAAAATCAACTTTAGTTGGACGAATTTTCTACGACACCGATTCTCTGCCTGAAGGAAAATTCGAGCAAATCCAGGCGCAGTGCAAACGGCGCGGCATGCAGTTTGAATGGTCATTTCTAATGGATGCGCTGCAAGCCGAGCGCGATCAAGAAATCACCATCGACACTACACAAATTTGGTTCAAAACCAAAAAGCGCGATTACGTAATTATTGATGCGCCAGGCCACAAAGAATTCCTCAAAAATATGATTTCTGGCGCCGCCATGAGCGAGGCCGCACTGCTAGTTATCGACGCGCGCGAAGGCGTGCAGGAGCAATCAAAACGCCACGGTTATTTGCTGCGCTTGCTTGGCGTTGAGCAAATCGCTGTTGCCGTAAATAAAATGGATTTAGTCGATTATAGCGAAGAGCGTTTCCGCGCAATCGAAGCAGAATACCGCTCTTATCTAGCTAGCATCGGCGTAACGCCGCGTTTTATAATTCCGATTGCAGCGCGCGAAGGAGACCTCATCCTTAGCTCTTCAAAAAATATGCCTTGGTATAAAGGCGTTAGCGTGATTGAAGCGCTAGATCAATTTAACAAGCGCTTGCCACTTACTGATTTGCCACTGCGCTTGCCAATTCAAGATGTTTATCGTTTTGATGAGCATCAAAGAATTTTCGCTGGACGCCTTGAAAGCGGCGCTCTTCGCGTTGGTGACGAATTGATTTTCTCTCCATCAAACAAACGCTCACGCATTGCTTCAATTGAAAGCTGGGGCAGAGAAAACCAGCTCACTGAAGCCGAAGCAGGCATGAGTGTTGGCATAACTTTAACCGAGCAAATTTTCGTCGAGCGCGGAGAAATAATCAGCCACAACAACAATGCGCCGATGCTCTCAAACCTTTTCCGTGCGCGCATTTTCTGGCTTAGCCACGCTCCTCTTTCTCTGCAAAAACGCTACACCTTAAAGCTCACCACAAGTAGTTATAAAGTAACAATAAAAACCATCGAAAAAGTAATTGATACTGATGCTCTAGCCAGTCACCAAGCTGATAAAGTCGAGCGCAATAATGTTGCAGAAATTATAATCCATGTGCGCGGCTTAGCTGCATTAGACGACTTCCAGAAAAACCCGATTCTTGGGCGTTTTATGCTCATGGATGGTTATGAAGTTTCGGGCGGCGGCATCATCGACACAGAAGGTTTTTCTGATCAACGCACTACCAATCTTTCAACCAGCTGCGACTTTGCCGCCAGCACTGTAAGTGACCAGGAGCGCGCTTTATCAAACGGCCATACTGGTGGGATTTTGTGGCTCACAGGCTTGCCTGGCTCAGGAAAAACCACACTTGCGCATAGCCTTGAAAAAACTTTATTTCAGCGCGGTTTACAAGTTTATGTCCTCAACGAACAACGCTTACGCAGCGGTTTAGCAAGCGAGCTTGGCCACAGCGCCGCAGATGATGTTACATTATTACGTCAAGCTGCTTACGTAGCTGGAATGCTTGCACGCGCAGGTCTGATTGTTATTGCTGATTTTATTTCACCGCTTGCCGTCGAGCGCCGCATGGCCAGAAGCATTTATCCGCAAGCATTTGCGAGTGTTTATGTTTCTACTGCTGCAGAAGTTTGCAAAGCGCGTTCAGGTGAAAAAGAAAATTTCACCGCCATTGCTGAAAATTACGAAGCACCAGAAAATGCTGATTTGGTAATTCCTACAAATTTATCCGCTGACGAAGCTCTAAAACTGTCTCTTTCCTTTGTTTACGAACAATGGATTGATCCTTTAAACAGCAGCGAGATTGGCGGCGAAATCTAATACAATTCCATATTTTTAGCATTACGTTGAGCTTGCATCTCCTAGTTCTGCTAGAAAATCTGAAATGGTATCGTGAATATATTTTTAGCACGAAATTGAAGCCGTATTTTCATTCAAATAATTTTTCTAAAAAGCGTAATTTATGCTGAAACTTGCTTTTGCTGACATTGCTTTTGCTGATCTTTATCGCCGCTCTGGCTTGGTTCGTTTGGATCAATATTTCACCAATGAGCTGCGCGAAGAAAATATTGATTTGTGGAATCAGCTCATGCATGCGCGCGCGCATCACGCTGAGCTTTCAAGCAAAGATGAATCGGCCTTAATCCTAGCTCTAGCGCCATTTTTAGAGAATTTCATTGTTAAATTATTTGGCATTGAAAATGCGTTTTCTGCACTCACCGAAGAGCATTTAAAACTAGCGCCAATCTATCTCTGCAAGCGCTTATTTGTGCAGCGTCAGGCGGCGAAAAAATTCAAACCTGCAGAGGTAGAAAATTTCAACAGCCATGATGTGCAAGAAAAAATGCAAGCTTTGCTTTCAGAAAATTTCAGCGAAATTTTATTCGCACAATCTGTTTGCGCTTGGATGGATAAAAAAGATGAAAATATTGATGCGCTAAATGTCGCTACAACCTATGCAGCCTGGGCTTTGTATCATCCAGAAGGAATTGCAAAACATCAGCATGGCGCGCTGTTTAAACAGCCGCAAAAACATGATTCCGCACATTTCGTTCCTGTTGAAACCGTCATCATCGATGGCGTAGAAATGCAACAATATAACAAAAGCAAATGGCGTCAGCGCGATGGTTTTTCTGTAACCGATGCGGGCGGCTCGCTGCTTGAAGGTTTAGATGAAGCAAATTACTGTATTTGGTGTCATCATCAAGGCAAAGATTCTTGCTCTAAAGGCTTGCGCGAAAAAGACGGGAAATTCAAGCGTTCCGAGGCCGACATCAATCTCGCTGGCTGCCCGCTGGAAGAAAAAATCTCTGAAATGCATCAGCTGAAATCTGAAGCGCGTCCCCTTGGCGCGCTCGCTGTTATCACGCTTGATAATCCCATGTGCGCAGCAACTGGTCACCGCATTTGTAATGACTGCATGAAATCATGCATTTATCAAAAACAAGAGCCTGTAAATATTCCCAAAAGCGAAACCAGAATTCTCACCGACATTCTAAAACTTCCCTATGGCTTTGAAATTTACAGCCTGCTAACACGCTGGAATCCTCTTAATTTCCAGCGGCCATTACCTAAAAAAACCAGCGGTTATAAAGTACTAGTTGCTGGTCTTGGACCTGCTGGATTTACTCTTTCGCATCATCTATTGAATGAAGGCCACATAATCGTTGCGGTTGATGGTTTAAAAATCGAACCTCTGCCAGAAGAAATCTCAGGCGTAACCCAAAATGGGCGCCGCACCTCATTCAAACCAATTCGTGATATTGAAGAAATTTTTGAAGATCTCAGCACGCGCAAAGCTTACGGATTTGGCGGCGTTGCTGAATATGGAATCACAGTGCGCTGGAATAAAAATTTCCTCACTTTAATTCGTCTTTTGTTAGAGCGCCGTTTTAATTTCAGCATGATTGGCGGTGTGCGTTTTGGTAGCACCATCACCATTGATGATGCGTGGAATTACGGCTTCGATCACGTAGCTCTGGCGATGGGAGCTGGAAAACCAACGCTGCTGCCGATTCCAAACGCTTTGGCAAAAGGTGTTCGCACTGCTTCTGATTTTCTCATGGCCCTGCAATTAACAGGAGCAGCGCGCAAAGAAACCATCGCTAATCTTGAAATGCGCTTGCCTGTTGTTGTAATTGGCGGCGGTTTAACTGCGGTCGATACCGCCACAGAAGCTCTTGCTTATTATCCCATTCAAGTTGAAAAATTTCTGCTGCGCTACGACGCTTTAGTAAAAATTCACGGCGAAGAAAAAGTAAAAGCGCGCTGGAATACTGAGGAATTAGCGCAAGCTGCTGAATTCATCGCACATGCGAAAATTCTCCGCGCGGAGAAATCTGCAGCCCTACGCGAAAATCGTCAACCGGATTTCATTTCACATTTACAAAACTGGGGCGGCGCAACCGTCGCCTACCGCAAAACTCTGCAAGATGCGCCAAGCTATCGCTTAAATCACGAAGAAGTAGCAAAAGCGATGGAAGAAGGAATTCGCTTCCTTGAAAACGCAACGCCTGAAGCCGTTGAAATCGATGCAACTGGCAGCGCCAAAGCACTTAAAGTTTTGTTACAAAATAACAATGGTTCTGAAGTTATTTCTCTTCCTGCGCGCAGTATTTTTATTGCCGCTGGCACGCAACCAAACACTGTTTTAGCGCGCGAAACGGAAAACATCCTGCCGCTTGCTGGAAAATATTTTCAAGCAATCGATGTTGATGGCCAACCACTCACGCCAGAATATGCGCTCTCTAAGCCAAGTTCAGCCGATGTGCTTATGTACTTAAACGACAATCGCCGCTATGTCAGTTTCTTCGGCGACTTGCATCCATCATTTTTTGGTAATGTCGTGAAAGCAATGGGCGCCGCAAAACAGGGCTATCCAACCATCAGCAAAGTTCTGAACCTCAAACAACCTGCAAACGCACTAAAACCGCGCAAATTTATTCGCACACTTAACCAAGATCTCCGCGCAACCGTGCATGAAGTTGTGCGCCTAACTTCAAATATTGTCGAGATTTTTGTTAAAGCGCCAGCTGCAGCGCGCCGCTTTGAGCCTGGTCAATTTTATCGTTTCCAGAATTTTGAATCTTTTTCTCTGCGTTATGAAAATGATGCCGATCAAAAAACCATTCTCGCCACAGAAGGCCTGGCCCTAACTGGCGCTTGGGTTAATAAAAAACGCGGATTACTTTCAACTATTGTGCTGGAAATGGGCGGCTCTTCTGACTTGTGCGCCTTCTTGAAAAAAGGCGAACCAGTAATTGTTATGGGCCCAACAGGCGCACCAACAGAAATTCCTGCCAATAAAACTGTCTTGCTTGCAGGCGGTGGACTTGGCAACGCCGTGTTATTTTCTATTGGCAAAGCCTTGCGTAATCATGGCTCAAAAGTTTTGTATTTCGCCGGTTATAAAAAAGAAGCTGATCGTTATAAAGTAACGGAAATCGAAGAAGCAGCTGATGTAATTATTTGGGCGTGCGACGAGGCAACTTTCAAACCAGAACGTCCGCAAGATTTCTCCTTCCACGGCAACATTGTGAAAGCGATGGAAGCCTACGCCAGCGACGCACTTGGCGAGACAAAACTAAAAATGCATGATGTCTCACATATTATCGCAATTGGCTCTGATCGCATGATGGCAGCAGTAGGCGATGCACGCCACAATGTGCTTAAACCCTATCTTGCAGAAGATCATCACGCCATCGGCTCGATCAACTCGCCGATGCAATGCATGATGAAAGAAATCTGCGCGCAATGTTTGCAACGCCATGTTGATCCAAAAACTGGAAAAGAATATTACGTCTATAGCTGTCAAAATCAGGATCAATGCCTCGATAGCGTTGATTTCAGCCATTTACGCACACGACTTTCACAAAACAGCACCTCTGAAAAACTCACCGCCATGTGGATCGACAACACCCTCCGCACAATAAATCTGCGCAAATAAAGCAAGGCTAAGTTGTAATAGTTCAAACCTGACCTGACACTCTGTAAATTCAGACAGTAAGATTTTTAAGAATCTAAACCATCTAAAATTTCTTTGGAATTATTTTTTATGTTGGTTCCGTCGATATTTTTCTCAAAGG
>JBIKYU010000105.1:0-5192 GCA_044355085.1 Rickettsiales bacterium | reverse complement strand
TAACCACCTTCTTTCACGAAGTGAGTCATGGACTGGCAGCTATTTTCACGGGCGGCTCCGTAGACAAAATTAATCTGCATCTTAACGGGTCAGGATTATGCTACACGCTAGGCGGCAACAGTTTCTTGGTGGCCTTCTCAGGATATATTGGTGCGGTGCTTTGGGGGATGCTGCTTTTTTCAATGGCTGATTTGCTCAATCATAAAAGCACCAACATCGTTGTTATGTTCTTGGCAGCACTGATTGGCATTACCGCATTGCTATGGGGCAGAGACATTCTGACATGGATAATCCTTGCTGTTCTGCTCGCACTTTTTATCAGCATCGTAAAGTTGCAGGAAACAAGATTGGTCAAATTGTCTCTAAAATTCATCGGCATTTTCGTGCTGCTCGATGCCATTAAAGCCCCCCTAAATTTGATTGACGGAAGGCATTATGGTGACGGAGCGCGGTTATCCGATTTGACTGGTATCCCTGAGCTGCTTTGGGTACTGGTATGGTTAATTTTTGGGTTGCTTGGTGCATATTTTCTTTGGAAAAGAAATAAAGGAAAAGAAATAAAGGAAATAATCTAGCACAATAGCTTAATCTAATAATTAGGCATGTGACATATTATGTCTTGACATATTATGTCGCATGAGTGACTATCCACTTAATCTTATGAGGAGACTAAAATATGACTGATATTAAAAAACTAGCTACCGACCTCGCACTAAGAGGCAAAACTGCGGAAAACGGCTTTGCTTTCGACGTAACGCCGATACCTGGAGAGATTGAAGTTCTCCGTATCGAAGTCGAAGACAGGGAAGAACTTCCAATATTTGTTTCTTCTTCGGAAGAGCAGGTTCTTTGCATCGCATACCTGTTCAAAGAGAATGAAATTAAAGAAGGAAAAATTGCGGAGATGAACAGCGCAATGTTGATGACAAACATCACGATGCCGCTCTCGTCATTCGCAAAAATCGATGGGCAGTATGTGATCTACGGTGCTCTTTCCGTGCACTCAAGTCTGTACGACATCGTTCATGAGCTGGAGACTTTAAGCAGCAATAGCATTGAAGCGCTCGAAGCAATGAAAGATTATTTGAAATAACTGCAACAAAGGAGAAAGACTATGTCGTTACTCACTAAAATTTTTACTGCTGTTCGCGGTGGTGCTAGAGAACTTGGCGAAACCATTGTTGACCAGAATAGCGTGCGTATTTTTGAGCAGGAAATCAAAGATTCGGAAACTGCAATCGATAAAGCCAAGCGCGACCTTACGGAAGTGATGGCTAAAGAAATGCAAGCTAGCCGCAAAATTGAGAGCTTTACTGCCGATGTAAAAAAGCATGAAGACTATGCTTCCAAAGCCCTTGAAAAAGGTGATGAGGCACTTGCTCTTGAAATCGCACAAAAGATTGCTGAGTTTCAATCTGAGCTGGACATTCAGAAAAAAGCTCAAGAAAGTTTTTCGGCACACGTTATTCGCCTGAAAAATTTGATTAAGCAGACTAGCAAAGCTCTTGCCGACATGCAGCGTCAGCTCGTGATGGTGAAAACCACGCAGAACGTACAAAAAGCTACGATTGCAATCACGCAAAACTATTCGACCGGTTCCTCAAAATTGCTTACTGCGAAAGAGTCATTAGATCGCATTAAGGTAAAGCAGCAGGATCTGGAAGATCGTTTGAAAGCTGGCGAAGCGCTGCAAGGCGAGTTTGAAGGTAAGGATTTGGAAAAGAAACTCAAAGAGGCTGGTATCGTACAAAGCGATAATAAAGCCCAAGAGATTCTTGCTGGACTAAAAGCTAAAAAGAACGGGTAATGCCATGGCAGGATTTTTTAAGTTCCTGTTTGGATCGGGAGAGTCCCAGGGCGGTGCTCGGAGACTTTCCCATCCGCGTGATCTACGCGAAGGCGATATTATCAAGTTTGGTTATATCGAGCAGCCTGATCTAAGCAATACAGAGTTTGAGGTTTCACAGATTAACACCTATATCTATGGCGATTTGTGCTACCCAGAACTTATCCTCAAAGACCGCTCTGGAAACCTAGTCTATATGATGGTTGAAGAGGAAGATGGAGATGAATATCTGGCTCTTTGCAAAAAGATTCAGAAGTCCGAAGTCAGCGAGGTCATTGGCGATGATGCGATGAAGCGCATCTTGACCAGAGGGACGGGAGCACAGATTCCTATCCTGAAAAAACCGAGTGGATTGGAAACTTGGCTGGTGGATTCTTACAGAGAAGTTGATGACAGTGTTAAAGGCGCGTTCTTAAAAGGCGATGCTCGCTATCTTTCTGTAGAAGACATAAATCGTCAGGAAAAGTTCACATCACATATTCTTGAAGATTCTACCGAAGAATATGCGATTGAAATCGAGATATACAGCACTGGCGAAACCGAAGTTTGCGCTACTGTTTATCATGACATTGATGAAATCGAAGAAATGTGGCCAAGCAATACACCGTCCGAAACTAATAATCAGGAGTAAGCCATGCAGAAAATTCTTTATTGGCTTGGTAGATTATACGTCAAATCGCCGTTTCCGATGTATGTGTCTGTCTTACTGACAATAGCTGTGGTAGTTTTGCTACTTTACTGGCTCTTTTTCTAGGAAATGGAGATAATTTAGATGGCTAAAAAGCCACGGAAAGAATGGAGCAAAATCAGCGAAACCATCAAGGCTACGCAGGTTGCCTTTGAGATGGAGCAGAAAGTTGCATGCCATATCCGTGAACTGGCTGCGCGAGAAGGGCTGGCACCATCCGATCAAATACGAAAAATGATCGGCTTGTCGTACTCTCCCCCAAAGCGTCCAAGGCTAACGGTTTCTTTAAGCGAAGATGATTATGTGACGTTAGGGAAAAAATACAAACTTGATGCAACTGACGCGCTGGGCATCAAACGCAGAATGATGGAAGAGTTGGTGAAAATGATATACGAATAGTGGTTGTTTAAGTAACTGACAAAATTGTTGATTGCTTAAACAAATACAATGTGGTGTCATAATATGTCGCGTAACTACAACGTGTAAAATAAGAGGAGCTTTATGGACATAAAAGGCATGGTAATTGATGACATCACAAGAGCAGCAGCTTTCGTTGCAATGTATTTTGTGTTGTTCCTTCTGGCAAAATGGCTCAAGGACGTTTTTACGCCCTACAAAATCAATGATGAACTCACCAAGAAGGATAACCTCGCCATAGCCTTGACCATGAGTGGTTACTATCTTGCAATATCAGCTATCTTTGTAGGTGCGCTTTTTGGTCCAACACAAGGATTAAAAGAGGATCTGATTGCTGTAGGTGGATATTCACTACTCGGCTTAGTATTGCTGAATCTTTCTCGCTGGTTTAACGATAAGATTATCCTTCGCAAGTTTTGCGACACGGAGCAGCTTATCAAGGAAAAGAATGTCAGCGTTGGTGCTGTTCAATTTGGTGCATATCTAGCAACAGGTATTATTGCTGCGGGCTCAGTATCAGGCCAAGGCGGGAATGTGCTAACCTCCGTCATTTTCTTTGTATTGGGGCAGATTTCTCTGTTCATCTTCAGCCTGATTTACGAAAAATTCTCTACCTATAATATTCATGATGAATTGCTGAACAAGAACACCGCCAGCGGTGTTGCGTTTGCGGGTAACCTAATCGCGCTTTCAATAATCGTGATGAATGCAACGTCTGGTGATTTTGTGAACTGGCAAAAAGATATTATGCTGTTTGCAATCGCAAACGTAATTGCCTTCATTTTCCTACCAGTTATCCGCCTAGTAATGGACAGACTGGTCGTGCCAGGTGACTCACTGGGTCGGGAAATCAAAGAAGACAAAAATATTGGCGCAGGGTTCTTGGAAGCAACGATAGCCATCAGCTTCGCGGTGATATTAACCAGGCTAATTTAATTGGGGGGGCGCGCTGTGGCATACAAATTATCAGAGCGACTCAACCAAGAAAAAGGGACGCCGTCCTCAGAGGATGGTGTTGACTTGGGGAAAGTTGCAACCGTTTTTATCATTTTTGGAATACTAAGCCTGATTACGGCTTGGGTGTTCAGCATGGAAACTCAACGACTTTTTAGCGATACAGTACGCACTTATGTTTCTCCTTCTGTGCCAAGTCAGCGGGCTGTAGCTGTCGCACAAGAGAAAGGTAGGGATGTGGCTACTATCGGTCCAATTACCGTCCAGCGATATAAAGAAGTCTATGAAATTAGCATTGCCTCAAGCGTTCCAGAGAACACATGGTCGTTTATTGAAGGCGAAGTGTTGGATGCGGAGAAAGATTATCTGTTCTCGTTTGGCAAGGAGTTGTGGAGCGAAGCGGGTTATGATGATGAAGGAGCGTGGCGGGAGTCAGATAATAGCTATTCTATGAAACTCACGTTTCCCCAGCCTGGGCAGTATTATCTGAATCTTAAGTCTTCTGGTAGTTACAATCCTGATGCGGTGCAGGTAACTATAAGCAAAAAACGTGGTAGCAGCATCCCTCACTTTGTATTTGGCATCATCACTTTACTTATCGGATTAGTCCTTAACGAAATTCGCAATAAAACTATACTAAGAATAGCGAGGAGCATGAGCGATGACTAATACCGCAAAAGCAGTCTGGGCTGGCGCCATAATCCTTGGGCTTATTTACTTGGCTCTATTTTCGTTAGCGTCTAATGGCTATGGCTATATGGGTTATAATGGATACCATCGAGGCTCCTCTTTCTGGTATTGGGGTGGTCCAACAACTTACACCGAACCAAGTAACCGTGGCGGTAGTGTCAATGGCACAGACCGTATCGGTGGCGGACCTGGCAGCGGCAAATAATTGGAAAATGAAAAAGCGTGAGCCAAAAAATATCGACAGAACCTGCTAAAAAGCACTCCGTTACGCTTGTATTCGCTGCGTTTGTCTCTGGCTTGTGTTCCATCATCTATGAGTTGCTGATTGCGACCACCGCCTCCTATTTTCTTGGTGACAGTGTAAAGTTTTTTTCCCTCACCATTGGCATATATATGGCTTCGATGGGAATTGGGACGCTGATCTCTAAATATATAGACCGTGATCTGCTGGTTAGATTCGTACAAATCGAGCTTGTGTTAGCATTGCTAGGCGGACTGAGCATTCCCGCCTTGTATTTTGCTTATGCCTATACAGGCTTATTCATGTATTTTTATCTATTCTTCACCATCAGCATTGGTATTTTGATTGGCTTGGAA
>JBIKYU010000104.1:0-5270 GCA_044355085.1 Rickettsiales bacterium | reverse complement strand
ATATTGCCTTTGGACAGGTTGATGGTTGGATCAGAAGAGTCATAAGTTGCAGCAACTGTTCCTGCGGTTAAATTAAATTCGTTCGCCAATCCTTCACCAACTGTACCTTTTGCCAAACCAAGTTCGTAGATTAAATCATCGCTGCCGCTGATGCTCATTCTTGCTCCAGTTGCTGATGCATTCATTGTTACAGCCGAATTACTGGTTGTGCTAGCAACTGATGTTGAAAAATCAGTAATGTCATCAACCAACTCTGATAATTTCGCCAAAGTGTTGAAGCGCTTTGTTCCATTGGGTGCAACGCTTACGTCGGATAGCCCAAGCTCGGTTAAGATTTCAGCCGTTCCACCGAAAGTGGTTCCCAGATTCGCATTAGCAGCTGCAACATAGAGAGTATTGTTAGCAATTTTTGCGCGGAAATGTGTGCTGTTATTGATAGAAGCGGCGATGGTGTCCAAGCTATTAAATTCAAGCGCTGTCGATGTGGTATCAGGTGTTCCGCTCGTTTCATAAGTGAGGGTAACAGTGTTGGTTCCGTTACTTAGCGTGAGAGTATCGCCATTAACAATACTGTTGCTGAAGGTTCCTGATGTTGTGCTAGCGCCGAAAATTATACTGGTTGAGCTAATCTTGGTTGAAGTTGCAAATCCGCCATAAGTGAAGGTTCCAGAATTAGTTCCATCCGAAACCGTGATTGTGTTACCAAGCGCCATTGAGGTTCCTGAAACTGGTACAATCAATGTGTCTTGTCCATTTCCGCCGTTCTCAGAAGAGAGCGGGTTAATTGTTGCGACGTTATTTATTTTTGCAACAGTGAGCGGCTGCAGAGGATCTTTCGAAAAAATTTCTATCGATGCACCAACAGAAGGGTTGTTAATCAGGTAAGAAAGTTGGCTTTGTTCCTGCACCAAAGCACTCAAACCTTTTACCGTTGCAAAACGATTTACTCCTGAAGCTGCGGCGGAAACATTGCTAAAACCCAGCTTATCAACCAATTGTGATGAACCAACATTGGCGAAAGTTACAGCGTCATTGGCGTTATCAGAAGCAACATAGAGAACTGTACCGTTATCAGGCACGCGCGCGGTTATGCCTGTGGCATTATTCATTGCTTGAGCAAGAGTGCTAAGGCTGTTGAATTGTCCGATATTCACATTTGGCGATGTGGCTTGAAAAGTAAAAGTAACTATACCGCTGCTTGCCGTTGTTACGGTAAATTTATCGCCATTTGTTAAAGCGCTGCCCGCTGTAAAAGTTGAAGTAGCATTCAGAGCACCGAAAATATCACTGTTAATTTTGCGTGAGCGCGCAATACCACCATAGGTAAAATTTGATGTGAGTGAATCAGCGGTCACAGAAAAGGAATCACCTTGCTGCATACCGTTAGTTCCATCGCTTACTGGAACGATAATGTTATCTTCACTCACAACATTGTTATCACTTGAATCAAAAGTGATTTCTGCGGTTGCGCCCTGATAAACTGCCTGCCCTGCATCAACATTCATTCCCAAAGAAATTTTAGTTGTTGCTGATGCAGTGCCGCTAACTGCGTTGGTGTTAACCAGCTGCATACTGTCGAAAGATTCAGATGATGTGGTGTTGACGTTTCCTAATGCACCTGGCTTTCTGCCTTCATTATCGAGCGGCCAAGCAAGAAATTTATAGCCAGACTGATTGACCATTTCACCACGATTATTGACGGTAAAACTAGCTGCGCGTGTAAATAATGTGCTGCCGCTTGTATCTTGTACGGCGAAAAAACCTCGGCCAGAAATCGCAACATCGGTGCTTCTTCCCGTTGATTGAATTAGACCTTGTTTGTCGATTAGAGCTCGCACATTCAAATTCACACCACCGCTTGAAAAGCCAACTCCAGTGCCAGAGCGCGTCACCAGCGTACTGAAAATCGCTGAGTTTGCTTTGTAGCCAATGGTTGATGCATTTGCGATGTTATCTGCAGTTACTGCGATGCGCTCACCTTGCGCTTGTGTTCCTTGAACTGATGAATTTAACGCTCCGAAAAGACCCATATCTTCCTCCGATTATTTTTGAAATTTATTCTTAAAATTACTGACGACTTTGAATCGATTTTATTGCTGATGCTTCAACTGTTTCTTCACCTATTTGTAGCCAAGCAGTGCCTTGATCCATCGTCACGCCTTTTACGATGCCAAGTACTGTGGTCGGAATTTTTTTTGCTTCGCTTGTGCCTTTTTTTCGTGCCAATACCTGCATTTGATAATTACCTTCTTTCATGGGATTGCCGACATCATCGGTGCCATCCCATTCAGCTAATTGTTTTCCTTCGCTTGCTTTGCCAGGAATGGTTCTAACTGGAACGCCGTTAGCGTCAGAAATAATAATATCAACACTATCTGCGGCTTCGCTTAGCTCATAAAATCCGCCAGTTACACGGCTTGAGGTGAGCTGAATTTTATCTGATGAAAATTCAACCGCCTTATCGAGATAACTCACTGATTGATTCATCGCTGAACCAGACAAAAGCGAGGCGATATTTTCTAGATTAGCATTGGTATTTACCGCTTGCTCAACGCCAGATAATTGCGCCAAATTATTGGTGAATTGCGAGGTGTCCATTGGTTCCAAAGGATCTTGATATTTGAGCTGCGTTATAAAAAGCGTAAGGAAATTATCGAAATTCCCCAGCAATGAGCTTTTTGCTTTGTCGCTTTTGCTCTGAGTTTGCGCTGTTGTTGCGGCCTGAGCTGTTGAAGCGGTTGCGGTATTTATTGCCATTTTTTCCTCAATTATTTTTATGATGTTTAGACGCGCAAATCCAAGCGGCCAGATTCGGCTGCGCGGATCCGCCATTGCTGAACTTCATTTAATTCTGCGGTTAGTGCTTTTTGTTGCGGCGTTTGCCAGGGTGAATTTTGTCGCTGCATTGCTTGATCAAATGCCTGTTGACCTGACTGACCATCGCTCTGATGAAAAGTAAAATTGAGCATGCTGGTGTCCGCCTTCAAAGTGTCTTGCAGCATGGCTTTTAGCGTTCCTGATTCACGCTGTAGAAGACTTAGAGTTTCTGCCCGGTCCGCAGCGATTTGCACGGTTGTACGCCCTTCTTTTGAAACGCGCATTTGCACATCAATTGTGCCAAGATCACGCGGAGAAAGCTCGATGCTGATAAAGCGTTCGCCTTTTTTCTGGGCGTTTTCAATTCCCATTTTTACTTGCGCTAAAACCGCTTCTTGTCGCTGCTGCGACAATGTGTCAGCAGGTTTTGCTTCAGCAATTTTTGTCCATTCACTGGCGCGCAAATCGTTATTTTTGACATTGTTAATGGCGAGATTTTCATCGCCATCATTTGTTGTTGATGCTGAATCAGGTGGCGTTGAAGTGGCGGAATTTTGAGCAGATTGCACCGCTTGGGCAAGCGGTTGCTGCGCGCTAGAATCAGCATTTTTGTTGATATTTTGTACCATTTCTACTGGCTGTTGTGTCAAATTTTCTGCGCTGGATTTTGTTTCTTCCTGCGCCTGATTTTCTAATTTATGTGCGTGCTCTTTTGGTTCTGCAGTTTGCTTTTTAACTTGCGCGGCGAATTGTTGATCTAGCGCTAAAGATGCGCCTGCAGCAAAATTTTCTGGAGCTTTTTGCGCTACTGATTCACCAATTTCGGTCAAAGCTTGCGGAGAAATCTCTGTCGGCAATTCCAGGTTTTTATCTTCTGCCAGTTTCAAGTTTAAATCTTCGGCTGAATCTTGTGTGCCTTCAGATTCAGAATTTTTCATCGCCTGCAGCAATAAATCCATGCCTTTTTCTGTTTGTTCAGAATCCTCAGAAGCAGAAATCAGGCCTTGTTTTTTTGCCTCAGCAAGCAAATCCTCGCCCTCAACAGGAGTGATAGAATCACCCCCAGCTTCTGCCAGACCAAGCAGCGAAACCAGCTGCTCGCTTGTAACTCCAGGCAAAATTGTTTGCAAAATTGCTGGGTCGATTTGCTCGACAATTTTTTGCTTATCTAGTTTTGAATTTTTGGATTTTTCTGCTTTTGAAAATTCCTCAGCACGCTGCAAATCACTTTTGTCTATTTCGTTTTTTGCTTCCGCTTTTTCACTTTTGCTGGATTTATCAGCGGCAGATTTTTTGAAATCATTTGCTGCGGCTGAATTTTTTTGCGCAGAATCAAAATCATGATCGCGCAATTTCGCAGAGCTTTGATGATCTTGAGTTGCTGCGAATTTTTTCATTTGCGTAAAAGTGAGCGAGGCATTTTCTTGCGCGTTGCTTTTTACAGGGGAAATTTCTCTACGATTGCTGGTTTTTTCTGCAAGCAGACTAGCAAAATCAGTGTCGGATTTTTTATCTTTGGCGGAGCTGCCAGATTTAAATTGTTGTTGCGCAAATTTTGCCAACAAGGCCGATGCTTGTGAAGAATCATTTGTCTGCTGCAAAGATGCCATGCGAGTTTCTCACAATTAATAAATGATAGAGTGCGAATAAGATGCGCCTTTTGATTGCAGATTTAGTAAAGCAAATTGTATGCCAAGTTGATTTTTTCTTTTTCTGATATTCGCGGAAAGCTAGGGAAACCCTTGGTTTTATAGGGCTTTACCTTTGTTTAAGTTTTTGCCTATACTCTGCTGCAGTGAACGCAAGGAGCAATAATATGGAATCAGAAACTACTCTGCCTGCAGAATTGCAGGTTGATGGGAATGTTGCGAATGAAGCAGAAAACGCGCCGCATCAACATTCTGAAGAGATCAAAACACAGGCAAAAACTAACATTCTTGCTGAAGATGAAGTTACTTCTGCAGTGACTAAAGAAGCCAGGGATAAAATTATTCCCGCAGAAATTGTCACGCTGTTAAAGCCAGATTGGCCCGAGCTTTCGCAAAAGGAACGTTGCGCAAATGATCTGCGCAAATATAGGCTTTATAACGAAAACGAAGTTGTAACAGTCGATGCATGTTCGGCTTTGCACGCAATTAGTGAAAGCAAAATACGCCCGCTGAAAATCGTGATTCCGTGTTTTGCGCGCCAGGTTTTGGTTTCGCCGAATCAACTTTCTGCCTCTTCCTAGGTTTTTCATGCCTAATTTATTGAGCAAAAAAGCGGTTTCTGAGATTTTTTCTCGTTTTTCTGCTGCGACTCCGCATCCAAAAACCGAACTTTTTTTCACCAATAATTACACTTTATTAGTTGCAGTTGTTCTCTCCGCGCAAGCAACTGATAAGGGCGTGAATAAAGCAACAAAGCCTTTATTTGCGAAAATTTCTACAGCAGCGGAAATGCTTGCATTTGGC
>JBIKYU010000103.1:0-5287 GCA_044355085.1 Rickettsiales bacterium | reverse complement strand
CTGCAGATGCTGATATTTTGCTCGTGCATGCAGAGATTATGACAAGCACGAATATTGAGGCGCGTCTTTTTGCAGAAAAAAAATCTTCTGAAAAAAAATCTGCATTGTTCGTTGCTGATAGACAAACAAATGGTCGGGGCAGGAATGGTCGCGTTTGGTCATCTTTGCTAGGAAATGCACATTTCTCCTATGTTTTTTATCCTGATGCTCCACTTGCAGATTGGCCGCTTTACTCGTTTTCAGCGGTTATTGCTCTGCGTGATGCTTTGGTTGAAATTGCAGCGGAGCTTGATAAAAAACTGCAGTTTAAATGGCCGAATGATTTACTTTTTTCTGAGAAAAAATGTGCGGGAATTTTGCTTGAACGGGTTGAAAATTCTGTAAATAAAGACGGCGCTTTAGTCGTTGGTGTTGGTGTGAATTTAAAAGCAGTTGCAGAGGAATTTTCCGATATAGCTACGGCATTTGAGTTGGAAGGTTTTACGATTTTACGCGATGAATTAATTGGTTTGTGGCTGCAGAAATTCAGATCACGCTCTTTGCAAACTTGGCGTTCTGATTGGTTGTTACATTCGGCGATGTTGAATAGGAATGTACGAGTTATCCAGTCAGGAAAAGAGATTGTTGGCGTGGCGCTTGATGTTGATTCTGCAGGTGCTTTAATTTTGCGCGATGAAAAGAACGTGATTCAGCGTTGTTTGATTGGTGATGTTTTTTTTGGTGTGGAGTAAAAAATGCTTCTAGCAATTGATGTTGGCAATACACAAACAGTTTTTGCAATTTTTAGCGGTGATAAAGTTGTTGGTTCTTGGCGGCTTTCAACGGATGCAAAACGTACCGCTGATGAATATGCTCTGGCGCTTACGCAGTTGATGGAAATATCTGACCTTGATGATGAGGTCATCGTAAAAAATGCAATAATTTCAAGTGTTGTGCCACAAGCAACTGGCGCAATTGTTCAGTTCTGCTCTTGGTTTTGTGATAATCCACCTTTGGTTATTGGCGATAAATCAGTTAATTTGGGCATAAAAATTCGTGTTGATAACCCGCATGAAGTTGGAGCAGATCGGTTGGTAAATGCGGTTGCAGCTCTTGATCGCTTTGGCGGAGATGTTTTGATTATTGATTTTGGTACGGCCACTACTTTCGATTTAGTTAGCAAAAAAGCTGAATATTTGGGTGGAGTTATTGCTCCAGGAGTGCAATTGTCGCTCAATGCTTTGCATGCAGCTGCGGCTAAACTTCCCAAGGTTGAAGTGGCGCGGCCAGAAAAAATTATCGGCACATCGACAGTTGAGGCGATGCAGTCGGGTGTTTTTTGGGGATATATAGGATTGGTAGAAGGCATTGCATCACGCATTGTACAGGCCTATGGTGCGCCACTTAAAGTGATAGCAACTGGTGGGCTTTCGGGGCTTTTTACGCAGGGCACTAATATTATCGAGCAGGTGGATATGGATCTTACGATGCATGGTTTGAAGCTTGTTTATGACTTAAACAGAAAAAAGAGAAATAAACAAAAATGAGTACTACATTTGCGCATAATAAAGGTGATTTACTGTTTGTACCGCTAGGTGGTTCGGCTGAAATTGGTATGAATTTCAATTTGTATCATCTGGATGGTAAATGGTTGGTGCTCGATTGCGGCGCTGGTTTTGCTGAAGATTTCATGCCAGGCATTGACATGCTAGTGCCAGATATTCGCTTTATTTCTGAAAGAAAAAAAGACTTACTCGGCATTGTACTAACGCATGCGCATGAAGATCATTTAGGTGCGGTGCAGTATTTGTGGCAAGAGCTCGGCTGTAAAGTTTATGCTACGCCATTTACAGCGGCTTTTCTGCGCGCAAAATTATCGGAATTTGGTTTGAAAGGCGTGGTGCCGATTCAGGAAGTTCCTTGCGGCGGCTCATTTGAGCTCGGGCCATTTTCGTTAGAAATGGTGCAAATTACTCACTCTGTGCCTGAGATGCAGGGCATTGTTTTGCGCACAAAACAAGGAACGGTTTTGCATACGGGAGATTGGAAATTAGATCCAAATCCAGTTGTTGGTCCAACTACTGATGAAGTTAAATTGGCGGCGCTTGGAAAAGAAGGCGTGCTTGCAATGGTTTGTGATTCCACGAATATTTTCAAAGAAGAGCATTCTGGTTCTGAAGGAGATCTGCAAACCAGCCTGATGACTTTGGTGCGTAATGCCAGCAAATTGGTGGTGGTTACGACTTTTGCTTCTAACATTGCGCGCATTGAAACAGTTGCTCGTGCTGCTGCTGCAAGCGGAAGAAGTTTGGTTATGGCTGGTCGTTCTTTGTGGAGAATTTATCAGGCGGCGCGTGAAAGTGGCTATTTGCTTGATATTCCAGAGATTCTTCCCGACCACCAATTAACAAAATTACCGCGCGAAAAAACCATTTTACTTTGTACTGGTTGCCAGGGCGAGCCATTGGCGGCGATGAATAAAATTGCCCATGGAACACATCCGCAAATTCGCTTGGCGCAAGGCGATACGGTGATTTTCTCGTCGAAAATTATTCCAGGAAACGACAAACGTATTTTTAGATTATTCAATAAATTGATTTTACAGGGCGTTGAAGTTTTAACCGAGCGCGATCATTTTGTGCATGTTTCTGGACATCCTTCACGGCAGGAATTGGCGCATATGTACGGTTTGGTGCGGCCAAAAATTGCGATTCCTGTCCATGGTGAACATGTGCACATGCACGAGCATGCGCGTTTTGCCAAAGGTTTGGGCGTTGAGAATGCCTTTCAAGTTAAAAACGGTGATGTGTTGCGCTTAGCTCCAGGAGCTGCAGGAATCATTGGTAAAGTACCATGTGGATTTTTTGGTATCGATGGAAATCTGCTGCTTGGGCCAGATTGCACGATTTTAAAACAGCGTCGTAGAATGCAAAAAGAAGGCTTGGTTGTTGTTTCTTTGGTGATGAATAAAGAAAAACCAGGGTTGCGTCTGCCGCCGCAAGTGCTTGCTCCTGGAGCGCTTGATCCAGTTGAAGATGCCGATATTTTATCGGCTATTTCGATGGAAATCAAAAATGCGTTGGATGGAAAACAGCCGAAATCTTCGCGCGGTGGAGAGACAACTTTGGTCAATGTGGTGCGTGCGGCGGTTAAGCGCATTATGCGCAATGAAATCGGCAAAGAGCCTTTGGTTGAGGTTTTAATCGAGCGCGTTTAGTACTTCTTGGCAGATGGATAAACTCTAAAATTTTTTATCATGACTGAAATTCTTTGTACTAGAAAAATCGAATTTGATGCAGGGCATCGTGTGCGCGAACACGAGCATCGCTGCGCTTTTGTGCATGGTCATCGTTATGTGGCGGAGTTTACCTTCCAAGCAGAGCAGTTGGATCGTTTGGGCAGAGTCGTTGATTTTGGCGTGATAAAAGAGCGGCTGCAAAATTGGATTTATGATAATTGGGATCATACTTGTGTTTTGCATGAGGCTGATTCTGAGCTTGGCACTTTTATTGCGGAATTTACGGGGCAGAAAATTTTCTATCTTCCATATAATCCAACGGCTGAGCAAATGGCGCTGTATTTGCTCGAAGAAATATGCCCAAAATTATTTCCTGAAAAATCGTTGCGCTGCGTTAGCGTTTTGTTGCGCGAAACACCGAATTGTTCTGCTGAAGTGCGGTTATAGAGACATTCATGGAATGAATGGCTCTAGTATAAAAATTTTCATAATGAAAAATGTAAGGTGAATTAAAATGAGTTTGCAAAAAATAGAAACAGTAATTGAACGTGGATTATTTGCCAGCCGTTGGTTGATGGCGCCAATTTATGTTGGGCTGGCGGCGGCGCTTTTGGTGCTTTTGATTAGTTTCATGCAGGAGCTTTTGCATCTGTTTCAGAATATTTCGACGCTTACGCAAAGCGATGTGATATTGGGAATTTTATCGCTGATTGATTTATCTTTGGCGGGAAATTTACTGCTGATTGTGATTTTTTCTGGCTATGAAAATTTTGTCTCCAAAATGGATACAGGCAAACATGAAGATCAGCCAGAATGGAAGGGAACCGTTGATTTTTCATCGCTGAAGCTCAAACTAATTGCATCGATTGTAGCAATTTCAGGAATTCATTTGCTTAAGATGTTTATGGGCACAGATAAAGTTTCAGAGACGCAACTAAAATGGATGGTAATTATCCATGTAGTGTTTGTGATATCTGGCGTTTTGTTAGCGTTGATGGATTTTATTGCTGCATCTACTAAGAAAGCAAAAAAGAAATAATTATGCGCATTACAAAAGAGCAGGCGGAAATTATAAAAAAAAATGTCGCAGCTCTCGTTGTAGAGCCGCACAAAATATGGCTTTTTGGCTCGCGCGCAGATGATAATTTACGCGGAGGCGATGTCGATTTATTCATCGAGACTCATGCAAATCTTGAAAATAAGGTTGCGATGATTGGCAAAATTTATGCGAAGCTGATTATGGTGCTTGGTGATAGAGAAATTGATGTTTTGCTGAAGGATGCGCAGAGCAAAGAGCAGGAAATTTTTGCAATCGCACGCAAAGAAGGGAAGCTCTTATGATGCGCAGGTATCTTTCTGAGCATGCGAAAAATGCTGTTTTGTCTTTAGAGTTGGCGCGCAAAAAACATAAATATCTCGAGCGCACGCAGCTTCGTTTGTTTGCACATAAAATTGATCTGAAATTCATTCAATCTTTGGAAGACGATTCTGCAAAATCAGAAATGGTTGAAGCGTTTGTTAGCAGATTTTGCCGTTTGCAGGATTATATCGGAGATAAGCTGATGCCGCGCTTTATGGCGTTGGTTGGTGCGGAAGTAAAATCCTTGCTCGATAATTTATCTTACGCAGAAAAAATTGGTTGGTTAGAAAATGCCGAGCAATTTCTTGCTGCAAGAAAGATTAGGAATTTACTGGTTCATGAGTATTTGAATGACGAGCAGAATTTTCTCTCAGCACTTAAAGAACTGGAAGGAGCCGCAAAAATTCTGGCTGATATTTTATTGCGTATAGAAAATTATGCGAATGAGATTGAACTATGTTAAAGATCACAATTCTTGAAGTGTTTTTATTCTAATATTTGGAGTTTTTATGTATACGCTTTACTACTCTCCTGGTGCCTGCTCGATGGCTATTCACGCGGTTTTGAACGAGATTGGCGCTGAAGTAAAATTGGAAAATGTTTCGCTGCGTGAAGGAAAAAATCGGTCGCCAGAATTTTTGAAATTGAATCCACGTGGTTCAGTTCCAGTTTTGCTTGATGATGGACAGGTTATTCGTGAAGGCGGCGCG
>JBIKYU010000102.1:0-5319 GCA_044355085.1 Rickettsiales bacterium | reverse complement strand
AAAGCATAATCTGCGCCAAAAGATTTGATCTGAATTAGAGCTTTTAAAAAATCTAAGATTTTTTCTTGCCGATAGAATCGAGAGAAAATCCAGCAAAGCGCTTGTTGAAGCTTGCAACGCTACCAACATTTTCGTTAACGCGCGCTGATGTGCCAGTCCAAGCTGAATGAACATATGGATCAATATCAAGCTTTAATGTGCCAACATCAAGAGTGGAGCGGGTTTTGATGCTCGAGCCATTGGTGAAAACCAAGGTTAGTTCGTTATATTTAGGATGAATGTCTTTTTTCATCTTTAGTTCTCTCTCAATGTGCGGCCAAAAAACTAGGGCGCGGCTTATACCGTTAGCATAAAAACAAGGCAAGCTAAAAATTCTGATCTCCTTAACTCTTTGCTAATACTTGCCGCCCATATTGCAAGCTTAGGGAAAAATAATAAGGAGATCATCATGGAAAAAGAGGAAAATCCTTCTTTCACAACATTCATTCGGCACTTAAACAAAATGCCATCATGGTATCACGAAGAGTGCGCGCGCTATGAGGTTCAGGCTTGCTGTCCGCGTTCTTACAGCGTTATGTTGCTGAATGATCCAGAAACTCCGCTTGAATATGTGGGAGAAATTCTGCAGCGATTTTTCAATAAATCACCAGCAATTGCACAAAGCTATGCGCATATGCTGAGAGTTGAAGGGCAAGTTCTCTGCGGTTATTATCCGCGTGACGTAGCCGAAACATTGGTGGTAGAAGTAATTCAGGATGCTCGTCAGCATCAACATCCACTAAAATGCATCATGCAGAAAGGAACGGCAAATGCTTTCCAGAAGTCTTGAAGAGGTTATTCGCCGCGCATTAGAGCTTGCTTACAATTATCACCATGTTTTTGTAACGCCTGAGCATTTGTTGTTGGCATTGGTTGATGATCCAGAAACGCGTCGTGTTCTTGAATATTGTGAAGTTGATTTGAGAGTTTTGACCACGGAAACCGAGCAGTTTCTTGAGGAGCGCCTTTCTGCTCTCGCCTTACCAGAGCGCCCATCGGATGTCCGCCCAACTTTAGGATTTCAGCGTATTATTCATCGCGCTGCATTAAATAACAGCGACAAGCGTGCAATTTCAGGCGCCAATATTTTGGCGGAAATGTTTGCCGAGCGCGATTCATTCGCCGCGCATTTTTTAAGTAAACAGGGAATAAGCCACAATGAAGTGCAAGATGCGATAAGCAAACAAGGAACAGACGCAAAAGCGCCAGATAATTCTAGCTTTCCGCAGGCTTCAATCATTATCACGCCAATTCCGCCGATTGGTTTTATTCCAACAAAAAAAGAAAATAACCCGCAAAATTCCAGTAATGAAACTAGCGCAAAACCAGAACAAAACAGCTCTGCAGCGCCAACGGCATTGTCGCAATATTGTGTTTTGTTGAACGCACAAGCAGAAAAATACGACAATCTCATTGGTCGCGAGATGGAAATCGAGCGCACGGTTGAGATTCTTTGTCGGCGCAGCAAGAATAATCCAATTTTTGTTGGTGACCCAGGAGTGGGGAAAACCGCCATTGTTGAAGGTCTGGCCTTGCGCATCGTGCAGAAAAAAGTTCCGACACCATTGCTAAATGCAGAAATTTTTTCGCTCGATTTGGGCGCAATGGTTGCAGGAACGCGTTATCGTGGAGACTTTGAAGAGCGCTTAAAAGCTGTGGTTCAGGAGATAGAACAGCGGCCTTTTGCGGTTTTATTCATCGATGAAATTCACACCATCATCGGCGCTGGTTCAACAAGTGGTGGATCTCTCGATGCTGGAAATTTACTCAAGCCAGCGCTCGCACGCGGCAATTTCCGCTGCATTGGAGCAACAACTCATCGTGAATATAGGCAGTATTTTGATAAAGACCGGGCTCTTTCTCGCCGTTTTCAAAAAATAGATATTGTTGAACCAACCGCAGAAGAATGTTTGGAAATTCTCAAAGGTGTAAAAACTCATTATGAAGAACATCACGGCGTGCGCTATAGTTTGGAGGCGCTAAAAAGCGCAGTTGAGCTTTCAAAGCGCTACATACATGATCGTAAATTACCTGATAAAGCCCTCGATATTTTAGACGAGGCTGGTGCGCACGAGCGTCTGAGGGAGTCGAGTAATTCTACGAAAAAGAAAACTATCGGCGTCAAACAAATTGAAGTCGTTGTTGCGCGCATGGCACATGTTCCAACCAAAACCATTAGTATTGATGATGCAAAAAAACTTCAGCATTTAGAGGGAAATCTCTGCGATGTAATTTTTGGTCAAAACGAAGCCATCAGCAAGTTATCGATGGCGATAAAATTAGCGCGTGCTGGTTTGCGGCCACCACATCGTCCAATGGGATGCTTTATTTTTGCTGGCCCTACTGGCGTTGGAAAAACCGAGCTTGCGCGGCAATTGGCGCTGCATTTGGATATGGAATATATCCGCATTGATATGTCTGAATATCTCGAGTCACATTCTGTAGCGCGCTTAATTGGAGCACCTCCTGGTTATGTTGGTTTTGATCAACCAGGTCAGCTTACTGAAAAAGTTGAGAAACATCCTTTCTCGGTTGTGCTTTTAGACGAAATCGAAAAAGCTCATCCAGATATCTATAATTTGCTTTTACAAGTTATGGATGACGGAAAACTAACTGATAGTAATGGTCGCGAAGTTCGTTTTAATAGTACGATTTTGATCATGACCAGTAACGCTGGAGCTGCAGACTCTGAGCGCGCACCGCTTGGTTTTCAACAATCAGCGCGTCAGGGTGAGCAAGAAAAAGTCATTGAGCGCTTGTTCACGCCAGAATTTCGCAATCGCCTTGATAGCGTAATTTACTTCAACCGCTTAACGCCAGAAGTGGTTGCTAAAGTTGTTGATAAATCTTTGCTAGCACTGCAATTGCAGCTGGTTGAGCGCCGTGTTCATTTGAATGTAGCGCAAGAAGTTCGCGCGTTTTTAATTGAAAAAGGCTACAGCGAAACCATGGGAGCAAGGGCACTTGAGCGTTTGATGGATGAAATTATCCGCAAGCCTTTAGCTGATTCTGTGCTTTTTGGTACGCTTAAAAATGGCGGCGAAGCTGTGCTTGCGCTTGAGCAAAAAAATGTAGTTTTGAAAACGAAAGAAATTGCTCGCGCCTAAATAAAAATTTTCTTCTCTCTCTTCTTGCTGCTGCTCTGTGATCAGCAGTTTGTAATGGTTCTATCGCGTGCTTATGTGGGGGAAGAAATGCCAGAGTTAGTTTCAGCTAAACGTAAAAATGATGCAGTAATTCAAGTAACGAAACGCGGTTCTGCTGCTGATCTTATCGTTACACATTTAAATCGCGCTGCCGAGCAATTGCTCGGCAGTAAAGCTGAAATGATACTTGGAAAAAAGATTAATTCGCTGTTAGAGCAAGAGCTACAGGAAGCTCTTTTAGAGGAAGAAGAAGAAAATCTTCCCGCGTTATTTCGGCATTTTACCTACACAAAAATAAAAAATTCTAGCGATAAAAGAATTTCAGTTGCCATTAAGGTCTTTGATTTGCCTAGTCTTCCGCAGGTTCACAATTACGAATTTTTACTTCATGACTTGTCGTTGCTTGAGAATTTGCACTCGCTAAAAGATTCAATTCGCCAATCGCAAGCGCAGACAAAAAATAAAGATGCGCTTACCAATTTGCCAGATGGACAATTTTTAGAAATTTGCCTGCGCGAAATCTCCCGCCATAAAGCCAAGAAATCGATAGATGTTGCCTTGGTAAATATTTCTCTCGCTCCGTTTGAAAATATTTTTAGCTCCGATACTACCGCTGAAGATTGCGCATTATTTCTTGCCTCTGTGCAGAATTTAAACGAAGGTTTGCGCAGTGAAGACGTTTTGATTTCAATGGGAAAAGAAAAATTTTCTCTTCTGCTGATCGATTGTACGGCCGCTGATGCGGTTAAAAATGTGTTGCCGCGCCTGCAGCAGCGTTTCTTAAAAAAACCAATTCAAGATGCGCGTGGAAATAAAATTCCAGTAAAAATTTTGGCTGAAGTTGAAGCTTTATAACTGTGCTCTAAATCTCGCAAAAACATGAGTCTATTTTCGATTTTCATATATTCATCTATACGATTTATAAAAAATTGCGCTTTTGTGTTTTAGTCAATTAGAAAATAGAAATGCGAACAAAACTTCAGAAGAGAAAAAATGCTTCCAACTCAGCTCATGCCGCTACAACAAGACATCACCACGCTTTCAGGCATTGGCAGAAAAATGCGTCCGCTATTTGAAAATCTGCTTGGTGTGCGCATTATTGATTTGCTTTTTCATAAGCCAGTTGCGGTTGTTGATCGCCGCCGTATGCCTTCAATTCTTGCCATGCGTGCGGGGGAATTAATCACCGCGCTAGTAACGGTTCAGCAACATATTCCGCCCAAAAGTCACGGCGGGAAAAGCAGCAGCGCGCGGCCGTTTCGGGTGCGTTGTTATAACGAAACTGGTTTTTTAACTTTAGTTTTTTTTCACGCGCACGCGCAGGCAATTGAAAAAATTTTACCAATTGGTGAAAAGCGCGTGATAAGCGGCCGAGTTGAGCGCTTTAATAACGAAGTACAAATAATTCACCCCGATCACATCAATAAGCCAGAGGATTTAAAAAAAATCAGCGCTGTTTGGCCTGTTTATCCGCTAACACAAGGGCTTTCTCCGAAGCTTCTACATAAAACTATGCAGCAGGGTTTGCAGGTTTTGGATGGAATTTTTAACTGGCCAGAATGGATTCCGCTCACGCGTAAATCTGAAAATAATTGGCCGAGTTTTATCGATGCAATCAAGCATTTGCACGCGCCGCAAAGCGAGGAAGATTTATCGCCAGAAAATCCAGCAATTATGCGTCTCGCATATGATGAATTTTTAGCGCTACAAATTGCGCTTCAGCATATGCGTAAAAATATGCGCAATGAAGCAAAGCAATCAGCGAATATTCCGCATGAAAATGAATTGGCGAGCCAGTTTCGCGCTGCTCTTCCTTTTCAGTTAACTGCTGGACAGCAGCAGGTTTTTGCAGATATTCGCGCCGATTTTGCAGCGGAAATTCCAATGCGGCGCTTGCTTCAAGGCGATGTCGGCAGCGGCAAAACTGTTGTTGCGGCTTTAGCGATGATGCAAATTATTTCTGCTAAAAAACAATCGGCCTTAATGGCGCCAACCGAAATTTTAGCCAGCCAACATGCGCAGTTTCTAAGAAAATTTGCCGAGCCACTAGGCTGCAGAGTGGCCCTGCTTCATGGCGGTTTGAGTGGACGCGAACGCACGCAAATCAAGGCTGATCTTGCAAATGGCGAGGTTG
>JBIKYU010000022.1:0-17904 GCA_044355085.1 Rickettsiales bacterium | reverse complement strand
GACAACGCGGCGCATTCCTTCACGCACAAGCTGCAAATGCTTAAGCGGAATCGGCAAATTAGCAAAATTAGCCGCGCCTTTTTTATCAGCCGAAATATGTGGGAGAACTTTCTTACCGCTGGCAAGGCGCGCTGCAGCAAGAGCAAGTTGCAGCGGTGTGGTTAGCAAAAATCCCTGACCGATTCCCATATTTAGCGTGTCACCAGCCTGCCACGCTTCTTTTACGCGTTTCAATTTCCATTGAGCATCAGGAACCAAGCCTGGTTTTTCATCAGGCAATTCAATTCCAGTTAACGATCCCATACCAAGTGCGCGCGCAGCTTTAGCAATTGCGGCTTCTCCACAACGTTTTGACATCGTGTAAAAATAAACGTTACATGATTGCTGAATTGCTTGAATCATATTGAGCGAACCGTGCCCGTGCTCTTTCCAACAATGAAAACGATGATTTCCAAGCGCCACATAACCAGGACAAAACACACTGGTTTCAGGATCGATTCCTGTACCCAAAGCCGCAAGTGCAGTCGCTGCTTTGAAGGTAGAGCCTGGAGGATATTGATTCGATACTGATTTATTGATCAGCGGTTTATCTTCATCAGTGATGAGTTTCCTCCAATAATCAGAAGAAACGCCAAGACTAAATTGATTTGGATCAAAATTAGGTGCCGAAACCATGGCAATAACTTCGCCCGTTACAACATCAATAACCACCGCCGAGCCTGTAACATTTTTCAGCTTATCGGCTATCACGGCCTGTACTCCGCGATTTATAGTGAGCTTCACATCTTGACCAGCAACACTCTCAACGCGAGATAACTCACGCACAGTTAAGCCAAACGCATTGACTTCCATGCGCCTAACCCCAGCCTCACCACGGAGAAAAGCTTCTTGCGTTTGTTCAACGCCATGTTTTCCAACTTTAAAATCTGGATGATTAAGCAGCGGATTTTTTTCAATATCACTTTCTGTAACAGGACCAACATAACCAAGCACATGCGGTGCGATAAAAAATTCTGGATAGCTACGCGCTTGACCAACTTCAATGCTGACACCTGGCAAATCAGGCGAATGAACTTCAATGCGTGCTAATTGATCCCAGGAAAGATGATCGTACAAAGTCCAAGGACGACGGGCTTTTTGGCTTGCGGCACGTTTTAGCAAACGCTCGAGCGTTTTGTCGTCGAGTTTTAAAATCTCAGAAAAACGCAGAATGGTTTCTTTGACATTAGTTGCTTGTTCAGGATCAAGCAGCGCGCGGTAGTAATGTCGGCTTTCTGCCATTACCTCGCCATTGCGGTCGAGTATGCGGCCACGTTGTGGCGGCAGCAGAAATAATTTAATGCGATTGCTATCAGAGAGAGTTTGAAAAGTATCAGATTTCAAAACCTGCAAATAATAAAGACGGCCAATAAGTGTCGCAATAAGGCCAGCTTGGAAAGAACCTAAAATCAAGGCACGGCGAGAGAAAACCCTTTTGCGTTTGGTTTCATTCAGCATAAAACCACCCTGACGGAAAAGCGCGATAACAAATTTGACAGAGACTGTATACAAGCGGAAAAGCCATCGCAGTCATCAGCCAAAAAAATGAAGGATAAATCCAGGTTCCAGACCAAGAACGATCATGCAGAGAAAACAAAAAAAGCATGGCGGCGACAAATCCTAGAGATAAAAAAACCCAAGCTCCCCAAATCATTGAGGGCGTCCATTTTTTTAATATTGGGCGGAGCCAACCAGTTGCAGTGTAGAGAGAAATATGTAGCAATGAAGTTATACCAAGCGGCATTCCACTTAGTAAATCGTAGAACAAACCAAGCAAAGCAATAAACCACAAAGAAAGTGCGCTAGGCGCGCGCAGAGCCCAGAAAAAAATACAAGCAGCATCAAGAGCAGGCATGAAATGAGCAATTCCAGCAAAAGGGTAAGGTAATAAGCGCAGACAAGTATATGCTACAAGCAGCAATGCGGGAGAGAAGCGGATCCATATTGCAGGAGATGAAGCCACGCTAGATTATTCCTTCTTTTTGTTGGCAGAGCCAAGCATGCTCGGTGAAGTTTCTTCTTGGTCTGGTGCCAAAACACTTACAAGATCAAGACGATGCCAGGTAACAGCAGGAGTTACATGATAGGTTTTATCTTCACCAATTTGGATTTTCCCAACCAGAATTCCTGGCGGAAATAAAAGACCTTCACCAGAGGTGACAACCATTTCTCCAGACTGAATATTTGAGTCTAGAGGTAAATATTCTAGCGTCGGTGCATCGCCATTATTTCCAGCTAAAATTGCGCGCTCGCGCGAAACTGAAGCAACAACTGGCACACGTCCATTTATGTCAGTTATCAATAAAACGCGCGCGCTAATTAAACCAACATCAGTTACGCGCCCGACTAAACCTTCGTCATTTACAACAGCCATTCCTTTTTCAACGCCATTTTGCAAGCCAGCACTGATTAAAATCGAGCGCGCGAAAGGGCCTGAAACATCAGTTAAAACACGCGCAGTTACAATCGGCTGATAGCCCTGCTCAACAACGTGAATCAATCTTTTTAGACGCTGATTTTCTGCCGCTTGCTCAAGCAAAATGGAAATTTGTTGCGCAAGTTGACGGTTGCTTTTTTTAAGCTCGAGATTTTCTTCCACCGCAAAAAAATAACGCTGAATTGCTTCCCGCGTATTGCCAGCTGCACGAACAGGATAAGACAAAGTTTCAAGCGCAGGGGCTATAGCATCGCGCGCCTGATTTTGTTTGTCATCCAAGCTAAAATGATCAGCGCGGTTCATAAAAAACAGCACGAGCAAAGACGCTAAAATAACGATAATGCCAGCATGTTTTAAATGGTCCCGCGCGCTTTTTGGTAGAACAATTATGGTGCTTCGCGATCCCCGTGCACGTCGCATGATTTATTACTCACTTTTATTGGTCGAAAGTTAAACACTATTCTTGCTTGAATAGAACATGTCTTAGGCGTTTATCTTCAAGAACGCGTCCAGAGCCAAGCACCACACAAGATAGAGGATCATCAGCAACGAAAACTGGCAAGCCTGTTGCTTCGCGCAGAACTTGATCCATGCGATTAAGCAGCGCGCCACCGCCAGACATAACAATGCCTTTGTCGACAATATCAGAAGATAATTCTGGTGGCGTACATTCAAGCGCAGTTTTTACGGCCTCAACAATTTGACTAACTGGTTCAGCAAGGCTTTCAGAAACTTGTTTTTCGGTGAGAACAATTTCTTTCGGAACGCCGTTTATAAGATCGCGCCCTTTTATTTCCATTACCTTGCCTTCGCCTGAATCAGGAGAACAAGCTGCACCAATAGTTTTTTTGATACGCTCAGCCGTTGCTTCACCAATCAAAAGATTATGACAGCGGCGAATATATGAAATAATCGCCTCGTCCATTTTATCGCCACCAACGCGAACAGAACGCGCGTAGACAATGCCGCCCAAAGAAAGCACAGCAACTTCAGTTGTACCGCCGCCAATATCAACAATCATTGAACCAGTTGGCTCGGTAACTGGAAGATCAGCGCCAATTGCTGCTGCCATTGGCTCCTCAATGAGAAATACTTCGCCAGCTCCCGCTTCTTCAGCTGCGTCTTGAATCGCGCGGCGCTCAACAGGTGTAGAGCCTGACGGCACGCAAATAATTACCATCGGGCCAGCAAGCCAGCGACGATTTTGTACAACGCGAATAAAATGTTTGATCATTTCCTCCGCGCCTTTGAAGTCAGCAATAACGCCATCTTTTAGCGGGCGAATAGCTTCAATTTCTGCTGGAGTTCTACCCAGCATCATTTTGGCTTCATTGCCGAAAGCATAAGGCACTGTCATGCCTTTGCCGCGCCTTAGCGCTACTACTGAAGGCTCGTTCAAAACGATGCCGCGATTTTTGACATAGACCAGCGTATTTGCTGTGCCTAAATCGATTGCCATGTCACAAGAAAGAGAATTCCATAATTTTGGTATCATCGACCGTACCCCTAGAATGCCGTTTAGAATGCCGTTATATCGTGGAAGCGCAATTTTTTTTCTCTGCATTTTTTGTGTCAGAACTCAGCAGGCGATTTAGCGCACTAATATAAGCTTGCGCCGATGCAACCATAGTATCGGTGTCACGTCCGTGGCCGGTACCAGTGCATTCACCATGCTGTAATCTTACGGTTACTTCTGCTTGTGCATCTGTTCCACCAGTTACTGAATGCACTTGATAAAGCGCTAGAGTAGCTTCGTGCGGAACAAGAGAACTTATAGCATGGAATAACGCATCAACTGGCCCGCCGCCTGAAGCCTCCGTTTCACGCAAAATAGCGTTATACAGAATAGCAACACGCGCACGAGGCTGTTCATTGAGACCACATGTTATGTGCAGAGAAGAAAGTTGTACCGTCTCTATACCTGCCGCTGATGCATTGTCAATCAGTGCGATTAAATCTTCGTCATAGATTTCACGTTTTTTATCGGCAAGATTTTTGAAGCGTGAAAAAATTTCTTCAAACGCATTGTCGCCAACATTTATGCCCAATGATTCAAGGCGTTTTTTTAAAGCATGGCGTCCTGATAATTTACCAAGAACCAGCTGAGAGCGAGACAAGCCAACCGATTCAGGCGTCATGATCTCATAAGTTCCAGCATGTTTTAGCATGCCGTCTTGGTGAATTCCTGACTCATGTGCGAAGGCATTTGCACCAACAATTGCTTTGTTATTTTGTACCAAAAACCCAGTGATAGTTGAGACCAATCTAGAGACGCGCGTTATGTGTGTGGTATCAATATTATTTGTGAAAGGTAAAATATCTGGACGCGTACGCATGGCCATCACCACTTCTTCAAGTGCGGCGTTACCAGCGCGCTCGCCCAGGCCGTTTATTGTGCATTCAATCTGCCTTGCACCAGCGCGAACAGCTGCCAAAGAATTTGCAACCGCCAAACCTAAATCATTGTGACAATGAACAGAAAAAACTGCCAAATCAGAATTCGGAACAGTTTCACGCAACCATTTTATCAGAGAGAAAAATTCCTCTGGCGTGGTGTAGCCGACTGTATCGGGAATGTTGATAGTGCGCGCTCCTGATGTTATCGCTTGTTCAACAGCGCGGGCTAGATATTCGCGTTCGGTGCGTGTTGCGTCTTCTGCGGACCATTCGACTTGATCGGTGAAGCGCCGCGCGAAAGACACACTTTCAGCTATGGCTTCTAAAACCTGCTCTTCGCTCATGTTTAGCTTGTGCTTGCGATGCAATGAGCTGGTTGAAATAAAAGTATGAATGCGCGGACGGACGGCTTTTTTTATCGCTTGTGCGGCGGTTTCAATGTCAGTTTTTTTTGCGCGCGAAAGCGAGCAAACTTCTGCAGATTTAACGGCTTCGGCAATCGCAGCAACAGCAGAAAAATCACCTTCTGAAGCAGCAGCAAAACCAGCTTCAATCACATCAACACCCATATTGTCTAGTGCTTCGGCAATGGCAATTTTTTGCTGTTTGTTCATTGATGCGCCAGGAGATTGTTCTCCGTCACGCAAGGTCGTATCAAAAATTAAAACCCGTTCTTTTGTCATGATGCTTTCCTTTAGTTATAAACGTAAAAAGCCCCGCCAAATTTTGAATCTGGCGGGGCTTTTTGTTGTGCTATTCTAGCAAAAAATCCTACGCCACTTTCTTGTCTACGAGTTTGTTTTTCTCGATCCAAGGCATCATTGCACGAAGTCGTGCGCCAACTTTTTCGATTGGATGAGCAGCTTGACGACGGCGCACAGCTTTGAAACCAGGCTGCCCCGCTTTGTTTTCCAGCACCCAATCGCGAACGAAAGCGCCTTCTTGAATTTCTTGCAGGATTTTTTTCATTTCCTGTTTTGTTTGCTCAGTAACAATGCGAGGTCCGCGCGTGTAATCGCCGTATTCAGCCGTATTTGAAATAGAGTAGCGCATATTGGCTAATCCGCCTTCATAGATCAAATCAACAATTAGTTTCACTTCATGCAAACATTCGAAATAAGCCATTTCTGGAGCGTATCCAGCCTCAACCAGAGTTTCGAAACCCGCTTGAATCAAGGCAGAAAGACCGCCGCAAAGCACAGCTTGCTCGCCGAATAAATCGGTTTCGCATTCTTCTTTGAAGTTGGTTTCAATAATTCCAGAACGACCACCGCCAACAGCAGAAGCATAAGAAAGTGCCAAATCACGCGCTTTTCCAGATGCATCTTGCGCAACAGCGAAGAGGCAAGGAACGCCGCCACCTTTTAGATATTCTCCGCGCACAGTGTGACCTGGGCCTTTTGGTGCAACCATGAAAACATCGAGATCTTTACGCGGTTCAATCAAAGAAAAATGAATGTTTAAGCCATGCGCGAATGCAAGCGCTGAGTCTTTTTTCAGATGCGGAGCAATTTCTGCATAAAGATCGGCCTGCAATTCATCAGGCACAAGGATCATTACCACATCTGCATCTTTGACAATTTCTTTTGGCTCGCCAACAACAAAGCCTGCTTTTTTAGCTTTCTCAACAGAAGAAGACTCAGCACGCAGACCAATTGCAACATTGGCAACGCCGCTGTCTTTAAGGTTTTGCGCGTGCGCATGTCCTTGGCTGCCATAGCCTATAATGACAATTTTTTTGCTTTTGATGAGGTTGATATCGGCGTCTTTATCGTAAAAAACTTTTAAGCTCATGATCATGTCTCGCTTAACAATTTGTGGCAAAATCTAAAAAATGGGTCGGGCATTTTATGTTTTTTCTCGTCAAATACAAGGAAACATTATTGCTTGCGCCTAGTTTTTATTGAATATGTCGTTTATTGGACTGTCTGGAAAAATTTTTTGGCAGCAGAAAAATCTGCAACAGGAGCAAAAATGCAAGCTATTGCCTATGTAAATGGCCGATATGAGCCGATTGCTTTGGCGGCAGTTTCGATTTTAGATCGAGGCTATCAATTCGCCGATAGTGTTTATGAAGTGGTTTTGTGGGAAAAATATGACTGGGTCGATTGGGATGCGCATTATGAGCGCTTGTTGCGTTCGATGTCAGAGCTTGGAATGCATGATTTGCCTAGTTCCGCAGCCTTGCGTGTGATAGCTAGAAATTTGCTGCGCGCGAATAGAATTAATTCTCGGGCAATGCTTTATGTGCAAATTAGCAGAGGTGTCGCACCTAGAAATCACCTTATTCCAGCAGGAATTACGCCAACATTAGTTATGACCATAACCAAGCTTGCAAATACCAATTTGGCAAAAGCAGTTTCCGTAATTACGCTTGAGGAAATACGCTGGGCGCGGCGCGACATAAAAAGCACAGCATTGCTTGCGAATGTTTTGGCGCGGCAAAGCGCTGAAGATCAGGGCGCGGCTGAAGCTTTGTTTTATAATCCGCAAGATGAGCGCATTAGCGAGGGATCATCTTCCAATGTTTTTATAATCGATAAAAAAGGCGCGTTGGTGAGTGCGCCTGAGAGCAGAGAAATTTTGGGCGGAATTACTCGCAAACGCGTGATTGCATCGGCTCTTGCTTTGGGTTTCATCGTGCGCGAGCAAAGCTTTACCAGGCAAATGCTTTATGAGGCGGCGGAGGCATTTTTAACTTCATCAACAAAAGGAATTTTGCCGATTGCAAAAGTTGATGATGTGATAATCGGCACAGGATTAGCGGGAATAAAATCCCAAGAATTAGCGCAGTTTTATTGGGATCACGTATGGGAACAAAATCTATGAAAAAACTACCTGCAGCAATTTTATTCGATTGGGATAATACGCTAGTTGATACCTGGCCAGTAATTTACGAGGCAATGCGGAAAACTTTTCTGCACATGGGAAAAGAGCCGTGGAGTTTGGAGCAAACAAAAGAGCGCGTGCATCGTTCTATGCGCGATGCTTTCCCCGAAATTTTCGGCGTCGCTTGGGAGGAAGCTGGGCATTTATATCAGCAGCATTTTCGTGAAATTCACTTGCAGCGTTTAAACGCTTTGCCGCAAGCAGAGGCACTGCTGAATTCATTGTTTTCTCTGGATTCCAGGCCTTTTCTTGGTGTAGTTAGCAATAAAACCAATGTGAATTTAAACAAAGAAGTAGCCAAGCTTGAATGGGCGGGTTTCTTCGATGTGGTGATTGGAGCGCAAGATGCAGCGCGCGATAAACCAGCGGCGGATCCAGTTTTGTTGGCGCTAAAAGATTCAGGAATTGCGCCCTCGTCTGAGGTTTGGTTAGTTGGCGATAGTGTTACCGATTTAGAATGCGCAAAGAACGCGGGAATTTCTGCAATATTATATGGCGATGAAGGCGCGCAAACGCAGGCGCTTTTGCAGAATTTTCAGGTGTTGCATCATGTTTTAAATCACAAAAATTTGGCTGATTTTTTAGGAATTTCTCTCACATGAATAATTTACCCAATCCCATGCATAAGAAAATGCCAAAAACGGCAGTTTTGCATTTGTTTATGCGCAATGAAGAAAAAACTGATCTCCAAAGAACACCGCAATCACGCTTACAAGAAATGGTAAGATTGGCTCAAGCGCTTGATTTACCAGTGGCTTGGCAAAATGTAGTGACTTTGTCCAGACGCGTTCCTGCAACTTTATTAGGCGGCGGAAAAGTTGAAGAGCTGGCGACGGTTTGGCAAGAAAATGCGATTGAATTGGTGGTTATAAATCATCACGTTTCGCCAGTGCAGCAGCGTAACTTGGAACAAGCTTGGAACTGCAAAGTTTGGGATCGCACAGGTTTGATTCTGGAAATTTTTGCGGCGCGTGCCAGAACGGGTGAAGGAAAATTGCAGGTGGAACTTGCATCGCTGCAATATCAAAAATCGCGCTTAGTCAGAACCTGGACGCATTTAGAGCGGCAACGCGGCGGATTCGGCTTTATGGCTGGTCCTGGTGAGACGCAAATTGAAACCGACAGAAGATTACTCAGTGAAAAAATTACCCGCATAAAACGCGAATTAGAAACGGTGGTGCGCACCAGAGGCCTACACCGAAAAGCAAGAAAACGCGTGCCGTATCCAGTTGTGGCGTTGGTTGGCTATACCAATGCGGGAAAGTCAACTTTGTTTAATCGACTCGGAAAAGCGGCAGTTAAGGCCGAAGACGTGCTGTTTGCAACACTTGATCCGACGATGCGGCGCGTAGTTTTGCCATCAGGTTCAACAATAATTTTATCCGATACTGTTGGTTTTATTACCGATCTACCGCATGAGTTAGTTGCAGCTTTTCGCGCAACATTAGAAGAGGTAATCGAAGCCGATATTTTGCTTCATGTGCGTGATATTTCGCATCCAGAAGCGGAAGCGCAGCGCGAAGATGTGTTGGAAGTTTTAGCGCGATTAGGTGTTGAGAGAGAACAAATTCCGCTGCTTGAAGTGTGGAATAAAGCTGATGCATTATCGGCAGAAATTCGTGACTCACTGGAAGAAAACACCGCACAAAAGCAAGGCTTAGTCTTGCTTTCAGCCGCCACTGGTTGGGGATGCGATGAATTGCTTGGTCAGCTTGAGGAGCAAATTAGGCGAAACGAAAAATGTTATTTTATTACATTAAACAGTTCGGACGGAGAATTGCTGGCATGGCTCTATCGGCACGGAGAAATAATTTCGCGCGAGGATAAAGATGCGGAAATAAAACTGCAGGTGCGGCTGTCCGTCGAGCGTTTTCTACAATGGCAGAAAATTTCTGCTTAGGTGCACAAAGCGTAATGTACGGCATTGTGCCACGAGGATTTTTTCTAATTGCATTAGCATGAGCTAAAAACTCGCGCATGGTTTTTTAATCTCCGCTTTGGAGTTCTACTTTGATGATTCTTTGGTATTGATCTTTAAGAAATATCGCGGCCATTTTTGCAAAACTTGTTTTTAGATAGAAAAACTCTGAATGTTAGGTGGCTTATCATGAAATCAGCGCAACAACCGCCAAATAGCGCAATAATTTCCCTGCTGTTACCAGAAGTAAAAACCAGAAAAAATTTGCGCGCAAGATTCCCGCAATCAGCGTCAGAGGATCGCCAATAATTGGCACCCAGGAAAACAGCAAAGTAAAAATTCCGTAGCGCTGATAAATCCGCGCCGCATTCTCGAGCGTTTTTTCTTTGAAGGGAAACCAGCGCGATTTCTTACAGCGCTCAATATAACGACCTAAAATCCAATTAATGCAAGCGCCAAAAACATTACCAAAAGTCGCAATCGTGACCAGCAGCACCACGCTATATTTTCCTTGCAAATGCAAACCTGCAAGCACTGCTTCAGATTGCAGCGGAAAAATTGTCGCCGCAATTAGGCTTGAGAAAAATAATAACAACAGATCCAAAATCTAATCCACACGCACTAATTCGCTATATTCACCAGATGTCTTCAGCTGCACCACTACCTTGTCCTTACCGCAATTGCGCCAAAACCAACCATGCATTCCATCAAAAGCGGCCTCGATTACGCCAGAATCAGAACCACTTCCAACATCTTTTTTATAGCCGTGATATTTGATTTTTAGCTCTTTTGCATCTGCATGCTATCAGAGCCAGCTAGAAAAACGAATAACAACAGCAATAATTTCATAGATTTCTTTCACAAATATTTTGCTATTTCCTTTAGTTCGCGCATTTTCTTTTTGATCTCTGCAGGCCTATCATCGCCGCTATGATCTATGCATCCTTCAAGCTGTGCGACTTCCAAACATGGCCGATCTTCCTCGATCATTTGTATAATTTTATTTAAGTGTCCAGCCGCTCGTTTAAGGCGCTTTACAATTTCTGGGTGAGATTGACGCTACATAATTTGTAACTCAAAAATATTTAGTTATATCCTCTCCAGTAGGATAGGTAGAATCTGATAAAAGAAAATTCCTACCGCTTCAACATACAGATAAAAATTTTTAAACTGCGCTTGAGCTTCGCTCTTTTCAACAGTATGAAGCCTGGCAATTCTCTCTTCAGAGAAGAATTTTTCTGCGCATCGGCGGAATCTCTGGAAAAATTTTTATGCGGGCGATTAGCTCAGTTGGTAGAGCAGCTGACTCTTAATCAGTAGGTCGTAGGTTCGAATCCCACATCGCCCACCATTTCTTATAAGGAATATATTGAAGACATAGGTTACATAATTTAGGCCTTTTAAAGGCAAAGAGGGCCGCCCATCTCATACGCTTGGATTAGACCAGGGTTAGACACAAAAACTATTCGGGTCTGTTTCGCTTACGCTACACTCCGCAAGAAACATCGCCGCATCTCTTATTTCAACTTTTTACTTTGACACAGTTAGTGAAACAGACCCTAGTTAGAGGAACTTTCTCGGTAAAACAAAACAATAATTACAATTCAACATGTGTTCCAGCTGCTTTTGTCCGCTCCGCTCTATAAGCATTAGCAAATCCTGTAGGGCATGTATGTTCTAATACTCTTTCTGGAACTTTATCTACTATATGTGCATGATATTCAACATTTCTAACTTTCGCGTCTGGATAGGATTTTTTTATTCCAGCCTTACTTGGTAGTGCATTCAAATTCAGCACCATATTCATAAGCTCCTTTTCTAACTCATTAGCGGGTTCTATTAACCCACTATCAGGATTTTTTTTACCATAAGGTTGGAACGAACATAGATCACGACCACCTTCCACTTTTTTAAAGACCATGCCCATTGTTTTTTCAATAAGGAAGCCATTGCTGTCAGGTTCCATGGATGAACAAGCTGCAAAATCTTGCCTTTTTTCGTATTGTCTAGCTAGAATCTTCACTTCTTCACATATAGGTAATTTTTTCCCAGCAAAGCAATCTTTTGCATAAATTAATAATGTTTTTAAATTCTTGCGACATTCATCGATTTGAGCAATGTCATATTTACCATCTTTCCAAGCCTTATCTAGGGTTTCTTTTACATGCCAACACTCATGTATAATCGCACGTATCTGCGAAACAGTGCCAACAGAAGATATTATTATTAATGCATTACCTTTAGTGTCATATGCCCCAAATAAATTTTTATAATTTTCGTCAATATTACCTTTTGACCAAATAGGGTGTAAGAGTTCAATTCTACCAATACCTGATAAACAATCTTCTATTAGTTTCTCAGTTTGCGGACCTTCTTTTGCTGCTAATTTAACCTGTGCAACAAAAAATTCAGCAGATCTTTTTGCATCTGCTTTAATATATTCCCTAATTTTTAATGATTCAGGATCCTCATCCTCTTTGAAAAATGCATCGTATGCGCCTTGATCAAGTACAAAGTTTATTTTTCCTGTAGTTTTTAATTCTGATATTATCCTCTCTAATTTAGAGAAATCAGCAATGCCTGTAGCGCTATGTTCTTTCTCGTCTTTTGCTGGTACTGGTGCCGCATGCGCTCCTGGCAAGGTGGTAGCTTTATCAACTATATTAATTACATAACGAAATCTATCTGCGACCATCACTCCAACATAGCGTAATGCTCTTCCCAAACCAAAAGCTAAGTTATGAGCACCTTGTGTTTCGTATTGCACTTTTGCAATAGAATCTTGTATGTCAGGAATCTGCCTCTTCACAGCACTGCGATCATTATCTCGCATCATTTGAGTTACATTACCAGCAACATGAAAAGAATGACCTGCTGCAGAATCTCCTGCAAACGGATTTGTTGATTGTGAACCGCGTTTATCTAACATAAAGAACTACATAAAATATTAATGAAGCAACGAGCACAAGCATATGCCACATAAATGTTACGATAACATTACATTGTAAGCTCCCCGAGGAGAGGCCGCATGAATCGCTTGCAAATCAACCGCCACAAAAATTTGCGCTTCTTCGTGTAAGTTGATGAGGAGTTTAAAAACATGCTTCAGGCTCACCAAAAAAACTACTTGCGGAAAATTTGGAGTAGAAGTACAAATTTTCCGCAAACACCATGAAAGCCAGACAAAAAGCCAGCCACACAGCAGTACGAATTATTTTTTTTACCAAATTATCCCACAAAAAATTTCAGATTTTCCGTCTAATTCGGAATCGCATTCCAAATCAGACGGAAAAACCAAACTCTCAAGCAACCAGCCACGAGCAATCCATCACGACAATTTTAGTTCTAAGAAGAGCCTCTGGCGAAAGTGATTCCGCAAGCGCAGAACGTAGCTCAGCTGGAGTTTTAGGTTGCTGCCCTCGCGGGTTAGTAGGAGGCTTTTTGACACCAAACCACAGCACCAGATAAATGCCATATCCAGCAGTTGCAGGATCTTTCGTGTAATGCGGCAATTGTTTTTTATGGGCGTGCCAGAGATCCTGGTTCCAGTCAGGCTTGATTTCTATTGGTAAAACCATTTTTCCAGAATTAAATGAAATCCGCAGATCCACGCGCTTTTCCTGAATGCACGCCGCCTCCTTCTCCACCAACATCTTAACTTCAGCTTTCATTTCCCCCTCAATCAATCCTTTCAAAACATCCCTGCAATCATTCTCACTTTTTGGCTTTTTGTTAACTACCGGCCCATTTCCTTCACGCTCATAACTCCAGAACTGTCTGAAAACATTGTTTTCACTACCCTGAATATCCTTCTCAATTTTTGCCAATATTTCCAAGATATAAGCCGAAAAATCAGCATGATTTGCTGGAGCGCGATTCGCTAAAGTTTCAATCACATCCCTACCAGAAGGCGGTTTAAATCCCTCCTCTCTCATGCGCTTAGCTTGAAGTTTTTGCGCCGATATGAGCTCGCACTCCCAGGCGCGCAATTGTGTGTTTTTTCGCAAATCCTCAAAAATTTTTGCCACTTTTCCTGAAGGAAAAGAAGAAAGTTCTCGAATCATACTAAGTATTTTGTATGTCAAACCAAACGGATTTCCCCACCCAGAATCTTCACCATCCGCGCGTTTCGTTAGCACATGCGGCGCTACCAATTCGATAAATAATTTTTGTTCATCCAATGAAAGCGAGATGCTTCTGCCAAACGCATCAATACATTCTGCGAATAATATCGCGCGCGCTTGCGATGCAGCGATGTGGTCAAAAACATTGCGCGTATATTTCTTTTTCTTAAGAGCAAGCGCTGCAGCCAACCAACACACAAGCTGTTTTTCTTCTATGTTTTTCTGCGCTAAGCGCTCACCGACTATACGCGCGAGACCTGCGTCGGATAAATGCTTAAATCCAGCATGCAACAACAGCTGCAACTCACGCAATATAACCTTCTTCGGCCGAGATGGAATTTTCTGGAGAACATACGGCACACAAATTTGCGCCATAGTTTTGTGCGATTCCTCAGATAAATCATGCAGCAATTTAGGTATATAATTACTATCGGATTTCAATTCTTTCAGCAGATGTTCTTTTGCAACTTCCGCCGCCCATTCTGGGTAACGCTCTACCACGCGCTCATACCAAGGCGAGCGCACCCGAACTCCGTACGCAAAATAAAATGCGAGCGCGACCTTAATCTTCTCTGTGCCAAGCTCGTCTATTTGCTGATGAGAAAACCGCTCCATCGCAATCAAACAAGGCTCACATAAATGATGTTTGACCTGATGAGCAAAAGAAACAGCCTCCTTCACCGAAGGTAATTGTGGATGCGCAAAGGAATTTTCTAGCGCCGCGATGGCAATATTAACCGCTTCTTGGCTTTGCAAAATTTCCAACAGCCGCGCTTCTGGATTTTTCGCAGATACCTCTCTAGAATCTCCTCGGTAAGACATCGCTATGTAGTTTAGAAAATTCACCGGCGCCTTCCCCGCCTTAAACAGCTCCTCATTCTCATGAAAATTCGTACGAATTTTAAGTAAGCTTTCTTCTTTCTTTTTACTTGCCAAACGCGCGCGTTCTTCTTGTTCTTTTTGCAATTTAGGAATTTCCGGCTTGCTGTTCATTGTGCTGTAAAGCCTAGCAAAAATTGAGTCCTTGCCATGCTGAGAGGCCTCGCTTGCAAGCCATTCTAAAAAATCCTCTGGATTCTTAGTATTATGTAGATTTCGCCACACGCCATACATCGCATCGCTTGGATCTTCTTTGCTATTAGCTGTCAGCAAACCGTATCTAATTAAATCTTTGTGAATATCAGGATGCTTGGAAAGCCAGGCTTGAATTCTTTTTTTTCTTTCATGCTCAATTTCAAAAAATTCATTTTCATTTCGCGCCAATCGCAGCCAAGAATACAGCCGAGCCGCATCTGTTTTCTGGCCAGACTCCTCAACCACACTTGCCAGAATATTGCCAATCACATCACGCAAAAAATAGTGCCCTTCAACGAACAAATCAGGGCGCTGTAAAATTTCTTCAAGCAATGCAATCCGATTTTCCTTGGTCAAAGTCTTAATCACCTTTGTACACCAAAATAGATGGTACATGCCTGTGAAGTCACTGCGTTTAGGCACATGAAAACTCTTCGCCAAATCATTTATCGCAAGACCATTTTTGCACAAATGTGGAAGCAATATTCCTAATAATTCTTCATACTCGTCTACGATTACTCCTGAAAGAAGGTCATTAAACAGCTCCAGACAAACTTTTTTTTCTTTAGGATGCTGATGAATCAGCGCCCGCAATGCAGAGCAACGCACTATTTCCAGGTAATTTGTATCGCGAATGATTTTTGCAAAAAGCTTTGCATCCAAACCAACACCAGCCCGAGCATTCCTAAGCGCAAGAAGTATAATTTCCAAAATCGCCTGATGCTCCTCATCGCGCTTTGCTGAGCAGAATATATCCTTGAATTCATTACGCAGATCCTCTGTCGCTAAAACACCGAAAGAACGTGAAGAAGAATATTGATATTGATCACGCACATAATTGAGATCATCTTTTATTTTTCTGCCAAGCATTTTGATAATTTCAATTCTCTCCGCCGCAGAAAAAATTCCTACATCACCGTAAAGCAGGATTCCCAAAGGATCGTCTTGAATTAATTCTTTCCGAATTTTTGGACACAAAGTTGCAAGCCAAGCATGCACGCCGCGCACATATTTTTTCACTTCACCATCATTTGTCATAAGCGCTTGAATACGCGAAAGCGGCAATCCAACTTCGAATCTCTTGACCAAATGCTTGGCCGCTAAATATTCTGCCACGATTCTGTGCAGCGGTTGACGCTGATTTTCTGTGTTACTAGCGCGAAAAATATTTCTTCCTAATGCCAGACGCACAGCATCATTATTCTTCCAAGAAAATTCCTCCACCGAAGGATAATACTCAGTTTCAGCATTTTTGATGAGAGCAAATCCCTCAAGATTTGCGAGCATTAATACGGCGCATAATTCTTCAGCCGCACACTGCAAATGTTCGCGGCTAGGAGACGCTTTGCGCATAAGATTTTGATGCTCATAACTATGTTCGGCTAAAAGTTCCTCACAAAACAAATCGTAGAGCTCTTGTTTGCTCTCTGGCCATTTTTTCTTGCATATTTTTGCACATGCCTTTAGCGCAAACGGCACACCTAACAGCTCGCCAAGGCCATGCTTTTCCGCGTGCAAAATAAAATCAGCTGGATTTTCTACAGAGAATTCTTTTAGCAAAGCCTTTTGCTCGGCTTTCCCTAATGGTTGAAGACGCAAAACTTCCAATTTTTGATCAGCACTGTGTTTCCCCAAATCAAGCCTATCTTCGCTTCCATACCAATCTGCTTCCCGACAAGCCAAACGAAATTTTGGCCTACCCAGCGCTTCCAGACGCTTACGAATTTTATATAAATATTCAACTCCCCCACCAGGCTCTGAGCGCGTTTCATCTAGGCCATCGATGTAGTGAGTTTTTTCCTTCCATTGTGCATTAGGCTCTGGCGTTAAAAAATCACTAACTTTTCGGTGGTACATGGCGCCTGTCTGATTTGCCTCGCACTCAAAAACCGTACTTTTCCCCATTCCTGGCTCGCCAAGCAAAACATACGCACCAACATCACGAAAATCTTCAATCGGCAACGCCTCTGCCGCCCCCCCTTCTGCTTGATTTATCCGCATACAAAATCGAGAAATCATCATTTACTCCACCCAATGCGACGCGGGATAAGAGAGGAATTCTTCGAGCGGAATTCCATCCCCGCCGACCTGCAATTTTTTGCACCGCCCAAAACGCTTCTCAAACGCAAACATTCCTCTTCTAAACGAGCCTTTGCTGCCGCTTTTTACTTCAATTGCTGTCAATTTTCCTCCACGCGAAGCAACGACAAAATCCACCTCTTCATTTCCTTCGCGCCAATAGCGAATCATTTGGTTACTATCGACACTATTGCACAAATGCGCTCCCACAGAGCTTTCCACCAGCTGCCCCCAAAAAGTTCTATCGGCTTTAGCTTGGGCAAAATTATAGTCACTAACTGCACTCATCAGAGCCGTGTTCAGCACATTAATTTTAGGGCTCGAATTGCGTTTAGTGAGCGCACGTCCAGAATGTTTTGCAAGCCCCGCTATGAAACCTGCACTGCGCAAGAGATCTAAATATTTTGCTATAGTTGTAGTATTTCCAGCATCCTGCAGCGGTCCCATTAGATTGGTATAGGAAACAATTTTACTGGACAATTCACAGCACAGAAAAAACAACTGCTCAAGTAGTGCTGGCTTATCGATGCGGTTAATTTCAAGTATGTCGCGGCGCACACTGGGTTCAATTAAACTTCCTAAAACATACTCACGCCAACGCTTTTCATATTCATCTGGCCTGCCGCGCAATAACTCGACCGCTTTAGGATATCCGCCGAAATAACAATATTCTTCCAAACCAACATCAAACGCTTCACGCATTTCCAAAAACGACCAATGCGAAAGACGAAGAAGCTCGTAGCGCCCCGCCAAACTTTCAGTCAGACCACTTTGAATTAGCAGCGGAGATGAGCCTAAAATCACCACATGTAAATCAAGATCCGCCGCACGATCAGAATCCCAAAGCCCTTTGACAATATTCGCCCAATTAGAAATTTTCTGAATTTCATCAATGGCAAGAATAAAATTTTTTTTGCGCTCACGCTGCAAGCGCCTTGCTTCCTCCC
>JBIKYU010000101.1:0-5372 GCA_044355085.1 Rickettsiales bacterium | reverse complement strand
TAGCTTTTCCAATATTGTCGATATTTTTGTGGAAGTAGAAACAAGTCGCAAACGCTATCTTTTGCAGTTTGCAGAAAATGCATTTTCTGCGCTGAAAGAAAAAAAGGAACAAGACCAGGAAAATGCTGAGAAATATGATCAAGAAATACAAAAATGGCGTGATGCAATTCAAGCGGTGCAGCAACTAAATTTTCTAGAAGATTTTATATTATTTATTGGGGATGCAGGGGAGGCGTTTCAAAGAGAGCCTCGTAAAGATATTGGAAGGTTGTTTGAGTGTTCTATCACGAGAAATCCGTTTTTAATGGGCAAAATCGCTATCGCGATTTCCGCCGTACGCGATAAAGATTTGGCAAAAGATGAACATGACCTCGCTGCCACCTATATTGCTAATCGCATCGCTTTGTCACTGCGCTTAAGAAGTAAATCAGGTTACGGTATAGGTCTGATTACTGAATATTTATTGCATGTAAAAGCATCCGATTATGACGGCATATCTACATATGAATCGCTTAGTAAACATAAATACTCAGAGGCAAGTGTTAGGGGAATTGATAAAATTTTAGAGCAAATGCCAAGGGCTTCAGGGCGAGAAAAAGATATTATAAAGGTTGATAAATTTCGCAGATGGCTCGGTCAAAAAGAAGTAATGAATAACATACCAGAACATAGCGTGGCTTCCGATTTAATCCTCTGCCTAAAAGATTTCTTGCTTAAAGGACCTAATAATTTTTCACAGCTTATGAGGGACATGAAGAAAATGTATGGATCAACATGCGATCCTGGTAATGGAAATGAGGATAATAAATTCATCACTTGGTTAAGTGATAGATTATATATTGAGCTGGATTTTATACGCGCAAACGTTCTTCTTTTTTCATCAGAAGCAAAACACGCATCAGCAAGCGCTGCTGCTGGTATTTCTGTGGAATCAGGCTCATATTCGGCAGAAGAGAGCCACGGTTCACATGCTCCTACAGTAAGTGGTGCTGGGCCTTCTTGAGAAGGCAGAAAAGATTTTGTAGGAGCCAGAAAATTCGGCAGAGGCGGGCATTCACAGATAATGAGGGGATAATCCTTTCGCTATAATATTGCTTTACTTGTGGAGAATCGCCCTTGACCTCATCCTTAAAGTTGCTTAATAGCCATATTAAATAATTTTAGATTCAATCAAAAACTCTGCGTCTATTCTATTTTTTAGGCAATTAAAATGCATAAACACAATGCAAGAAGTGGCTTTACACTGATTGAGCTTTCAATCGTTTTGGTGGTTATATCATTAATTGTTTCGGGAATTGTTGCGGGGAGAACCCTTGTGCGTCAGGCGGCGCTTCGCTCTGTTGTTTCTGATTTTCGTCAGTACGAATCAGCAATTATTTTATTTCGCGGGCAATACGAGGTTTGGCCAGGTGATATGACAAATGCAACGAGTTATTGGAGCTCAGTAACTAATGGAAATGGTGATGGCTGGATTGATCATTCAAACGGCGGTGCGTCTGAGCATATGTATGGTTGGCAGCATCTATCGAAAGGCGGTTATATAAAAGGCGAGTACACTCCAGCAGCTACTGCTGTTGGCGGGTACACTAATCCTAATGCTTCAAACATCGGATTTTTTGGTTTGGGTGCTCTTGCACTTCTAAATCGCTCTACAACCAATAATCTAACATTATCAAATCCAAATCCTGCCTTCTCTGGTGCTACTTGGAGCGGATCTTTTGCAAACACTAAAGACTCTAAAGCAGTTGATGAAAAAGTTGATGATGGCATAGCAAATATGGGAAAATTTATCGCGGTGAATTCAGATGCTGGGCCAGCTGGCTGTAGCTCTGCTTTTAACGATGGTGCTGGCGGCGCTAATTATAATCTATCAAGCGATTTACCAGCCTGCCGTATTTATTATTCCTTGCATAAATAATTTCCGCTCGGTTTCACAAATAAAAACTAGTCATTTTTTCTTCGGAAAAATCAGGACATTTTTTGTATGCCTTGCAGTAGTTACAGAAGCAAACTGCGATCTTCCGCCAATTACCGCGCTTGCCCCGCTGGCTTCGGAATGAAGGAATTTGAAAAAAACTTCTCTGCTTACATTAAAGATTTCTAAAGCGCCAAAGGCGCGCGTAAACTTAGCCTGGGGCGATTAGCCCCAGGTGATTTGTATCCACAAAAGAAAAAGGGCTGAAGGCCCGTTTAAGGAAAATATGCTTTTAGTCGGGCTTTCAGCCCTAAGTCAATTATCTGGCTTCCTACCTAGGCCTGGCCGGCCTAGGCTAAATTTAAATCGCGCCTTTGGCGCTTAAAGATTGTAATCTCTGTAGTTCTATTGATAAATTTTCTTCATACCAATTCCAGTCCAATGCCGAACTAGGAGCGCAAAAAACATCGCCTTAAAAATCAAATCTTAAACTCGCAGCTACAATAAAATTAATGCTAAGCAGCAGAATTCTATATCCAGATAATTTCAAAAAAAATCATATCCAAACGCCTAATGCCAGGCCTACAAATACTATCCAGCCGAGATAGACATTGGAGCGGAATTTTCTGCTGCAATCGATTGCTGATTGCAGATCAACATCGAGAATTTGCCAAGCCAGCTGAAATGCAGCAATTATAAGCGTTATGTAATAGAGCAAACCTAGGCTTTGCATTGCTCCAGCTAGCCAGAGCAGAAACAACATCAAAACATAAACGCCCGATAAAAATATTTTTGTATGCGAACCTAGAGCCAACGCACTGGAGTGAATGCCAATTACCGCATCATCATCTTTATCTTGGTGCGCGTAAATTGTGTCATAGCCTAATGTCCACAGCACGGCGGCAAAATAACAAACAAATGCAGTAGTTGATAAAGAGCCAGTAACGGCTGTCCAAGCCATAAGTGCGCCCCAGTTAAAAGTAATGCCAAGAAATATTTGCGGCCAATAAGTAAAGCGCTTCATAAACGGATAAGCGATGATCAAAAACACAACAAGAAAACCAAGCACTCGCGTTAGAACATTAAGCTGCATCAATAAAAACAAGGCAATGAAAGCCAAAAAAATTGCTAGAATCGCAGCCTGAAACATAGAAATAGCGCCGCTTGCGAGAGGTCGCTGTTTTGTCCGCTCCACTTCTCGGTCTATTTTGTAATCGACAATATCATTAATTACACAGCCAAGACTTCTAACAATTATCGCACCCGCAATAATTACCAGAAAAGTTATAAAAGGCAGAGTTTGCTTTGCCGCGAGCACAAAAGCCCAGAGAGAGGGAATCATAACCAACCAAGTGCCAGCCGGTTGATGCAGTCGCATTAAATGCAGATACGGACGAACCATCCGGTAAAGACGAATCAAATTTTGGTAGCGTTCAGAAGCGAACATCAAACCTCAGTGCTCCAATGCTTTTACGATAGATTCAGTAACTTGTTTGGCATCGCCAAACAACATCAAAGTATTTTCACGGAAGAATAATTCATTTTCGATACCAGCGTAACCCGCAGCCATTCCGCGCTTTACAAAAAGAACGCGACCAGCTTTTTCTACATCAAGAATGGGCATTCCATAAATAGGCGAAGATTTATCTGTGCGTGCCGCAGGATTAGTAATGTCGTTAGCACCAATCACATATACCGCATCGGTGCTAGCAAAATCACGGTTTATATGATCAAGCTCGAATACTTGATCATAAGCAACATTAGCTTCGGCCAATAAAACATTCATATGTCCTGGCATACGTCCAGCAACTGGGTGAATTGCATAGCGTACATTGATACCCTTATTTTGCAAAATATCAGTCATTTCTTTTAGTACATGCTGAGCTTGTGCAACCGCCATTCCGTAACCAGGGACGATTATTACTGTTTCAGCATTTTGTAAAATAAACGCTGCATCATCAGCGCTACCTTGATTTACTTTGCGATTATCAGAAATTGCAGCCGCAGATGAAGTAGCAGCTTCAGAACCAAATCCGCCAAAAATTACGTTGAAAATCGAGCGATTCATCGCCTTACACATAACGTAACTCAATATCGCACCGCTTGAACCAACTAATGCTCCAGTGATAATCAGAAGTGAGTTTCCAAGAGTAAATCCGATACCAGAAGCTGCCCAGCCAGAGTAAGAATTCAGCATCGAAACCACAACTGGCATGTCGGCACCGCCAATTGGAACAATCAGCAAAACACCAAGCAAAAAGCCAATTGCAGTGAGATATAAAAAGGAACTATGTGCCTCAGTATTACAAAAATCTATCATCAAAACGATAGCAATAACAGCAAGCGCAGCATTTAAAAAATGCTGACCAGAAAAACGCAACGGCTTACCACCCATGATTCCTTGCAGCTTCGCAAAAGCGATAAATGATCCAGAAAAAGTTATCGCCCCAATGAAAGAGCCAAGGCTCATTTCAACACGATTGGACAAGGCAATATTTCCAACTGATCCCAGATGATAAGCCTCGGGTGTAAGCAAGGCGGCAAAAGCCACGCAAACCGCAGCTAAGCCTACAAGAGAATGAAACGCTGCAACCAATTGCGGCATCGCCGTCATCTTTATTCTTAGAGCAATCACCGCACCAATGCTTCCACCTATCGCTATTGCTATAAAAATTGGTACGTAATTTTTTAAAGACGGATCAAGAAAAGTTGTTGCAATCGCAAGCAACATTCCAAAAACGCCAAGTAAATTTCCACGGCGTGCAGACTCTGGCGAAGCCAGGCCTTTAAGTGCAAAAATAAAGCACACAGCTGCAAATAAGTAAGCATAAGGTGTCCAGGCACTTACATTTGGTATCGTTAGCATTGAATCCTCTTAAAACACTTGGAGCACGTTAAAATAAAACAGAAATTTATTTTTTCTTTTTACGAAACATTTGTAGCATGCGATGAGTGACAACGAAGCCACCAAAAATATTTATTGAAGCAAGCAATACTCCAGCAAAACCAAGCGGAATGGAGGCTCCAGCCGCTGATGCTCCCATCGCAAGAATAGCACCAACAATAATAATTCCAGAAATCGCATTAGTAACCGACATCAGCGGAGTATGCAGGGCAGGGGTTACTTTCCAAACCACATAGTAACCAACAAAACAAGCGAGCACAAAAATGGTAATTCCATAAAGCAGCGGATCAACTCCAGCATGAACGGAAGAAGCGGCAGCTGGTTTTGCTTCAACAGAATTATGAATAATTTCTGCTGTGGTTTCTTTTTGATGATTCAAAAGTTTTTCCGATAGTGTTAGCGCTTTCTCAGAAAGTTCGGCTGCTTTTTCGGCTAAATATGCTGCCGCAATAGCTGGATCTTCACTGGTTGCTGTTTCTGAAATATCATCAGCAGCAAAAGCGTGTTTTGTATCTTCCATTATATAGACTCCTTCGCAAAATCAGGGTGCGC
>JBIKYU010000021.1:0-18157 GCA_044355085.1 Rickettsiales bacterium | reverse complement strand
GATATTCACGTGCTGCTGCGCCTGCTCCAGATTGCAATTGATTGGAAAACCACATTGCTGCTGCTTCTGTAGCGTTATAGAGCTGCTGTTTACGCGCAACTGATTCGCGCTCTTTTTCAGAAAATCGTGGAACTTGTATGCCAGCAATTGCAGCTAATTTTTCCACTGCATCACGAAATTCCAGCCGCTCATATTCCATGACAAAACGCAAAGAATCTCCGTGTACGCCACAACCGAAACAATGATAAAAACCTTTCTGATCATTGATCGTAAATGACGGAGATTTCTCCTGATGAAATGGGCAAAGCGCATGAAACTCGCGCCCAGAGCGTATAAGCTTAACATGCTTGCCGATAATTGCTGAAGGCTTAATCTGCGCGCGTAATTCTTCCAAAAATGGCGTCCAGCTCACCGCTTGCTCACTTTCGAATAGATCAAGAAAAATAAAATGGCGTTAGGAAAATTCCTGCACTGATTGGAATAAGCACATTGTCATCTATTCGCAAACGACCAGAGACAACTTCAACTAAAGCCGTAGCGAAACCTACGGCGATGCCAACCAGCCAAGCGTTAGGGTAGACGCCAGCTATGCCATGTACAAACATTATTACCAACCACGTCATTATTGCGAAGGCAAGAAAGCCTTCCCAACTTTTATTTTCTATACCAAAACAGCGATGACGACCAAAAATCCTGCCGAATATTGCGCTTGCTGTATCGGCTAAAACTAAAATCAACAAAGCGGTAATGGCAATAATTTTTGTATAAAGAACAATGGTGATTGTTACGCCAACTAACATATAACTCAGGCCGCTTAAGCTGCCATTGCGCTCATGCGGGCGCATTAATTTACCGAATATTTTTTCGATCAGTAGAGAAAGAGAATTACCGCGACGACGCTGTGCATCCAAAATCAAGGCAAAAGCAGTAAGCGGAACAACAATACGCAAAATATTTTCCTGAGTTGTGAGAGCATAAAAAAATGGAAAAATCAGTGCCGTTAGATGAAAGGCTTTGCGGCGGAATTCATTGAGAATTTCGTTCATTTTATTTCTTATGTTTAAAAATTTTTTGGATTATGTGCTTTAGCAGAAAAAAGGAATTTTATACAAATAGAAATAGTTTTTATTGATTAGCCCTATAGCTGCTCTTGACAGAGCATTGGTGATTGCCTAGGTTCGCGCCCGCTTTTTTCCCCCTATTTCTCTATTTAAATCTTATGACATCCGCTGCGAACATTTTCCCTACTGTGCCTGCATCTGCTTCGGCGCTGCTGTTATTTCGCGACGGTACCTGTCTTTTTGGCTCTGGCGTTGGTGCTTTGGGCGAAACGATTGGCGAACTGTGCTTTAACACTGGCATGACTGGCTATCAGGAGATCTTAACCGACCCTTCTTATGCGGGGCAGGTTATAAATTTTACTTTTCCACATATTGGCAATGTTGGTGCTAATGCTGAGGATTACGAAACCACGCGCCCTGTTGCGGCTGGCTTAGTGATTCGCGAAGCTCCTACTTTGCCTTCTAATTTTCGTGCTGAAATTTCTCTGCAAGATTGGCTTGCTCGCCACGGAATCATCGGAATAGCTGGTGTTGATACTCGCATGCTGACAAAACGTCTGCGCAATCGAGGCCATGAAAATATTTTGATTTCGCATTTCAAACCTGGCAATGCTCCAGATATCGCGGCTTTGAGCGTCAAATTATTGCAAACAGAGAGCATGAGCGGAAAAGAGCTTGCTTTAACTGTCACGGCAAAAGCACCGCATAATTGGAGCGAAGGTCGCTTTGTTCTAGGCGTTGGATATAGTAAGCCAAAATTTTTGCCGCATCATGTTGTGGTCGTTGATTATGGCGTCAAACACACGATTCTGCGCTGTCTTGTTGATGTTGGCTGCCGTTTAACTGTGGTTCCTGGAAATACTTCAGCAGAAGAAATTTTAGCTTACAAGCCTGATGGAATTTTGCTTTCAAATGGCCCTGGAGACCCAGCCGCCACTGGAGTTTACGCGCTGCCAGTTATAAAAAAATTATTATCTCAGCCTGATTTGCCAATTTTTGGCATTTGCTTAGGTCATCAATTATTAGCGCTAGCCTTGGGTTGTGAGACAGAAAAAATGGTGCTTGGTCATCGTGGCTGCAATCATCCAGTGCAAGATTTGCGCAGCAAACGAGTTATGATTACTTCGCAAAATCATGGTTTCGTAGTTGCAGAAAAAGCTTTACCGCCAGTGATTGATATAACGCATCGCTCTCTTTTTGATGGAACGATTCAGGGTATTCGTCATCGCAATCAGCCAGTTTTTTCTGTGCAAGGCCATCCTGAGGCCTCACCAGGGCCGCATGATAGTTTTTATTTATTCAAAGAATTCGCGGCAATGTTAGCCGAAGCGAACCGCTAAACCAGGTTGTTTAAATGCCAAAACGTACTGACATAAAATCGATTCTTGTAATTGGTGCTGGCCCGATTGTAATCGGCCAAGCCTGCGAGTTTGACTATTCTGGAACTCAGGCTTGCAAAGCTTTGAAGGAGGAAGGCTACCGCGTAATTCTGATAAATTCCAACCCTGCAACGATCATGACCGATCCCGACCTTGCGGATGCGACTTATATTGAGCCTATTACAGCTGATATTGTCACAAAAATAATCGAGCAAGAAAAACCCGATGCTATTTTGCCAACTGTTGGCGGTCAAACGGCACTAAATTGCGCAATGGAATTGCATCGCCGCGGCGTTTTCGTGAAATATAATGTTCAGCTAATTGGCGCTTCGCCTGAAGCAATTGATATGGCAGAAAACCGCCAACTCTTCAAAGACGCAATGGCTCGCATTGATTTGGAATGCCCGAAAAATCGGGTTGTTCATTCTTTGGATGAGGCAATCGAAGCGCTGAAATATGTTGGCCTGCCTGCAATTATTCGACCATCTTTTACGCTTGGCGGCTCTGGTGGCGGTGTTGCTTATAATCTTGAAGAGTTTGAAACGATTGTTTTAAGCGGCTTAGAGGCTTCTCCAACCAATGAAGTCCAGATTGATGAATCGATCATCGGCTGGAAAGAATTTGAAATGGAAGTTGTGCGCGACAAAGCTGATAACGCTATTATCGTTTGCTCGATTGAAAATATCGATCCGATGGGCGTGCATACGGGAGACAGTATAACCGTTGCGCCAGCGCTTACTTTGACTGACAAAGAATATCAGGTAATGCGCAATGCTAGCCTTGCGGTGCTGCGTGAAATCGGCGTTGATACTGGTGGCTCGAATGTACAGTTTGCGGTGAATCCAGCCGATGGACGCTTGCTGGTGATTGAAATGAATCCGCGCGTTTCGCGCTCTTCTGCTTTGGCTTCGAAAGCTACTGGTTTTCCGATTGCAAAAATTGCAGCGCGCCTAGCAATTGGCTATACGCTTGATGAAATTTTGAATGATTGTACGGGCGTTACTCCCGCTTCTTTCGAGCCTTCAATTGATTATGTCGTGGTAAAGATTCCGCGCTTTAACTTTGAGAAATTCCCTGGCTCTGATCCAATTTTAACCAGTGCAATGAAATCTGTTGGTGAGGCCATGGCGATTGGGCGCTCGTTCGCTGAATCGCTACAGAAAGCTCTGCGTTCACTAGAAACTGGCTTGAGTGGCTTAGATGAAATCGCCATTGGCGCTGACGAATCAGCGATTCGAGCCGCGCTTTCAAAGCCTACTCCTCAACGCTTGCTTTATATCGCACAAGCTTTTCGTCAAGGAATGTCTCTTGAAGATATTCAGCAAATCACCGCCTATGATCCTTGGTTTTTGCGGCAGATAGAGGCCTTGATTTTTTGCGAATCTGAAGTTCGCTCAAATGGTTTGCCGAAAAATGCTGAAGAATTTTTTAAATTAAAACGCCAAGGTTTTTCTGACCGACGCTTGGCCATAATTTCTGGCAAGAGCGAAGAAGAAGTACGAAGCGCGCGCCTGGCCTTGAATGTAGCGCCTGTTTATAAACGTGTTGATACTTGTGCGGCAGAGTTTTCTTCACGCACGCCTTATCTTTATAGCTGCTATGAAGGCGACGGCTTGACAAAAGCCGAGTGCGAGGCAGAAATAAGTGATCGTAAAAAAGTGATAATTCTTGGCGGTGGCCCGAATCGTATCGGTCAGGGCATCGAGTTTGACTATTGCTGCGTTCATGCTTCTTATGCTTTGCGTGATGCGGGCATTGAATCAATAATGATTAACTGTAACCCAGAAACAGTTTCAACCGATTACGATACTTCTGATCGCCTTTATTTCGAGCCATTAACAGCTGAGGATGTTCTTGCAATTGCAAATCTTGAGCAATCAAAAGGGCAGCTACTTGGTGTTATCGTGCAGTTTGGTGGACAAACGCCGCTGAAATTATCCCATGTTCTGGAAGCCGCAGGAATTCCCATTATCGGCACTTCGCCAAGATCGATTGACTTGGCTGAAGATCGCGAGCTATTCAAAGCTTTGCTGGAGAAATTGGATTTACGTCAGCCGCCAAATGCAACAGCAACGAATGTGGCTGAAGTTGAGATGAAAGCGCGAGCACTAGGATTTCCTCTGGTTGTGCGTCCTTCTTATGTGCTGGGTGGCCGCGCAATGGCAATAATTCATGATGTTGATGGTTTGCGCGCTTATTTGGCGGAGCATCATGTTTTATTGGAAAATGGACCGCTTCTGCTTGATCATTTTCTACAGGACGCAATTGAAGTTGATGTCGATGTGCTGGCAGATGATCAGCAAGCTTTCGTGGCTGGGATTATGGAGCATATCGAGGAAGCTGGGATTCACTCTGGTGATTCCGCCTGCTCTCTACCGCCTTATACTTTATCTGATGCAACGATTGGGCGACTCAAAGAATATAGCTGTCGCTTAGCAAGGGCTTTGAATGTGCGCGGCTTGATGAATGTTCAGTATGCATTGCAAGGTGACGATATTTTTATTCTTGAAGTGAATCCACGCGCTAGCCGAACCGTGCCTTTTGTTGCAAAAACTACAAATGTGGCACTGGCAAAAATTGCCGCACGGGTGATGGCGGGCGAATCTTTAGCTAGCTTCAACTTGCGTGAAAAAACTTTGGCACATGTTGCGGTTAAAGAAGCTGTGTTTCCGTTTGCGCGTTTTCCTGGTGTTGATGTTTTGCTCGGGCCAGAAATGAAATCAACTGGCGAGGCAATGGGTCTGGATAGTGGCTTTGGGCGCGCTTTTGCGAAGGCACAATTAGGTAGTGGCAATATCCTTCCACTTTCTGGCACAGTATTTATTTCTGTGAAAGAGCGCGATAAAACGGCAATTTCTACTATAGCAAAAGAGCTCTCAGAGCTGGGTTTCTCTATTATTGCAACGCGTGGCACAGCAAAATTCTTGAGTGATCTAGGAGTTTCAGTGCGTGTTGTTAATAAGGTTTTGGAAGGGCGGCCGCATATTGTTGACATGATGAAAGATGGCCAAGTGGCGCTAGTTATCAATACAACTGAGGGCAGCCAATCAATTGCTGATAGCTTTAGTATTCGTCGCACCGCCTTGCTCGGAAAAATTTCTTACACCACAACAATTTCAGGCTCACGAGCAGTGGTTAATGCCATTCGTAGATTGAAGGAAGATAAAGGGCTTGCAGTAAAACCTTTGCAGGCTTATTTTCCTAGCGCTTAAGTTTTCGCGCAGTTTTATCTTGGTTTGAGAAAACCCCATTTGGGGTTTTTTCTTTTTATGAATTCTTGTTCCGCGCTGATATTCTTGATCTCCTTAATTTGGGAAGAAAAAGAATTTGAGGCATTTTAATTAAGCTGTTTTTTATCTTCTGCTTGATAGACGGGGGAAAATAGCAGCTCTGCAAATATTATTTTTTACCGAAAGGTTATTGTTATGGCCGATAAATTTCCCATTACACGGCTTGGTTATTCTCGCTTGGTGGAAGAAATAAAACAGCTAAAAACGGTTGAGCGACCAGCAATTATTCAAGCGATCGCGACCGCACGCGAGCTTGGAGATCTTTCAGAAAATGCTGAATATTCGGCAGCGCGCGAAAAACAAAGCTTTATTGAAGGGCGCGTGCTTGAGCTCGAGGACAAGCTAGCAAGAGCTGAAATAATTGATGTTTCCTCGCTTTCAGGGCCGCAGATAAAATTTGGTGCAACCGTGACTTTGCTTGACATTGAAACGGATGAGAAAGTTACATACACAATCGTTGGCGAATATGAGGCTGACATTACAAAACGCATGGTTTCTATTGTTTCGCCAATTGCGCGCGCGTTAATTGGGAAGCAAGTCGGAGACTCAGGAGAAGTTTATACCCCGCGCGGCAGTAAAGATTACGATATTCTAACGGTTGAATATAAATGAATCAGCTTGTAATTCGCCCCGCTAAGGCTGAGGATTTTAAAAACATAGAGCAGCTTTTTTGCAAAGTTATGCAGACTGGCGACACCTATATTTATTCGCCTGATGCATCGGCGCAAGAAATTCAGAATTTGTGGATGAAAGATGCGCCTTATGTAGCAATCGAGCAAAATAGTGGGAATTTTGTTGGAACTTATGTTATCCGACCAAATAAAATTGGACGCGGCGCCCATGTTTGCAATGCTGGCTTTATGATCGAGCCTGATATACGCAATCGTGGCTTTGGCAGAGAAATGGGCAAGCACGCGCTAGAACAGGCTTTAGCACTAGGTTATTTGGCTATGCAGTTTAACGTTGTAGTGAGCACAAATGAGCGCGCTGTTTATTTATGGAAATCTCTAGGTTTTAAGATTATCGGTACGATTCCAGAAGGTTTTCGCCATGCCGAAAAAGGCTTGGTTGATATTCATATTATGCATCGGTTTTTATAAGAATCTCTGCATTGCTTTAAAATTATGAAGCGCACTAAAGCGGTTATAACTTCATAGCAGAAAATATGCAGGTATTTAAGCACCCGTAGCTCAGCTGGATAGAGCGTTGCCCTCCGAAGGCAAAGGTCGTGAGTTCGAATCTCGCCGGGTGCACCATTCTTCCCGAATTGTGATAATTAGCGATAAAAATTTGTTGCAACTTTGCTCTGCGCAGATTTGTCTAAAAGCGCCTTTGGCGCAACTGCGATTAGCCCAGGAAGACAGCTACAAAAAAGAATCATTAGCTAAAATCTCGATTAAAGAAGATTTGGCTGAATATTGTCTTCGGCCAGATTTGTCTAATTAATTTCTAGAAATCCAATTTTAATTTCAATGAGCCTTCGACTCCTTGTGAAGTTTCGCGCCAGGTGTAGTTACCATCTGAGTAGATATGATAGTTGTTTTTGCTGTAAGCTAAGCCACCACCAAAACGCACACCATGATGATCGATAGCAGCAGACTTGCTGGTAAATACTGGGCCGCCACCAACGAAGCTAGATGTGGTTTGTGTTTGTGTATCACCAAGAGTGTATAGATACTGCGTGCGCAGCTCAGGTGAAAGAATTGAACCATCCTCCAGGTCAAAATCATGCGCAATACGTACACCAGCACCTGTGTTTAAATATTGCGGGCTGTCATTTTGTATATTCAGAGAAAGGCTGCTTAAGCCAGTTTCAGTGTAGCTCTCTTGATCAAGCAGAGTGTATTGCGCACTAACGCTTGGAGCAATGATTGTGCCGTTATATTCAAAATTGCGTCCAATTTTTGCTTCCAGACCATATTGTTGGGTAGCAAATTCGCCCTTCGCTGTTGAATCTGAGGAGCTAACATAACGCTCGCTTACGACATCACTATGGGTAAAAGAAGCCTGTGTTTCCAAGAAATAATCGCCAGGATGATAGCTACTAAATAATGCAATTCCGTAAGCATCTGCGCGCATATCGTTACGATTATGATTGTTGCCGCTGGCAAATAGTGAGTCGCCATTACCTTTCGAATCAACATCTATTTTGTTATAAGATAACGCAACGCCAAAACGTGTATCTTCGAACACTGCAGTATCAGCTCCAAGAATTGCGCCATAGCTGTTGGCTATAAAACCAGTAATTCCATCTTTTGCATCTTGATCAACGCGCGAAGCAACAGGCTGAAGCCATAGCGATATTCCCTCGTCGAAATCATCACCCGCCGCCAAGCCGTTACGCACGCGGTCGGAATTTGCAATAGCCTTGTTACTATCTTTTTGACTAGTGCCACCTTCGAACACTGCAAAACTATTTCCACCAGCTGCAGTTTGCGCTGTCAATTGCTGTGAAATAACGCTGGTGATGCTCTGGTTGCTGCTTTGCAAACCAGCGCCCAGGCCAGTCATCATCGATTGGTTAGGAGCGAACTCACTAAGCAAAGTAGCAAAATTTTTGCCAGTTTTTTGGATCATTTCGTCGTTGATGCTTTTGAACATCGCGTAATCTGTGGTACGCAAAGTACCAAGCGCATCAATAAAAGGCGCAAATAATTGTGCATTATTTTGATCTGATAAACCACCGCCGCTTAGTTTTTCAATGTCACTAACATTTGAAATTCCCGCTTCATTTAAATAGCGATCAAGCGCAGTTGCGCTTGACACTGTGCTGTTGGTAGCCTTCAGCAAATTTCCGTCTTTAACAGCGCGGAAAGACGAAAATTGGTCGCGCGATGAAACAGTCACTGGAACAGCAGAAGGATCAGTATCTAGATCGAAAGTCTTACTATTGCTCGCATCAAGTAAAGTTAGAGACCCGCCGTTGATAAGCGTGAACTCGCTGTTGTCAGGAGCTAAATAGCCAGAATCATACGACAAGTGAATCTTAGCACCTTTTTCAACAATAACATCGCCAAGCGCAATTAAACGGCCATTGCTACTAGAGCCGACACCAAGTTTAAGTATACCATCAGAATTTAAGGTAAAATTTCCACCGATCAATGCGTCGCCTTTATCTATTGTGATATTTTTGGTGTTAAGAATATCGCCGCCAACATAGCTATTAATGTTACCATTGAGCGAACTTTTAGTGCTGTACATTAAAATTTTCGCGCGCGTTGTTTTATCGATATCTTGCGTTGTAGCAGATTTTAAATCTGCGACTAAACCATCCGAATCTGATTTAGGTGAGCCCTGTTCAGTTAGATAGATTCCATAACCATCAATCTGATCCTCAGAAAAACGCTCAGAACCAGTGATCAAAGTACGAGCAGTGTTGATGTTTATATCAGAGAATTTTTGCGTAGATGACCAGTTCAAATCACCGCCACTATTGGCACTGTTTTTTTCGATATCACCATATAATCTTGCAGCAGATAGATTTATTTTTCCACCTTCACTTGCCATTTTCAGGCTGCCGTAAATGTCTCCAGAGAGCATATTAACGACATAATTATTCGAAAGAGTTACATCGCCTCGAACTATTCCATTATTTGTAAATGTAGTTAAAAAATCAGCATCGCTCGGAAGCTTAATACTGCCATTAATGGAGCCAGTATTGTTAATTGTAAGATCGGTTAAAGAGCCGCTATCGCCCATTAAAATTGCGTATTCGCTACCAGTAATATCGCCTTTATTGTCGATTAAATTTACGTGGCTTTTTGCTTTTGTTGGGTATCCAATCATATCACCGTCGCCAGCATAACCAAGCATGATGGCAGCGTTATTTTCAGAAAATATCATACCATTCGCTTGGTTTGTAATGCTAACCGTACCTTTATCACCGTTAACAGCGTTATCAAGATTTTCTGCTTCCGCCTGAACACCATAAGAACGGCCTTTTCCAACAATCAAACCACTATTATCTACAGAACCACCAGCGCGGCTAAAAGCAATTGCAGCGCCTTTAGTCTCGGAATAAGAAAATAAAACGCCCGCACTTTCGCCAGTAGTTGCATTGTAGGTATATGGACCGTTAGTTACATCAGTACGGCCTTTTTGTTGCACCTTCTCGTCATAGCCATTTACGGAGCGCACTGCGTATGATTCAATGCCCGTGGTGTAAATTGCGCCATTATTGCTAAACGTGCTATTAGCACTGCGGGAGTAAAAACCATCGGCTCTATTAGCAGAAACAAAAATTTTACCATTATTAGTAACGCTAGCAGTCAAATGCTGTTGCCTGCTTTCCCAAGCAGGAGCGAAGTTTGGGTTGCTTTGTAATCCGAATGCTTCGGCAGCGTATATTTCACTTTGCCGCACGCTGTCATCAACAGAAATACCGCGCAAAATTTTGCCATCAGCAGATTGAAAAACATTCAAATCATGCTTTTGCTCAAAATAATTATTGCCCAGATCAGTGATCGAATAGCCAGAAGCAACAACTTCATCAACACCACCAACACCTATCGTTTTATCTCTGGTCGTAAAAAAATTGCCCTTTACTGATTCGCCATCGGCATTATCACGCAGGTCTGAAGAAATTGGCGCAGTTTCATCATCCGCAGTTTGCGCTTGAGCATTTACAGCAATGCCAAAAGTAAAAATAATGGCGATAGCGGCAGCTAATTTTTTGCAAAAATTAGCATCTGATTTTTCTGCGCGATAACTGCCGTCGCAACGAATTTGCGCAGGGAAAAAACCGCTTTTTTTATCAAACAATGTCATTGTAAAAGAATCCTAATCAAAGATTTTTGTAATTCCAGCAGACCTTGATTTAATTTGCCTTTCAAGGCACTACATGCACTAAGCAGTACAGATTAGTAACTGCAAATATTGGCTGGCGGATATAGCACGCGCTGGCTGATGTAACAAGTTATTTTTATGCCGAGAATTATCGGCATTTTTATCAGCATTTCACCCGGTAAATTGACAAGCCTCCGCACTGTATCAACCCCAGATTAAAAAGAACATTTTATTAGTTGTACATTCTTTCAGAAATTTAATTTTTGCTTGTAATGAGTTTGGAAAAATCCTCAGGATTATTGGCCCAATAAAAAGATTCTTTGTCACATATAATTCACAATGAATCGATATGACCGCTCATATTATTTTCTGGCAGCAGAAAATTTTGCCGCTCTTTCTCCAAAATAAAAACTTGGTATTACATATGCCTCGTTCAACTTCTTCTTCTACAAAAAAAAATATCGCAATCGAAGAAAGCGCCGCGAATTTGGTAGCTAACACCCGTGCAGCGCTAGATATATTTGCAGTTAAGAAACTTTCATATTTTGAAAGAGCTAAACTCTGGATGACATCGAATGAAGAAGGATATTACAAAAATTTGCGCGATATGTTTTTTGCAAAAAATTCATTCGCTATAGGCGCAAGATTGCTGGAACTTAAAACCGAAAAATTGTCGGACGATCAACTTAATAAATTGGTACTAGATGTTGCATCCGCGCGACAAGAAATGGAAAAACTTGTACTTGAAGACACAACGAATCGAAATAAAACAGAAGCTGCTTTAATTAATCAAGGTCTCGAACTTATCGACCAAGCACAAGGCGAACAAGCTGAAGCAAAAAAATCTAATAGCAAATTTCAACAACTCGCCACCTCTCTGGCTTATGTCATTGCAAACCTTGGAAAGAACTCTAGCGCTAATATTGCCTCTAATGGCCTTTCTACTAATATGAATGCTGGCTTACTTCCTACGAATCAAGCTGTAATTCCCGTGATTGATACAACTGGCAGCAATCCATTTCGTTTAGCTCCCGTGTCTAGCTTACCTATTGCGCATGAAAGCCTGCAGGCAGCATGCTCTCCAACTAGCGCGAATGTGACTTCATTTAGAGAACCTGCCTATCTTGGCGCTACTTCTATATTCTCTATCCCGCTTAATAAACCTGTTGGCCCTGCTTGTACTATTCCAAATACTTGTACCACCGCTCTGGGTGCGAGTGTTACTGCAAAGGATAATTATGTAACAGTTTCGTATACACCAACTGGAGCAAGTGGTTTTACGAGGTATTGCACTTTATCACTAGGGGATGCAATTCTTCCGTTAGCGTTCAATGTTCTAACAAGCACCCCCAGAAGCCAACTTCAGCTCTAACTGGAAGGCCAAGCGTAGAGCCAAGCAATGAGACACGCGCAAAATAGACTTAAACGTCAGGAAGCTATTAGCTCTGCCGCCGATAGATCTTCCATAGCAATTTTAGAGCGCGAATCTGCAGCAAAAATTGAGAAAAAATTCTACGTATTAGAAGCAAAATTCGAGAGAGAAAAAATTACACTTCTGCAGCAATAGGTACAGCAGGAGCTAGAGAAAGTGCGGAAGAAATCTGACGCATTGGCGGTTTCTGGAGTGACAATTTCTGCGACAGAAAATTTTGCCCAAAATATAGCAACACAGATCAGCCGCATTCATTTTCGTTCAGGAAAAATAAGCGAGAAAAGCGATAAGAAAATTGTTACCAAACTGGCGAAAGCTGATGCCAAAATTATTGTGCAATGGCTGCGAGAACAAGTGGTTTCTCTTGCGCATGAAGACTCCTGTAAGATTTGTTTGGCAGAGCTTCTAAAAAAACATGGATATAATTCTGATGAAGTAAAACCTCTAGGCGAAGAAGAGCAGGCTTTATTGACAGGGAGAAAAAATGTTTCACGACATGAAGTAAAAGCATCTTTTACATCGGCTGCATCTTCTACATCGGTTTCGGCTGCAAAATTATTAGCAGCAGAAGCAAAAGCAGAATTAGAGCCAACTAAAGCGCAATCGATAAAAACTGCTTCTGCTTCTCAGCCAGCAGCGCAGAAAATTGTTTTCGCAAATAAAGCTGTCGGAACAGACGATGACTTACCCAGAGTTACTAGGTTGGAAGAGGAAGTAGCGCGACTTAGAGCGCAATTAGAAGAACGCCAGCGCACACCAAATGCGCACGCTGCCGCTGCAATAGAAGCAGCAGATAAAAGGACATGTAGTGTTGCTGATTTGTTTTAGGGGAACCGTTTAATAAATTTAAGTGGGCTGAATATTTCCTAGGGCTAATCACGCCAAAGGCGAGCTAAAGTCTTTCTATTACCACCTATAAACCTGAATTAGAGGCCCTGTTATAAGCAATCACAACTTCAGAAAAAATCACTTCTTGCCCAAAGGTTTTTCAGCTGCTAGCTATGCAGCGTTTTTAAAATTGCCTTCGAGTGGAGATTTCATCATGCGTTTTTTATTCGCAGTTATTTTTTGCTTTTTGCCTTTAGCAGCAATGTCTGGCGCGACAACAGATGAAGTTGTTGCTGGGGTGGAAAAACCTCTTCTGGTTTTGCGCCCACAGGCGCAGCCTCTTGCTTACGGGCTTGCCTCTAAAACTGCAATTGAGAGCGCGCTAAAATTAAAATCTGATGCGAGCTTTTCATTGCTTGAGCTTCTACCAGAAAAGCCTACACGCTTGCAAATTCAGCAATTGGATGATGAAGCTTCGCGCTTTCAAAGCTTGTTGCAAAAGCTGAAAATTCCTGCTGAGAAAATTCAGCGCGCAAAAAAACCTAGCATCGATACGACAATTTCTGCGCCAGAAATTCGTGTTTTTGTAAGGTAACTTTTTTGTAAATTCTGATTTTATATTTTGAATCGTTGACGCTAGTTAGAGTGTGGCTTATATCACTCCAAACTTAAGCTTACCAAAAAACTTATGGTATGCGCTTTATCATACCATTCCATATTTTTATTCTGACGTTGCTACTGCTTTGTTTTTAAAAACTGATGTAAGTTTGTGATTAATACTTCAAGTTATAAAAACTCGTCTTTCCTGGTCATGATTAAAAATATGAAGTGGTAAAAACTGAAGCGCTCTTAATCTTTATTAGATTCAGGATTTTTATGCTGCAACGTTTGCTTTTTGCTTTCTGCTGTGTTTTTGCTTCTTTTTCCATTACTGCTATCGCCGCAAATGCTGGTGATTCGGTCAGTATAACGGTTCCGCTTAATAATTCTGAGATAGTCAAACTGCCGCGTGATATGCATCACGTCGTGATTGCTAACCGCGCTGTTGCAGGCGTTGTAAAACATAGCGCGCGCAGTGTTGCTGTTACAGGTAATGGTGTGGGTGTAACTGATATTCGCGTGATGGATGCGAACAAAAAAATCGTCCGTCAAATTAATGTGCGCGTTACTTACGATTTACCCGCTGCTAGGCGTTTACTGAAAACTTTATTGCCGAATGAGAATATTGGCATTGAAGTTGTGAATCAAAGCCTCGCACTTACTGGCAATGTTGCTGACGCTGAAAGCGCAACGCGCGCGTTTTTAGTTCTGCAGGAATTTGTCAAAAGCCAAGGAGGTGATCCTGAGGGCGCGGTGCTGAATTTTCTCAAAGTAGAATCTGGTCAGCAGGTGATGCTTCGCGTTAGAATCGGCGAGCTACAACGCACAGCTTTAAAGCGTTTGGGCTTGGGCGTTCATGGAGTAATTAGCGGCGGCGATGCAATTATTGGTGCGCTTGAACGCGATGAGGTTTTCAAAGTTTTGGCGGAACCAAATCTTACGGCTATTTCTGGAGAAAGCGCAAAGTTTCTTGCTGGCGGCGAGTTTCCTGTTCCGATTGCACAAGGAAATCAAACCATGTCGGTTGAATATAAACCTTTTGGCGTTGGCCTGAATTTCACTCCAACTGTTTATGGACAAAAACGCGTGCGTTTAACTGTTGAATCAGAAGTTTCTGAAATCAGCGATGTTGGCGCGGTTATAACGCAATCGATAAAAATTCCAGCTATCAGTACCAGACGCGCGCAAACAACTGTTGAGCTCGCACCTGGTGAAAGCTTCATGATTGCTGGATTACTGAAAGATAGCCACAATGCACGGGTGAGCGAGATTCCAGGCCTGGCTGATATTCCTGTTTTGGGCGCTTTATTCCGCAGCGCTGCTTTTAGGCGCAATGAAACCGAACTGGTTATTGCTGTAACCCCATATTTAGTTTCAGGCGTGCCAAGCAAAGATGTGCGCTTGCCAACCGATGATTATCGCACACCGAGCATGATGGAAATGATGTTCTATGGTGCGCTTGGTTCTAATTCTGGTGACGGCTTCAATAAAGGCCAGACGCCTAAATTAGAAGGTCCAGCCGGGTTTTTGACAGAGTAGGAGCGGACGATGAAAAATTCTTTTTCCTTAAAAATGTTTTTGTTTGTAGCGCTAGCTCTTAGCGTTGCTTCTTGCACAATTCCAAATGAAAACGCTTACTTCAATCGCGGTCAGCCTGAATCACTGCTGCGCGTTCAGAGCGAAACAATCTCGGTTCCGCTCAATAGTTCTAACGCTGAAAATTTGGCTGAATTGCTCTCACAAGAAGCGAAACCAACCAGCGCAAAATTGAAATGCAGTGGCAGCCTGCGCGCTTGTGATCGCGCTGAAAATCTACTCACCGGGAAAAATATTCCTGTTGAAAGAGCTCCATCTGATGACGATTCCCAAAGTTCTGTAGTTTTAAGCTACGAGCGCGTTGCAGCTTATTCATGCGAAAACCGTTTTGTTTCAAATCAGACCAATGTGTATAACCTCAATCATTATGCATTTGGATGTTCTATTTCATCAAACATAGTAAAAATGGTTGGCGGAGATTATCAGCAAATTTTAAAACCTACCTCTGCTGCGCCAACTTCTGGTGATGTTCCAGTGCGTGCTTTTTACCGCGCTGAAAGATAATCATCGAGAATAATTGCCGTAAATAAAAGGGCAGCCTTAAAAGGGATTGAACCATGGCAAACTCAGCGCCGCATGAGGCAGAAAGTAATGTCATTGTCGTTGGCAATGAAAAAGGCGGTTGCGGTAAAACTACTATTGCTATGCATATTGCAATCGGTTTGATGCATGAAGGTTATGACGTTGTCACTATCGATATTGATGCGCGCCAACGTTCGCTTACTCGCTGCATTGAAAATAGACGCGCATATATTTTAGAACATCATTTACATGTTCCTTTTCCGCGCCATTTTATTGTCAATCGCAGCCAATTAGAAACTGTGACAGCGCAGGAAGAAGACGAACGCACGCGTTTCGAGGCCTGCTTAGCCAAAGCACGTGGCGCTCATTTTATTATTGTTGATGCACCAGGAAGCGATGGCTATCTCTCGCGTTTGGCGCATTCTTATGCCGATACAATCATCACGCCAATTAACGATAGTTTTATCGATCTTGATTTGCTCGCCACAATTCAGCGCGATACTTTGCGCGTGGAACGTCCAGGCGTTTATAGCGAAATGGTTTGGGATGCAAAAAAACAGCGCGCCAATCGCGATGGTCGCTCGATTGATTGGGTGGTGCTGCGCAATCGCTTGACCAATCTTGATGCGCATAATAAGCGCTCGATGTCTACAGCGCTGAAAAATTTTGCTGCGCGTTTGGGATGCAGGCTGGCTCAGGGTTTGAGCGAGCGTGTTATTTTTCGTGAATTATTTTTAAAAGGCTTGACGCTGCTTGATGTTCTGGGAATTGAAAAACAAATCGATGTAAAAGTCAGCATGGGGCACGTCGCTGCACGGCAAGAATTGCGCGACTTTATGGAGTTTTTGGCGCTGCCAAAACATATTCACGTGCTTAAAAATGATTTGGTAATTGAGAGCAGCTCTACCGTTATTCAAACTTCTGTGCCTGTTCCAGTCGAGCCACAAAACCAAGCAGCAGAGCCAGATCCAGCCTTTGTTGTTGATCATGCTCCTAGAAAAGATGCAGAAATTTCTCCTGTTACTCAATCGCCTACGCAACATCCCGCTACGTTTGAATCTTCGACAATCAAAACGGCAGCTGAAAAAACTGTTATTGAAAATTCAGAAAATAAATTACCAACAGAAATTCCTGTAATGCAGGAAAAGCCAGCGATTCAACCGGTCGTGATTACTGCTCCTGCTGCTCCTGCTGTTGCTGCTCCTGCTGCTCCTGCTGTTGCTGCTCCTGTTGCTGCTCCTGTTGCTGCTGCTGCTCCTGTTGCTGCTGCTCCTCCTGCTCCTGCTCCTGCTGCTTTTGCTCCTGTTGCTCCTGTTGCTGCTCCTCCTCCTGCTCCTGCGGAGCAATTAGCTGCGCAAGAAATTTCTCCTCCAGAAACAGTAATTATTGATCCAAAAGATGTTGCCGTTTCATTTGTTGATACGCAAAAAACTGAAGCGCTTGCTGCGCTTGATTTTCCTGCTGCTCCCGTCGAAGGAATCAGTCAGAAAATTCCAGATGAATCCATAAATTATGCCTCAATTTCTGCCGATTTTTCGGCTCAATCTTTAAGCGCAAGCACTTTGGATTCTGCCGTTGATAGGCCTCCTGCTGATGTTGCTGCTGCAGTCTTGGCTTTGCATGGTTTACAAGGCGAAATTTTTTCTGGCGCCGCGTCTTCAGTTAATGCAGATAAAATATCTGAGGCAATTTTCCCCGCAGCTACAGAGGATTATTCAAAACAGAATAATTATTTTGCTTCGCCACCGCCGCCTGCGCCTAAAGCGCCAGAGATTCCAATGGATGCATCAGGCTTAACTGTTGAAGAGGCCACACGCTGGCAAGTTCCGCCGCAGCAAACTCTAACAACACCTTTTTGGATGGATCCAAGCGGTGAAATTCCTGCTGATAAAAAAGAGTAGAATCTATGCTTTTTTATTTGATCTCAGGAATTAGTTTAGCCGCAATTTTCTTACTGCTTTTTCGCTCATTAATGAATTTCTCCAAAACCAAATGGAAGCGTATTTTAATTGGCGCTGCTTTGGTTTCTGTGCTGATTCTTTCCCTGCGCATCAATCTTTTAGCGCCTTTGGTGGTGGGAATTTTGCAATGGGGTTTGTTGCAATTCGTAAATGGATTTATCAACAATAGAGTGAATTCTAAAAACGTTACCAATGACGCAGGAGAAAAAGATTTATCCAAACAAGAAGCTGCAGATTTACTTGGTGTTAATATCGATGCGGAGCTCCAGGAAATTGAAGCGGCTTATCGCCGTTTACAGAAGAAAAATCACCCTGATGCTGGAGGCAGCGATGCGCTTTCAGCATTACTTTCAAAAGCGCGCGATATTTTGCTCGATAAAAAATAGGAGTTACAAAATGTTTACGAAGAAAATTATTTTGGTTAGTGCGGCGATATTTTCTTTAACTGGATGTTTGGGTTTGGCTGTAACTGGTGCAACCACAACAGGATATACCGCCGCACAAGAGCGCACAATCGGACATGCAGTTGATGATTGGGGCATCTGGGCGCAAATAAAACATATGTATTTGCAAAAAAATGTTAGCGAATTGCTGGGGAAAATTCGCGTTGAAGTAATCGAAGGGCGCGTGCTTCTGGCTGGAACGGTTTCAAATCCTGCTGATAGAATCGAAGCGGTGCGAATCGCCTGGCAGCCAACAGGTG
>JBIKYU010000100.1:0-5495 GCA_044355085.1 Rickettsiales bacterium | reverse complement strand
AATTAAACGAATCCGTACAATTTCGTTTTGGAAAATTCAAAACTCCGATTGGCTTGGAAAGGCTACAAGCATCAGCTGACCTAACTTTCGTCGAGCGTGGACATCCAACTAATTTAGCCCCGAGCCGTGATTTTGGTTTTATGATTTATGGAAATCCGCTGCCTGATATTTTTGAATATCAAATCGGAGTTTTTAACGGCAACCAAGATCTAGGCAACACTGATAGCGATGATGACGATAAAAAAGACATCGCCGCACGTATCTTTGCGCAGCCTTTTAGAAATTCCGATATCGTCTCTCTCCAAGGATTTGGCGCTGGTGTTGGCGGAAGTATCGGCGACCGCGAAGGTAGCACAACCACAAGAATTCTCGGCACTTACAAATCACCAGGTCAGCAGGATTTCTTCCGCTACAGAAGCGATACCTATGCTGATGGAAAACATTGGCGCTTATATCCGCAAGCCTATTGGTATGTTGGAAATTTCGGCGTCCTTGCTGAATATGCCATCTCAAACCAAGCAGTCACCAGAGGCGCAAATAAAGATACACTACAGCATAAAGCTTGGCAGCTTGCTAGCTCTTATGTGTTAACTGGAGAAGACATAAATTTCCGTGGAGGTGTAAAACCATTTAATGATTTTGATCCAAGCAAAGGTAATTTAGGCGCATGGGAAGTTGCTGCACGTATCGGCGCAACTGACGTCGACAACAAAAGCTTCGCCAATTTTGCTGATTCCACAGTATCAGCAAGCAAAGCAAGCTCTCTAGGCGCTGGCATCAATTGGTATTTAAATGAAAATCTGAAACTAATGGCTGATTACGACTACACAAAATTCGATGGTGGCGCTATAGGCAACACTGATCAACCAGACGAACAAGCAGTTTTAACCCGCGCTCAATTTCGCTTTTAACATCCTCTAAAATAAACGGAGAAACACATGAAACCACGTCACCTATTAACTCTAGCAATCGCCTTGCTGGGCTTTGCTAGCGCACGCGCTGAGAGCATAGAATTACTAAATGTTTCCTACGATCCAACGCGTGAATTCTATGAAGAATATAACGAGCTTTTTGCTAAACATTGGAAGGAAACAAAAGGCCAAGATGTAAAAATCAAGCAATCGCATGGTGGCTCAGGCAAGCAGGCGAGGGCGGTAATTGACGGCTTACAAGCTGATATTGTCACACTTGCTCTGGCTTACGACATCGACGCAATTGCTGAACGTGCAAAACTTCTGCCTAATGCTTGGCAAGCAAAACTTCCAAACAACAGCACTCCTTATTCTTCAACCATTGTTTTTTTGGTGAAAAAAGGAAACCCAAAAAATATCAAAGATTGGGATGATCTAATAAAAGACGGCGTAAAAGTTATCACGCCAAATCCTAAAACCTCAGGAGGTGCGCGCTGGAATTATCTTGCAGCCTATGGTTATGCGCTGAAGAAATTCAACAATGACGAAACTGCCGCGCAAGAATTCCTGAAAAAACTTTTTGCTAATGTTCCGGTGCTTGATACTGGTGCGCGCGGCTCGACCACTACTTTCGTTCAGCGCGGCATTGGAGATATTCTTCTTGCTTGGGAAAACGAGGCTTTCCTTGCTGTTGAAGAATTAGGCAAAGGCAAATTTGATATTGTAGTTCCACCTCTTAGCATCAAAGCTGAACCACCTGTTGCAGTGGTTGATAAAGTTGCCAATAAAAAAGGAACTCTGGAAGTTGCACGCGCTTATTTACAATATCTCTATAGCAAGGAAGCACAAAAAATCGCTGGCAAGCATTTCTTTCGCCCAAATGATCCAGAAATTTATGCCGAGTTTGAAAAAACTTTTCCTAAAACCGAACTCTTAACTATCGCTGATTTCGGCGGCTGGAAAGCAGCACAAAAGAAGCATTTCGACGATGGCGGAACCTTTGATCAGATCTATAAAAAATAATTTTTAAGAAATCTCCTTCCCGCATAGAAAACAAAAAATCCGTGCGGGAAGGGCAATAAAGAATCCTCTTTTGCAGAAAATATTATCAATAAAAATTTATCGGAGGAAAATTTTAGGGAGGGGAAAATGTCACTTACAAAAAAAATTACTGATAGCTTGCGCAAAGACCGCTCTAAAATTATGCAAGAAACACTCGATAAATTTAAATCAAAACATGGTTTCGAAGATCAAGAACTAAAGAAAAAACTAGAACGCGAAGCAGACCGCGTATATCCAATGATTGATGAAAGCATCGCAAATGAGCGGGTCCATCGCACTGGTTTTACTTTTCTCACCGTTGCTGCTTTAGGATCATTGCTTGCCGTTACACTTGGAGGGTCTATTTTACTAGTCATTGCAACCTCGGCCATAGCTGGAGCCGCTCAAATACAAACAATTGGCATTACTTATAACGCGCGCGTGATAAGGAGCCATGGACTCTGTACTATCGCTTCACGAAAAAGAACTATATGAGAAGCGGGATGAAGTAAAAAATCCGCCCGATCAACAAACCAATAATCAAGAATTATCTATGAAATTCACCACTGCAGAAAATAAGCGTAAAAAACAGCGCATCCCGCATAATGGCTATTTTTCAACTATTGCAGCTTCAATGTAGCGAGATAAAAAGTGTATCGTCCGACAAAAAAACATAGTGTAATTCCAGGATTCAAAATCGCTCTTGGTTTTACTTTGCTTTATTTAACATTGATTGTTTTGATTCCTCTTTCTGGTTTGTTTTTCAAAACTGCAACTCTTTCATGGGCGCAATTTTGGCACACAATTACGGAAGAGCGCGTTCTGCACGCTTACTATATCAGCTTCTCAACCTCCGCCTTTGCTGCTTTAATCAACGCGCTCTTCGGCCTTATCATCGCGTGGATTTTAGTGCGCTATGAATTTCCAGGAAAAAAATTCTTCGATGCCGTTGTTGATTTGCCTTTTGCATTACCAACCGCAGTAGCAGGTATCGCACTAACAGCGCTTTATGCTCCAAATGGCTGGATTGGAAAGTATCTTGAGCCACTCGGTATCAAAATTGCTTTTACTCCAATAGGAATTTTAATCGCGCTGATTTTCATCGGACTGCCTTTTGTGGTGCGCACAGTTCAACCAGTTTTGGAAGATATGGACCGCGAGCTCGAAGAAGCAGCAGCAAGTTTAGGCGCAACCAGATGGCAAATATTCACTCGCGTAACTTTGCCCTATATTTTGCCAGCGCTAATGACTGGCTTTACCATGGCATTTGCCCGCGCTCTTGGTGAATATGGCTCGGTAATTTTTATTTCTGGCAATATGCCAGGCGTTTCAGAAATAATTCCGCTGTTGATTGTAATCAAGCTCGAGCAATACGATTACGCAGGCGCAACCGCAATTGCGTTAGTCATGCTTGGAATTTCTTTCTTGCTTTTACTAGCGATCAATCTTCTGCAGAAATGGAGTCAAACAGGAATGTTTAGGAAATAAAAATGTCTCATCAAACTCCACGCACTAATAGCTTTAGCTTCACTAGTTTAGTTCTGACACTAACTGGCGTAAGTTTTCTTTTGCTGATAATTGGCCTGCCAGTTTTAGCAGTTTTTGTTGAGGCTTTCCGCAAAGGCGTTGATTCCTATATCGCAGGAATCACTGAAGAATACGCACTTTCAGCCTTACGCCTTACCATGCTTGTTGCCGCAATTTCCGTACCCATGAATATAGTTTTTGGCATCGCTGCAAGCTGGGCAATTGCAAAATTCGAATTTACAGGAAAGCGTCTGCTGATAACTTTAATCGACCTACCTTTTTCCGTTTCTCCAGTAATTTCTGGTGTAATTTATGTTTTATTATTTGGCGCTCATTCTTTTGTTGGCGAGTGGTTGATTGAAAACGACATTCAAATTATTTTCGCCGTTCCTGGCCTTGTGATTGCTACTATTTTCGTAACTTTTCCATTTGTTGCGCGTGAATTAATTCCGCTCATGGAAGAGCAGGGAACCGAGGAAGAAGAAGCCGCAATTTTGCTTGGTGCATCTGGCTTACATACTTTTTTCCGCATAACTCTACCAAATATAAAATGGGGATTGCTCTACGGAGTGTTACTTTGTAACGCTAGAGCCATGGGCGAATTCGGCGCAGTTTCTGTGGTCTCTGGCCATATAAAAGGCGAAACCAATACTATTCCTCTGCATGTTGAAATTCTCTACAACGAATATAATTTCGTCGCCGCATTTGCTGCGGCATCTTTATTGACCTTATTGGCATTAGTAACTTTGCTACTAAAGCGCTTCATTGAAACGCATACGACTACGAATAAAAGGTAATAAGAATGGGCATCTACGCACAAAATATTTGCAAGCGCTTCAAAAACTTTATTGCGCTTGATGATGTTTCTCTTGAAGTACAATCAGGCGAATTAATCGCACTACTTGGACCGTCTGGTTCTGGCAAAACTACTTTGCTGCGCATTATCGCAGGCTTAGAGAAAGCCGATTCAGGTCATGTTTTTTTGAATGGCGAAACCGCAAGCAGCAAAGAAGTTCGCGACCGCAATGTTGGCTTTGTTTTTCAGCATTACGCGCTCTTCAAACATATGACTGTTTTTGAAAATGTGGCGTTTGGTTTGCGCGTGCGCACAAAAGAACATCGTCCAAGCGATGCGGAAATAAAACGCAAAGTCATGGAATTATTGCAGCTTGTTCACCTTGATAGTTTTCATGATCGCTATCCAAATCAATTATCAGGCGGGCAGCGCCAACGCGTTGCTTTAGCTCGCGCTCTTGCTGTTGAACCAAAAGTTTTATTGCTTGATGAACCATTCGGCGCACTTGATGCCAAGGTTCGCAAAGAGCTCCGCCGCTGGATGCGCAGACTTCATAACGAAATTCACATCACCAGTATTTTTGTCACCCACGACCAGGAAGAAGCGATGGAAGTTTCAGATCGTGTTGTGGTGATGAGCAATGGCAGAATCGAGCAAATGGGCACTCCAGAAGAAGTCTGGCAACAACCAGCCAATGCTTTTGTTTATGATTTTCTTGGCAACTACAATGAATTTGATGGTTGGAAAGATAGCGACGGCAATATTCATTTAGCTGAAACCGATGTAATTGAAACACCATCACCAATTATCACCAGCCAAACAAAGCCATCAGGATGGTTATGTCGCTATCCTGAAATTTCAAATCTTGTGAATAAAGTTGTACCTGGCTTAATTCCTGGGCCTGAAATTATCATCACCCCAATAGCAAAACGCGCAGTTCGCAAGCCTGTTGGCGGCAAAGCGGTGAAGCTTTATGCGCGTCCGCATGAAATGTGGATCACCAAAACTCCTGACGAACATGAATATATCCGCGCAACTGTAATCCATATTAATCCAGCTGGATCACTGGTAAAGCTTGAGCTTGAGCGCTCTGGCGGACAATTGCTTCAAGTGGAAGTACCAAAAAGCATTATTGATCTATTTTCAATCATGCGCGGCGACATGCTTTATGTGCGACCAAAACAAACGCGAGTTTTTGAGTAAAATTTTCTGTAATTTTT
>JBIKYU010000004.1:0-52507 GCA_044355085.1 Rickettsiales bacterium | reverse complement strand
TTTATCAAAGTATCTAATGTATTAGTTATAGTAAATGTTGATGAAGCTAGTAATTTGCGCAAAACCAATGTCATTAATGCACGCTGACTATTAGGTAGCGCCTGAAGATTTTCTCGTCTCAGATAATTTGAAACTAAATGATAAAGCTGATCTTCGCTTGCTTCTGGTGTAAATTGCTCCACCATTGGCAAGCGATTTGTATATGAAACCGAAGTAACTTGGCGTCGCAATGTGCGGTGACATACTGGATGCAATCTTGCTTTCAGAGCATTGAATACTTGCTCTTCATTTAAGTGCAGGAATTGCTCACGAAAACTTTTTAAATCACCAAAAGTTTTTTCATCAATAAAGCTAACTAAACCAAATAATTCGAGCAGCGAATTTTGTAGCGGCGTTGCAGTTAGCAGAATCTTTGGAACAGAACCAAGAGCATTCTTGAGTGTATTAGAAATTACATTTGAAGTTTTATATACATTTCGTAATCTGTGCGCTTCGTCAATTACTACCAAATCCCATGCAATTCTGTGAACATCAGAGGCTTTGCTGCGCGCGAATTGATACGAACAAATAATTATGTTCTCTTTATTTTCAAACGGCTGAAAATTACCCGCTTTAATCGCCTCGTTATATGCTTTTGCTTCTAGTATCGCACAAGGTAGAAAAAATTTTTCCTGCAGCTCTTGGTGCCATTGTTTTCTTAGATTTGAAGGCGTGATGACAAGAATTTTGCGTTTTCTTTCTGCCCATTTTTGCGCAAGAACCAAACCTGCTTCAATTGTTTTTCCTAAACCCACCTCATCAGCCAACAACGCGCCCTTTGAAAGTGGAGAGCGAAAAGCAAAAAGCGCAGCTTCAACTTGATGTGGATTTAAATCAACCTGCGCATCAACCAACGCACTCGCCAATTTTTCAGAGCTATCTGAAGGAAAGCGCCTTGTTAACTCATGTGCAAAATATTTAGCCGTATAATCACTGATCACTTGTAAAACCCTATCTATAATTTTTTTCTAAAGCCGATTTTATCCCTAATCAAACTCGATGATGCCTGATGTTTTTTCCCATGCATGAAAAATAATTTTTTGCTTCTTTTGCGCAAACAAATATTGCTCTTGCTTCTAACAGAGCGGTGCCATGATTTACCGCGATCAAAAATTATGAAATCAATTTTTTCGCTTAAATTTTTCCAGCGAAACCATCGCTGCAGCTGCTCCAAATTATCGCTACCGATGATCCAAAAAAATTCTACATCGACGCAATGTTTTTTTAGTTTATCAATAAACTTATGCGTCGTGTAAGGAGCAGATAGCAAAGCTTCCAGCGTGCATAATTCGATTTTTCGATTCCGCATAAACTGCGAACAAGCAGCTTCTCTTGCAGAAAAATCAGCCATGTTTTCAGAAGATTTCAAAGGATTCTGCGGCGAAACAACCCACCAAATTCTATCTAGCTGCATTTTTTTCTGCGCTTGTTTGCTGATAAAAAAATGCCCCGCATGTGGCGGATTAAAAGAACCTCCTAACAAACCAATGCGCATTTTTTTGTAACGCGACAAGTTACGAAAAGAGCGCAGAGTCTGCATTTTATCCTCTAAGCTAGAGGGCGAATTTGCCCATTTCCATGTACAAGATATTTGTAAGTAACCAGCTGCTCCGCACCAACAGGGCCACGCGCATGCAAGCGCCCAGTTGCAATGCCGATTTCAGCACCCAAGCCAAATTCTCCACCATCGGCAAATTGCGTTGAAGCATTATGCATCACAATGGCGCTATCAACATTTGCCAAAAAATATTCCGCCGCTTTTGGCGCAGAAGCAATAATTGCATCAGTGTGATGCGAGCCATAATTATTTATCCAAGCAACTGCTTCTTCTAAACCATCGATAATTTTTACCGATAAAATCGCCGATAAATATTCAGCCCGCCAATCATCTTCTGTTGCAGGTTTTATGCGCGCATCAATATTAATTGAATCAGCATCACCGCGAATTTCACAGTTTTTTTCTGATAAAACCGCAACTAATTTCGGCAAAATTTCTGCAGCAATTTCACGATCAATCAAAAGCGATTCGGTCGCGCCACAAATGCCTGTACGCCGCATTTTTGCATTCAATAAAATTTCTTCCGCCATTTTAAAATCTGCACTTGTGTGAATGTAGGTATGGCAGTTTCCTTCCAAATGCAAAAGCGTTGGCACGCGACTTTCATTCTGCACGCGCTCACATAAATTTTTTCCACCGCGCGGAATAATAACATCAATTTTTCCCGCCATAGAAAGCATAAAACCTACCGCTTCGCGATCCTTCGTTGGCACAATTTGCACCGCATCTTCTGGTAAATTTGCAATGCGCAATCCCGCGCGAATACATTTTGCAATTACCGCTGAAGTCGCAGAACTTTCAGAACCGCCGCGCAAAATCACAGCATTTCCTGATTTCAAACATAATCCACTCGCATCAGCTGTAACATTTGGGCGCGATTCATAAATAATTCCAACCACGCCAAGAGGAACGCTAATACGCGCTATTTGCAAGCCATTTGGCCGCTTCCATTCCGATAATATTTTTCCAACTGGATCAGCAAGGCCAGCAATCGACTCCAGCGCCGCAGCCATCGCATCAACACGCGCTGAGTTCAGCTTTAAGCGATCAAGCATCGCCGCAGAAAGATTTTCTGCACTGGCAATATCGGCAGAATTTGCGGCTAGAATTTCAGCTTCTTGCAAACGAATTTGCGTTGCTGCTGCACATATCGCACGGTTTTTCTGGATATCTGAAGCTTGCGCCAGAACCAACGCAGCAGCGCGCGCGCGCATTACCAATTCATCCATTATTTTTTGCGTACTCATTCTTTTACATCCCACAAAACCATATCGTCACGATGAACCAACTCATCACGACCAGAAAAACCAACGATATTCTCGATCTCGCGACTATGATGACCTTTGATTAATTCCGCATCTTCGCTTGCATAAGCGACCAAGCCGCGCCCAATATCTTTCATTCGGCAATCACGAATTATCACTGGATCACCGCGATCAAACTTTCCACGAATATCAACCACGCCAGCTGGCAACAAACTTTTTCCCGTGCGCAGTGCGCGCAAAGCGCCATCATCAACAATTAATTCTCCCTTACTTTGCAACATGCTTGCAATCCAGGTTTTACGGGCATTTGCGGGAGATTCCTGCGGAGTAAACCAAGTTACTTTTGCGCGCTCTTCTAATAATGCCTGCAAAGGATTGCGACGCTTGCCTTTCAAAATCGCCATATAACAGCCGCTCATCATCGCAATTTTTGCTGCTTCTATTTTTGTCACCATTCCACCAGAGCTCATATTCGAAATCGAATTACCAGCCATTGCTTCTATTTCAGGAGAAATTTCATGCACAATAGGAAGATGCACCGCATCAGGATAAAGCTTGGGATTCGCGCTATACAGCCCATCAATATCTGACAATAAAACCAGCACATCCGCGCCAACCATTTGCGCCACACGCGCCGCCAAGCGATCATTATCACCAAAGCGCAGCTCGGTTGTTGCGACAGTATCATTTTCATTAATCACAGGAACGATATTTGCATTCAGCAAAGTTTGCAGCGTATTGCGCGCATTCAAATAACGACGACGATCTTCCGAATCACGCAAAGTTAGCAAAATTTGCGCCGCGTGAACTCCATGCGGCGCAAACATCCTACGATAATAGCGCACCAGCTCGATTTGCCCGCAAGCCGCCGCTGCTTGTTTTTCCTCCAAGCGCATCACCGCACGCTGAATCGGAATATATTTACGGCCCAACGCCACCGCACCAGAGCTTACAATCACCACGCGAATTCCAAGCGCGCGCAAAGCCACAACATCTTCAACAAGTGAGCGCAGCCAAGAAATTCTGGCATTCCCGCTTTGTTGATCAACCACAAGGGCGGAGCCAATTTTAATCACAACGCAATGGGCATTTGCGAGATTTATCGCCGCTTTTTGCATAATTTCTCCAATTATTTATAAGCCCCAAGCGAAGGGGGCGGTCAGTCTACTCGATCAATGACTTACTTAAAAAGGAAAATTTTCTTTACTTTTGTAAGTCTTGCATGCTAAGCGAACTGCGATCTACACGCAAAAAAACTGGAGAATCCGCCATGCCTATGGCAAAAGAACAGCTTGAATCATTTATAAAAAGCGCTTTTCCTGACGCCGATATTACCATTACAGACTTAGCTGGCGATGATGATCACTGGTCGGTGAAAATTATCAGCTCTGCTTTCAGCGGAAAAAGCCGCGTTTTACAACATAAAATGGTTTACCAAGCCTTGCAGGGAAATATGGGCGGCGCTCTCCATGCTTTGCAATTACAAACTCACGAAAAATAAAAGAGAAAAAAATGCCTGATACAAACCCACTTTTCGACTCTATTCGCCATGAAATCCGAAACAACGATATTGTTTTATTCATGAAAGGCTCGCCTTCTGCACCGATGTGCGGATTTTCTGCAACGGTTTGCAGCATTCTAAAAAATTTAAAAGTTGGCTTCAAAGGCATCGATATTTTGAAAGACCAAGAGCTCCGCAATGCCGTTAAATCCTTCAGCGATTGGCCAACTCTGCCGCAGCTCTACATCAAAGGCGAATTTATCGGCGGCTGCGATATTGCTCGTGAAATGTATGAAAACGGGGAGCTGCAAGCGCTTCTAACTGCAAAAAATATTCAGCCTCATGCTTGATAAATCATCTCCAGCCCTGTCGATAAAAAATTTATGTAAAACTTATCGCACGAAAACTGGTACAGAAAAAACGGCATTGTCTGATGTCTCATTGACCGTTCCGCGCGGCGCATTTTTCGCACTACTTGGGCCGAATGGCGCAGGAAAATCAACGCTGATCAACATAATTTCTGGCATAGTTTTGAAAACTTCTGGCTCGGCTGAAGTCTGTGGCTTTGATATCGAGCGCGATATGCGCGCTGCACGCCGCGCTCTTGGCGTAGTTCCACAAGAGCTAATTCTTGATCCATTTTTTCCTGCTTATGAAGTTCTGGAAAACACCGCTGGTTTTTACGGCGTACCAAAAGAAAAACGCCGCTCGATGGAAATTATCGAGGCACTCGGACTGAAGGAGAAAGCCTTCTCGCCCGCGCGCTCGCTCTCAGGCGGAATGCGACGCAGATTGCTAGTCGCAAAAGCATTAGTACATACGCCAGAAGTTCTAATTCTCGACGAACCAACAGCAGGCGTTGATGTTGAACTCCGCACGCAGCTTTGGGATTATGTGCGCGAATTAAATCGCCGTGGCACCACAATTTTACTTACCACTCATTATCTGGAAGAAGCAGAAGCACTTTGCGATCACATAGCTGTTATCAATCACGGGAAAATTATCGCCAACGATAGTAAAAAAAATCTCATGCAATTGCTTGATCACAAAACACTAACTATCACTTTTGCCGAGCCACTATCTGCAGTGCCAGAAAATCTGCAGCAATTTAGCCCAAGCCTACAGGAAAACGGAACTATCGTTTTTGCTTATCAACGCAGCCAGGTCACGCCGAATAAAATTCTTGATGCTATCAATCAATCGCACCTAACCATCCGCGATCTTTCAACCAAAGAGCCAGATCTAGAAGATGTCTTCAGGCATTTAACTGGTTAAATGCCATTGCATATTTTTAACTATAACGACGAACTGCAAGCTTTTTAAGAAGGCGCACGCATGGTTTGTAGTCACCATCTATCTGCCTAATTCAAGGTCAGACCTTAGATTAGACGAAGCGCAGCCACGCAATCAAACAAGCTTTTTGCTAAAAAATACAAAGAATTAAAACCACCAAGAAGCTCTATTTCTGTGAGTATCAGCGCATTGGCGCCGCCCACATTTTCTCCAGATTATAATATTCACGCACCTCTTGCCTGAATAAATGCACGATTACATCGATCGCATCAACCAACACCCAATCAGCTTTTTCTTTTCCTTCAACTGATAAATCTTGGCAACCTGCTTTTTTGAGCGCCTCCGCCACACGATCCGCGATTGCTGCAACATGGCGATCAGAGCGCCCCGATGCAACGATCATATAATCGGCAATATCGGTTTTCCCTGCGAGATCAATAACTGTGATTTCCTCAGCTTTTGCGTCATCTAGCTCGGCTTCAATCAATTTTTTTAATGTCTCTGAATTCATCAATTCTGCTGGTTTTATTTTTTTAGTTTTATCTGGCTTATTCACAAGTTGCTCTCCGCATAATTCCTAAATTCTGCTTTAAAATATAAACTCCAAATGGCCATAGCGCCTTATTCTGAAAAGGCAAAAAGAAATTTTCACTGCTAAGCAAAGCGTGAATTGCCGATCAAGGCAATCATGAGCAATATCACTAAGCTGCCAGAACCTTAGCTAAATCAGCATAGCTATCTGCAAGCGTTACATGCTCATTTGGCGCTTGGCGCAGAAATTCCTCCAGCGCATCGCGATATTTTATTGCTTCATCAACTTGCGCATCACTACCTTTTTTATAGGCACCAAGTCGAATCAACTCTTCCATATTGCTGTAAGTAGCCATCAGCAAGCGCGCGCGCGAAATCAGCTGATTTTCCTCCGCTGAATTGCAATTCGGCATCGTCCGTGAAATGCTTTTCAGAATATTAATCGCTGGGAAACGACCGCGTTCAGCGATATTGCGGTCGAGCACAATATGGCCATCCAAAATTCCGCGCACAGTATCTGCGATTGGTTCGTTATGATCATCACCCTCGACCAAAACGCTAAAAAAGCCGGTTATATTTCCTTGATTTTCTGTGCCTGGACCAGCGCGCTCCAACAATTTTGGTAATTCTGAAAAAACCGTTGGCGTATAGCCTTTTGTTGTTGGTGGCTCACCTGATGCCAAGCCTATTTCCCGCTGCGCCATCGCCACACGCGTTACACTATCAACAAAGCACAAAACATCTTTTCCTTGATTGCGAAAATATTCAGCAATGGTAAGCGTTGTATAGGCTGCTTGTCTACGCATTAGCGCCGATTCATCTCCAGTTGCCACCACTACGACTGAGCGCTTGCAACCTTCTGGCCCTAAATAATCTTCGATAAATTCCTGCACTTCGCGCCCGCGCTCACCAACCAAGCCGATCACATTAACATCAGCACCAGAATATTTTGCCAGCATTGAAATTAGCATCGATTTTCCGACACCAGAACCAGCAAAAATTCCCATTCTTTGACCACGGCAACAGGTCAAAAAACTATTCAGCGCCCGCACGCCCAATTCTAATTTTCCATTCACGCGTCTGCGCTGATAAGCAGGCGGCGGAGAAGCTCGCAAACTATAAGCCTCAGCCCCTTGCTCCAAAGGCCGATCATCATCAAGTGGCTTACCCAAAGCATTCAAAACACGACCAATCCAAGCATCACATGGATAGAGAGAATCTTCCTCAGGCAAAATATCGACACGACAACCAAGGCCTATTCCCTCAGGATCAGTAAACGGCAAAATCAATGCCTTATCGCTCTGCAAACCGATTACTTCAGCCAGAATTTTTTGCGCTGTGCGAGTATGAATTTGGCAACGCGTACCAATATGAACTAAATTCTGCGCGCCCTGACATTCAATCAAAAGGCCGCGCACAGAAGAAACTTCGCCATACCATTGATTCGGACGAATAGTTTTTAAAGCCTCTTTTGTCTTTACTAGCAGCGCGCTGCTCATGGCTCTAGAAACTGCTTTAAGAATGGCAACTGCATGTAAAGCGCGATAATCAGAGAAGCGACAAGATTAAGCGCCAATCCTGAACGCATCATTTCATGAATTCTGATGCTACCGCTTGAGAACACAATCGCATTTGGCGGAGTCGCCATCGGCAGCATAAATCCACAGCTTGCCGCTAATGTCGCTGGCACCGCAATCACAAAAAACGGAATGTCCGAAGCAATTGAAATCGCATGCAGCATCGGCAGCAAAATCGTGATCAACGCAACATTGCTCATTATTTCGCTCAAAAAAGTAACCAACAGCGTCACAGCAAGCATTGCCATTAAAGGATGCCAAGCTTGTAAATCACTCAGAAAATTATTGCCTAACCATTGCAGGGTTCCGCTTGATTCAAGCGCACTTGCCAAACACAAACCGCCACCAAATAACAATAAAATATTCCACGGCATGCGCTGAATATCATGCCATTCCAACAAAAATTGCGACTTGCTATCTCTTGCTGGAATAAAAAACAACGATATCGCTGCAGCAACAGCAATTGCTGTATCAGAAAGCGCTGGCAAATTCAGATAGCCCGTGATCGGATTGTGAAACATCCAAAGAAATGCAGTTATAAAAAAAACTAACAGCATTTTTTTCTCATCTGGCCCAATCTTACCAAGAGAGCGGCGTTCAGAAGACAGTTTCTCCAGAGCATTTTTAAACGCATCATTATCAATGCGACGCAATCTTGCTCCAAGCAAAAACCATGTCACAATGAATAAAATCAGAACCAGCGGAATGATATTAATCATCCATTCGCCAAAATTAATGCCGATATTATTGTAACGCGCAGAATATGAAGCAAAAACTGCATTGGTCGGAGTACCAATTAAAGTGCCCATTCCGCCTATGCTCGATGCGTAAGCAACGCCAAGCAAAAGCGCCACTGCAAACGGACGCAGACTAGAATTTTTATCGCCAATATCTTCTTGCCCAATAGCGCGCAAAACTGAAAGTACCAAAGGCAACATCATCAAAGTTGTCGCCGTATTACTAATCCACAGGCTTATAAACGCAGTCGCCACCATAAAGCCCAGCAAAATTCCTCGCGGACTATGCCCTGTGAAGCGCAGAATATATAACGACAAGCGCCGATGCAGCTGCCATTTTTCTAAGGCCATCGCTAGAATCATTCCACCCATGAACAAGAACACTATCGGATCACCATAAGCTGAAGTCGCCGTACGCAAATCCATTATTCCTAAAAGCGGAAAACACAGAATCGGCAATAGCGCCGTCACGCCAAGCGGAATAATTTCCGACAACCACCAAACAATCATCCACATCATTATGGCAAGGACGCGAGTCATAGCTGGAGGAAGCGGAATATGTGATTCCGCTGCTATAATTGCGATTGCCGCGATTGGCGGCAGCAATTGCAGAAGAAAAAATCGGCCCCGAGTTATATGTTGGCGCACTTTCAGTTCGGCAGAAATTGTCATTAGCAGCCCCTTATCTTGAAACCAGATTTAAGTCTTTTCATACCTTGAAAGCCTGGATTTACCAAGCTTTGCGCACATTAACTGCCTGTCGATATTTTCGCGCTGCTTAAACTTCATCTAGCATATATATCCAAATTGAGTGAGGTTTCTAGCGGTTTGTGAGCTGCTCGCAAAGTGGTTTTTTACAAAGAAGCGGCAATCTCTGCTTGCTTTCCTTTTTAAGGTTGGGCAGAATGCCACTTCCTAACCCTCTGAAAGGTACAGAATATGCGTGTTCTCCTGGTAGAAGATGACTCAGCTACGGCGCGTTCAATAGAGCTAGCTCTGGCATCAGAAGGAATAGTTTGTGATTCAGCACGCCTCGGGGAAGAGGGCCTTGAGATAGGAAAACTCTATGATTACGACATAATCATTCTCGATTTAATGCTTCCAGACATTGACGGCTATGAAGTTTTACTGCGTTTGCGCTCTGCAAAAGTGAAGATTCCGATTTTGATTCTTTCTGGGCTCTCAGGTGTTGATCAAAAAATAAAAGGCTTGGGCTTTGGTGCCGATGATTATCTCACCAAACCTTTTAATCGCGGCGAGCTACTAGCGCGCATTCAAGCAATTGTAAGGCGTTCGAAAGGTCATTCCGATTCAAACATTCATATTGGCGAACATCTTGTTCTTAACATGGAATCTCGTTCGGTTGAAGCAAACGGCAAAACCGTTCATCTAACCAGCAAGGAATATGGAATTTTCGAACTTATCGCACTACGACGCGGCGCAATTCTAACCAAAGAAATGTTTTTGAATCATCTTTATGGTGGAATTGACGAACCTGATTTAAAAATCATCGACGTATTTATTTGCAAACTCCGCAAAAAACTTGCCACAGCAACTGGCGGAATTAATTACGTAGAAACCGTCTGGGGGCGGGGTTACATGCTAAAAGAAGATGGCGAACGCTTGGTAAATAACGCCTCAAGCAAGCCTGATGAAGATGACGACAATCCAACTGATGATAAAAAATCAGAAAAAGCTGTAAAAAATAAAGTCGTTTCTCTCCGTTAGTTCTATTGATTTAAAAAATCAGCAAATAAGCCATTTGCGACGCAATCTTTTCCAAAGGGAAGCTTCTCTAGCTTTCCTTATTTATTTAGTTTTCAAGCAAGGTATTTCACATGAGCGACAACGAAATAAAGCTAGCGCAAATGGTTTCAACAAGGCTTTGTCACGATTTAGCTGGCCCTCTGGGAGCAGTAAATAATGGCGTTGAATTCTGGCGCGAAAACGACGGCATCGCCATGGATTCAGCCATTGGCCTAGTAGAGAGCAGCGCTAAAGAAGCAGTAGACAGGCTGCTATTTTATCGCCAAGCATTAGGCATGGTTCACGAAGTTGGTGAGACACAATGGGAAATTTTAGAAGGCTACGCACGCGCTCTACTCATTCAACGAAAAGCAAATCTACAGCCACTTCCAAGCATTTTAGAGGCTGGTGCAATTCTTACTAACTCTGCTTTTTGTCAATCAGTTTTGAATCTGATGCTTTGTGTCTCCGATGCCTTAATTCATGGCGGAGAAATAACCTTACAATGGCCAGATGATGATGGGCTGCAGCCACTTAAAATAACTGGACGCGGCAAACAGGTGAAATACGATCCCGTCATGGCGCAAATTCTAGAGCAGCCTTCTGCTGAACTTACCAACCTTGTAACCTCACGCAATGTGCACGGTTATTTGGCCGTCTTTTTGGCCCATCGCGCTGGTTTGGCTCTCTCAGTAAAAGCTGAATCTGATGTGATTATCATTCAAGGAAATCGCATCTAGATTTTTATAAAACTGATCTTTTGCAGGTTTCAGATAAAAGCACTCCTGCAGAAAAGAGAGATTTGCTCTTCCGCAAGAAAGATGGTAACAGGCGCGCCGCTATTTTTAAAAAATTTGTAGTTGCGAATTTTTCTCTACTGCAAAAGCATCCTCAAAAATCCACAATTTTTTATCTAAAATGGTCTCTAAACCTATGAAAACACGTATTGAAACTGATAGTTTTGGTGAAATTGCTGTCGCTGCAGATCGTTATTACGGCGCGCAAACTCAGCGTTCGGTTCAAAATTTTCCGATTCAAACTGATAACGCTGGACACAAAATGCCGAGGGAAGTCATCCGCGCAATGCTTTATATTAAAAAAGCGGCGGCACTCACCAATAAAGAATTGATGCAGCAAGACCCAAGCTCAACTGAATTTAAAAAATTCTCCGCCGATATTGCCGATAAAATTGTTGCGGCAGTTGATTTTATTCTGGCTGATTTTGAAAATTTTTATGCTCATCATTTTCCATTGGTGGTTTGGCAAACTGGCTCTGGCACTCAAACCAATATGAATGTTAATGAAGTGATTGCTTCGGTTGCTAACGAAAAAGCAACTGGCGAGAAAGGCGGCAAATCTCCAGTTCATCCCAATGATCACGTCAATTTAGGACAAAGCTCGAATGACACTTTTCCAACTGCGATGCACATTGCAACGGTGCTTGGAATTTATGATAAATTGCTTCCGTCATTAATGAAGTTTTATAAAGCTCTAAATGAAAAGGCGATTAAATTTGAGCATATTATTAAAATTGGCAGAACCCACACTCAAGACGCAACTCCTGTAACTCTGGGTCAGGAATTTTCAGCTTACCGTTATCAAATTTTCTCTTCAATAATTAGAGTTAGTGATTCTATTGACGGAATATTATTTCTCGCTCAAGGCGGCACAGCGGTTGGAACAGGATTAAATTGCCATAAAGAATTTGCTAAAATTTTTGCCGATAAAGTTTCAAAAATAAGTGATGTTAGAAATAAAATCAGCGCAATATGGAATGATTTTTCATCAATGGACAAGAATTGGGATTTTGCAAATTTTAAAGCACAATTTGATAAAAAAGGCTTTGAAACGGCTTGGAATAAATTTGAAGCTCTAGCAACTTGCGATTCCTTAGTTCATTTTTCTGGCGCATTAAATACTCTTGCCAATTCAATAATGAAAATTGCCAACGACATCCGCTTCCTTGCCAGCGGTCCGCGCTCTGGCTTGGGAGAAATTTCACTGCCAGAAAACGAACCCGGATCTTCAATAATGCCTGGAAAAGTCAACCCAACTCAGTGCGAAGCATTAACTATGATTGCTTGCCAAGTGATTGGAAATAATGTGGCAGTTACAACTGGCGGAATGCAAGGGCATTTTGAGTTAAATGTGTTTCGCCCAATGATTATTCGCAATGTCATTGAGTCAATCAATTTGCTGTCTGATGGCATCAACAGTTTTATTGATAATTGCTTAGTTGGAATTGAAGCTAATGAAGCGCGCATCAAGCAATTGCTTGAACAATCTTTAATGTTGGTCACCGCGCTCAATCCATATATTGGCTATGACAACGCCGCAAAAATTGCCAAACATGCTCACAAAGAAGGCACCACACTAAAGGCTGCTGCTCTCGCTTTGGGGCTTTTAACTGCCGAACAATTTGATCAATGGGTAAGGCCTGAAGACATGATCGGCTAATCATTTTTTATCTTCCAAAGAATCCGCCAATTTTTTGATCCAATCTGCGCGCGGATTCATATTGCGCCAGTAAATTGCAATGGTTCTACCAGGTTCAGGCTTTTTGAATGGAATATAACTAATTCCATAATCTTTTCCTGGAACTGCACATTCAGGAATAATCGTCATTCCAGAACCTGCACGCACCATATTCCGCAAAGTTTCTAAGCTTGTGGCGCGGTAATTCTGTGCTTCGCGCAACTGCACGCGCAAACAAAAATCCAGCGCTTGCCCGCGCAAACAATGCCCCTCATCCAGAAGCAAAATTTCTTCATCAGCGATTTCTTCTGGACGAATAAATTTACGCTTCGCCAAATCATGATTATTAGAAATCGCCAAGAAAAACGGCTCTTTAAATATTTTTTTATAAGCCAAATCTTTGCCCTCAACAGGATAAGCCAACGCCGCGCAATCTATTTCTCCCGCATGTAGTTTTTCCAACAAAGAATCGGTTTTTTCTTCAATCAATATCAATTGCAAATGCGGAAAATTCTTTCGAATTTGGCGCACAAATTTTGGAAACCAATAAGGCGCAAGCGTAGGAAAAGCACCAATCTTAAGCGGCAGAGACTCAGGGGCGCGCAACGACTTTGCCTTAATTCGCATGGCTTTCGCATTACGAATTATTTCCTCTGCATAAGGCAATATCGCCAAACCTTCTTGCGATAAAATCACCCGTTTATTATTGCGCTCGAATAAAACAACGCCCAATTCTCCTTCAAGTTTTTTCAACTGAATACTTAATGTTGATTGGCTTACATTGCAGTTTTCTGCGGCTTTTGCCATGTTTTTAAACTCTGCAATCGCCAAAATATATTCAAGATCACGCAAATTCATAATTCGATTTTCTCAATTATAACCTTTTAAACAATATATTTTATCAATAGAAAATTTTGGCGCATATTGCATCTACTTAAATTTAAACCCTCAAGGAGAATCTATATGTCTCACGATATCGATTCCTGGCTGTTGTTTTGTCAGATGCAGCTTGCTGCTGAAAGCAAGACAATTTCTAAAGAAGCCCAATGTGAGTGCAGAAAACTTCTCAAGAAAAACTCTTCTCTCAAAGCCTAACTTTAATCAAAAACTAAGGAGAAAAAAATGTTAAGCGTCGGTCAAAAACTTCCTGATTTTCGCGTAAAAGCAACTATTTCAACCGATATTAAAAATGCTTTTACTGAAATCACTCAAGAAAACTCTCGCGGAAAATGGCTGGTTTTATTTTTCTGGCCGAAAGATTTTACCTTCGTTTGCCCGACTGAAATTGCCGAATTTGGCAAATTATCGCGCGAATTTTCCGACCGCGACACAGTTGTTTATGGCGCCAGCACCGATTCAGAATTTGTGCATCTGGCTTGGCGACAAAACCACAAAGATTTGCATGATCTACCCTTCCCGATGCTTGCTGATGTTAAACGCGAATTATCAACCGCACTTGGCATTCTCGATCCACAAGAAGGCGTAGCCCAGCGCGCAACTTTTATCATCGATCCTGAAGGAATAATCAGATTCGTCATGGTTACCGATCTAAATGTTGGCCGCAATGTGCGCGAAGTTTTGCGTGTCCTTGATGCCTTACAAACCGATGAGCTCTGCCCGTGCAACTGGCAAAAAGGCGAAGACACCATCAAAATTTCATAAGCAAAAACGGGCGGCGTCATAGTATTTCCTGAATAACTACAAGACGCCGCCCAATTTAAAAAAACGAGGATTTTATGAGCAACATTCTTTCACATCTTGAACAATTGCGTGACTCTCTGCCAGATTACGCCAAAGATATTCGCCTGAATTTAGGCACACTCGTAAATGCAGATGGTGCGCCAGATTTAAGCGATGAACAACGTCTAGGAATTTTTCTCGCCTCAGCCTATGCGACAAAAAACTCCGTTTTAATTACCGCATTAGAAAATGATTTAAGCAGCGTTTTATCGGCGGAATATATAAATGCTGCGCGCGCTGCTGCTGCAATTATGGCGATGAACAATGTTTATTATCGCTTCGTGCATTTATCAAATGATGCCGAAATTAAATCGCTACCAGCCAAATTGCGCATGAATATTATTGGCAATCCACAAATTGCCAAAGTTGATTTTGAACTTATGAGTCTGGCTGTTTCTGCGATAAATGGCTGCGGAATGTGCATGGAAGCTCATTTACATGAAGTCGGAAAAGCAGGAATTAGCAAAATCGGTTCGCAATCTGCAGTGCGTATCGCCGCTGTTGTCAATGCTTTCTCACATATACTTGTTACAAAATAACAATGCTACTTTATAACAATGCTAGCTAGTGGTTCTTGCCGCTCAAACACCACTAGCTAACTCTCGCACCACTCCACATAATAAACGCAGATCTTCTTCACTAATTACAAATGGCGGCATCACATAAATCACATCAGAAAATGGCCGCAACCAAACGCCGAGCTCTTGCGCTTTAGCACGCAAAGCTTGGATTTTCTGCCAGTTGAGACCTTCGCATTGCACCACAGCAATTGCGCCTTTCACCCGCACATCGATGATATTTTTATATTGCAAACATGGTGATAATTCTTCGTGCAGAATTTTTTCTATTTTCTCGACTTGTTTGCTGCGTGGCTCGCGCTCGAATAAATCAAGCGATGCATTAGCAGCAGCACAAGCCAACGGATTCGCCATAAAAGTTGGACCACTCATCAGCGCCAAATCTAATGATTCACCTAAGAAAGCATCATAAACTTGCTGCGTTGTGAGCGCTGCCGCCATGCCAATCATTCCGCCCGTTAGCGCCTTACCCACACATAAAATATCTGGCAGAATTCCTGCTTCTTGATGGGCGAATAAATTTCCCGTGCGATAAAAACCCGTCATCACTTCATCAGCAATTAAAAGCAAACCATGTTTTTTTGTGATGCGTGAAATTTCCGCTAAAACATCAGCCGTGTGAAAACGCATTCCACCTGCGCCCTGCACCAACGGCTCAATCACTACAGCTGCAACACTGCGCGCCATCGCTGCTAACAAACTATCAAATTCTGCAAATGCATATTCATCAGCAGGAATTGGAATTGAATATTGCTCAGGCATATAAGCATGCGCAAATTTATACAAACCGCCAGTTTGATCAGAAAGCGACATCGCGCCCATTGTGTCGCCATGATAGCCATTCTGAAAACAGACAAATTTATTGCGATATTTATGCCCATTATTGCGCCAATATTGCACCGCAATTTTCATCGCTGTTTCAATCGCAGTTGAACCTGAATCAGTAAAAAATATTTTCTCAAGCCGCGCTAATTTACACAAACGCTGCGCCAAAATATAAGCGCCCTCATGCGCAATTCCTGCAAACATCACATGCGAAATCTTACCCAATTGCTTCTGCATTTCTTCGACAATATGCGGATGCTGATAACCGTGACAAACGCTCCACCACGAAGAAATTCCGTCAATTAAACTTCTACCATCGCCTAGATTAATCCGCACGCCTTGCGCAGAAACTACTGGCAATGGCGGCATCATCGTTTGCATTTGCGCGTATGGATACCAAAGATATTGGAAATTTTCCTGATACCATGAAGGAGAAAAATTCTGCACTACACCACTCCCAAATGTATCATTTTCACATCCAAATATTCTGCGATTCCTTCACTCCCGCCCTCGCGGCCAAAGCCTGATTCTTTGCGTCCACCAAAAGGCGCAACCGAGGTTGAAAGCACACCGCTATTCATTGCCACCATGCCAAAATCGAGATTTTTTATATAACTCTCCATGCGTGAATTTGTTACTGTATAACAATAACTAGCCAAGCCGTAAGCCTGATTATTAGCCAGAATCAGCGCCTCTTCATCGCTTGAAAAAGATTTTATCGCTACAATCGGAGCAAAAATTTCTTCCTGCCAAAAATTTGCCTCTATTGGCATATCAAGCAAAATAGTTGGTGTGAAAAAATTCGCACCTGCAGAATTTCTCTCGCCACCAATTATGCATTTTGCGCCTAAATTTATTGCGGATTCAATTCCTCCAGCAACGCGCATTACCGCTTTCGCGTTAATCAACGGACCAATATCGGTGTTTCCATCTTCGCCATTACCGATTTTTAACGCTGAAATTTTCGCTAATAATTTTTCGACAAATTGTTGTTGAATTTTTTCATGCAACAAAACCCGATTCGCTGCAATGCAAGTCTGACCAGCATTGCGGAATTTACTACGCATCAAACCTTCTAATGCTGCATCGATATTCGCATCTTCGCAAACGATGAAAGGCGCATTTCCTCCCAATTCCAGCGACAAGCGCTTCATAGTTTTAGCCGCCTGCTGCATCAATTTTTTGCCAATTGCTGTTGAACCAGTGAAACTAACTTTTCTAATTCGCTCATCGTCCATGCAAATTTTTGTAATTTTTTCTGCATCACCAGTTACAACATTTACAACACCAGCAGGAATTCCAGCCACAGAAGCAAGCTCAGCCAACCGCAGAGCCGTAAGTGGCGTATCAGATGCAGGTTTTATAATCACCGCACAACCAGCTGCCAAAGCAGCACCAGCTTTTCTCGTAATCATCGCTGCAGGGAAATTCCACGGCGTAATCAGCAAAGCCACACCAACTGGCTCTTTCAGCGTATAGATTTTTTCATCATCCCACGGCGAAGGAATCACCTGACCATAAACGCGCGGCGCTTCTTCAGAAAACCACTGCAGGAAAGAAGCCGCATATTTTATTTCTGCCTGAGCTTCTTGAAAAGGCTTGCCCTGCTCTTTGGTAATCAAAGCAGCGAGTTCATTTCCAGCTTCTATAATTAATTCATACCAGCGCCGCAAAAAATCCGCACGCACACGCGCTGTTAATTTCCTCCATTGCAAGAAGGCCCGATAAGCCGCAGAAACAGCCAACTCCACATCTTCAGCATTGGCGCTAGAAACTTCCGCTATTTTTTCTCCGTTTGCAGGATTCTCAACCGCAAACCATTCCATAGAGCTAGATTTGCGCCAATTACCATCAATCCATAAACCATACGACTTCATATTTTCCTCTATGAATCTTATAAATTTGCGCTGCATCATCAGAAAAAAAAATGAAGAAACCAGCAAAAAGGCTATTTTGCATATATGAAGCTATGATATACCGCTAATCACTAAACAAAATATAAGGTTATTATGCTATCGCAGAAATCACGCTACGCACTAAAAGCGATGCTTCTTCTTGCTACAGAATCACAAAACAAACCCCTGCAATGCGCAGAAATGGCTGCACAGGAGGGCTTGCCCAAAAAATTTCTTGATGCAATTTTACAGCAATTAAAAAATGCTAATTTGGTAAAAAGCTATCGCGGCACGCATGGTGGCTATCAACTCGCCAAACCTCCGCAAGACATAACTTTTGGTGATATTTTGCGCGTTATCGATGGCCCATTAGCACTGCTTCCTTGCGTCAGCAAAACTGCCTATCAACGCTGCGAAGATTGTCGCGATGAAGCCAATTGTGCGATTCGTCATGTTTTTCTACAAGTGCGAAACAGCACCAGTGGAATCCTTGATAACACAAAGCTTTCAGACGTTTCTAGAGCAAATCACGTTCTCGATTATTGTGTATAAAATGGCCATCAACAAACCCAAAAATATTCTTATAACTGGTGCAAGCAGTGGCTTAGGCGCAGCGCTTGCAGAAATTTATGCTGCAGCTGGAATCACCTTATTTCTAACCGCGCGCAATCACGAACGCTTAGAAAAAAGCGCTCAAATTTGTCGCGCAAAAGGCGCAGAAGTTTTCTTCCACAACTTAGATATTTGCGATCAAAAATCTTTTTCTGATTGGATTGCGGTAATTACAACAGAACACGCCATCGATTTAGTTATCGCCAATGCAGGAATCTCTGCTGGAACATCAGGAAGCGAGCCAGAATCAGCCACGCAAAGCGAAATGATTTTTGCCACGAATTTATTTGGCACACTCAATACTATTCACCCAATTCTGCCCTATTTTTATAAGCGCGGATGCGGACAAATTGCGCTGATAAGTTCCCTTGCTGGTTTTCGTGGATTGCCCAATTGCCCATCTTACAGCGCCAGCAAAGCCGCAGTTAGAGCCTACGGCGAAGGATTGCGGCCATTGCTAAAAAAATCAGGAATCCAACTTAGCGTTATTACTCCTGGATATATTCAAACACCAATGACTGATGTGAATGATTTTCCGATGCCTTTTTTGCTTCCTGCAAAAGATGCAGCGCTTTATATCAAACGCAAACTAGAAAAAAATTCCGCCTTAATTAGCTTTCCTTTTCCATTTTCTTTTGCGGTGCGTCTTATGGCTGCCCTACCAAACTGCCTGATTGACCCAATCTTAAGCCGCATGCCTAATAAAAAACCTTTTTCTTCTGCATCTTCTTTAGCGAGCAAATAAATGACTGATATAAATTCCTCTCTTTTTCGCGCTTACGATATTCGCGGCATTGTGGATGAAGCCCTAACCGATGATGCCGCCTATAAGATTGGCCGCGCCTTTGCATCATACGTACAAACCCATGCAAAAACTCACGCACCAACAATTTGCTTGGCCTATGACGGACGTCATTCTTCGCCCAAATTACACGCAATTATGACCAAAGCTTTTATTGAAAGCGGCGCTGATGTTCTCGATCTTGGTTGCGGACCAACCCCGATGCTTTATTACGCCACACACACGCTCCAAGCCGCTGGCGGCCTTATGATTACAGGCTCGCATAACGCGCCCCAATATAATGGCTTCAAAATGATGTGCCAGCACACCACTTTATTTGGTGAAGCAATCGAGAATCTACAAACTCTCGCAAACGACCAAAGCAAGTGTATAAGCGGCAACGGCAAAGTTCAATCGCACAATATTCACTCCTCGTATTTATCTTCTCTCACACGCGCGTTTAATGTCGCGTCTACGCATTATTTACCAGCAATCGCCTGGGATCCAGGCAACGGAGCAGCGGGAGACATTCTCCGCCAGCTATTAATAATGCTACCAGGTCGCCATTTACTGATAAACGGCGCTATTGATGGCGATTTTCCTGCGCATCACCCCGATCCAACTAAGCCCGAAAATTTGCAGCAGCTAATTGATATCGTCAAACGTGATCATTACGATTTTGGTGTTGCGCTAGATGGAGATGGCGACCGTATAGGCGTTGTAGATCAGCACGGAAATATTTTATGGGGCGATCAGCTGCTCTATCTTTTCGCCAAAGATGCACTAACACAAAATGCAAGCGCTACTTTCATCGCCGATGTAAAAACCAGCCAAGCATTCTTCAATGAAATCTCCAAACATGGCGCAAACGCTATGATGTGGAAGACAGGCCATTCTTTGATCAAAGCAAAAATGGAAGCCACAAACGCATTAATTGCAGGAGAAATGAGCGGCCATATTTTCTTCAAAGAACATTACGGCATCGATGATGCACTCTATGCTGGCGTCAAATTATTTGATTTGGTTGCGCGTAAAGGACAGCCGCTTGCATCGCTCCTGAAAGAATATCCGCGCATGTATGCAACACCAGAAATTAGAATTAATTGCGCCGATGAAAAAAAACCGATGATACTCAGCGCAATCAGCAAAGCGCTTGCCTCTTCAAAAGCCGAGATAATTACCACTGATGGCTTGCGCGTTCATACGGATGAAGGTTGGTGGCTGCTGCGCGCCTCTAATACTGAACCAGTTTTGGTTGCACGCGTTGAGGCCTATAAAGCCGATTCTCTGCCAAAACTTTATGCGGAATTAGAAAATTTACTTGCTCCGCACGCGCTCAGCCTGCCTAAATTTTGCGACTGATTTTCGGATAAATATTCTTCTGCCAAGGCCCATAGCAATTAAAAAGCTAGAACCTAGTCGTAGACGAAGAATCCGCTATATTATTAGCGCTAGAATTATCATCACCTTCTAAATTAAGCACGCTGCGCATTTCATCGCGCGATATTATTCCCTTCTCAAGCACTTGTTGAACACTATCACGCATAGTGCACATGCCAACGCGCGAGCCAACCTGCATCAGCGAATAAATCTGCGGAATTTTATGATCACGAATTAAATTACGCACAGCCGAGCTCGCCAATAAAATTTCATGCACAGCTGTCCTGCCCTTACCATCAGCATTGCGCAATAATAGCTGCGCGATAATTCCCTCTATTGAAGTTGAGAGCATCATCCGCACCATGTCTTTATCGCCTGGAGGGAACACGTCAATAACACGATCAATTGTCGTAGCCGCAGAGCTAGTATGCAGCGTCGCCAACACCAAATGCCCTGTTTCTGCTGCTGTTAGCGCCATACGAATTGTTTCTATATCGCGCAACTCTCCTACTAAAATTACATCTGGATCTTCACGCAAAGCACTTTTTAACGCGCGCGAAAATGATTGTGTATGCGAACCAACTTCGCGCTGATTAACTAAACATTTTTGCGAACGATGCAAAAATTCTACTGGATCCTCAATAGTAATAATATGACGCTGCTGAGTTTGATTTATCGCATTAATCATCGCCGCCAAAGTTGTTGATTTTCCACTTCCTGTTGGACCAGTTACCAAAATCAAACCTTTGCTTAGCTTCACCAAGCGCGACAAAACCGCAGGTAATTTTAGCTCTTCTAAGCTACGAATTTTTAACGGAATCTCCCGCATCACCACACCAGGTCCATTCACATCAGTAAACGCATTAACCCGGTAGCGCGTTTCATCATCAAACTGCACTGCAAAATCTATTTCTTGGTATTTTTTATAATCGTTGCGCTGACTATCATTCATGATTGAATGCACAATTTCTCCAACTTCGACAGCGTTAAGCGCAGCAACTCTAAGAGGCACAATCTGCCCATGAATCCGCAATGTCGGTGGATGATTAGAAGATAAATGCAAGTCTGATGCTTGATGTTTTTTTGCGAACGCAACTAGCTCTGTAATCTGCATGATGCCTCTTTTTAAATTTCACGTTCGATTACAAATTTACCTTTGTAGCAATAAACGCCATTCTCTCGCGCAAGCTCAAGACCGAAACAGGCAGCACCGCACGACCTTCTTCTGCCGATTTCACCACCTGCTGATATAAAGCTGAAGCTTGAGAATAACGACCGAGCTTGTCATAAATTACCGCTAAATTATAACGGTAAGTCACATTCTCTGGCGATAATGTCACCGCACGATTCAGATAACGCGCGGCGTTATTAAGATCATTCGAGCGAAAATAAATCATGCCGATTTGTGCAGCAACTGGGCTGAATCCGCTATTTAAACGCTCCAATTTTTTCAGCTCAACCAAAGCATCTTCTGGAGATTCCTCCGCCGCCAAGACCAAAAAATTATTCAGCGCTTCAATATTATTAGGATCAAGCTGTAAGAGCTCGGTATAAATTTGACGCGCCTGATCGAATTGTCCATTGCGGTGATAAGCCGTTGCCATACCAAATAATGCTGTTTGGTTTTTGGAACTTTGTACCAATACTTGCTTATATATTCCAATTGCTGCTTCCGTCTGCCCCGCCATAAGCGCGCGGTAAGCCGATTCTAACTGCACCTGGGTGGTCAAAAAATCTTCGGGTTTGTTTGTGTCGCGCACCGCAATATCCATCGGCCCATCGCTTCTTCTTACACCATCAATATTTTCAGGAGTTTTTTTGTTTTGACTGCCGCGACTAATAGATAGCGAATCGTTATGTTCAATTTTCTCATCTGGAATTGCCGCACCACCAACAACACGTTGTGCGCGCTTAAATACTTCATCAGTCTCCTGCGCAAAGTCGCTTTTTTCCTGACGTTTACGCGTTTTATCTAAATATTCGAAATAAGGTTGGTTCTTAGAAATTGCCTGCTCAACCGCGACCTGCTTCGCCTGATTAGCGCGCTTTTCCTTTTCTTTTTTCGCTAGTTTTTTTGCTTCCACTTCAGCGCGCGCATATTCAGCCTTTTGTGGATTTTGCAAATTATCCGCCACCACAACTTCAGTTTTTCTCTCAAGCTTTTCTACTTTTTTTATCGCCGCAGGCTCAGGCGCCGCTTTTGCTAGCATCTCTTCTCGGCATTTCTGCCGCACAGAATTTGCTTTCAACACCGCCACATTGCCAGAATTATTTGCATAGATCGATTCGCCAACAGCTAGGTATTGTCGCCATTCTTCCTGAAAGACATTACGGTTATCATTGTTAAGCGGACAAATACTTTCCTCAGCCTGCGCTACTCTTCGCAGAACACAAGAATTTGCCGCAGCATCCTTCTCAATCGCGATTTCAATTGGTTTCATACCAGAGGCGGATAGCTCTATGCTGCAGCGATAATTACTGCATTGCTGAAATGCCTCTAACAATCCTCCGCATTCGCCTAGACGAGCTGAAACTTCCGCCAATTTTAAATCTGGATTTTGTACCTGCAACTGCCGCCACAAAATTGTGACTTGCTCATCTGCAACTGGCGCAACGCCTGCAAAAAAATCTTCCTCTGCTGAATTTTTTTGCTCTGGCACTGCAATAGTTTCAGCACTCTGCGCATTTGTTCCAGCTTGATTAGGAGATTGCGCGACATCAGTAGTTGGAGCAATAGACTCAGTCGGAATTGGCGCTGCAACATCTACAGGCGCAGCAGCAATATTTTCATTGGCATTTGTTCCAGCTGTAGACGCCACTTCTCCCTGCCCTGCAATGGCTGGATCTGCTTGATTTTCTAAATTAGGCACTGTGTTAGCAGAATCAGCTGCAGCGGTTTCTGTTTTTTTCTCTGGTGCTTTATCAGCTACTGCAGTCGTAGAAAAAGTTTTTTGCAAACGCTCTTTTAATGCACGCCGAAGCGCCCACATGCCTCCGTTTTCGCTTGGCAGCACTGCTTCTGTTGTTTGCGCAGAATCAGTATTAACTACATCTTTTTTTTCTTCCGCCACCTCGGAAAAAATCTCCTCTTCTGAAGGCATATCATCTTTATTAGCAGGGAGCGAATCACCAGCAACAGCGGGCAATTCCATTCCAGAACTGCCTTCAATTACATCATCAGCAGAAAGTGGCATTGACGAAACTGGCTCTGTGGGAACAGCAGGAACTCTCTGCACCGCGCCGCTGCCTTCAATAACCTCAGGTGCGCCGCCTGGTTTTTCGTTTTTAACTTTGCCCGAATTAGCATCCATTTGTATGGTTTTTGGAATATCAACAATCACCTGGACAGGCGCAGGAATTGGCGGATCTGCAAAAGCTAAAGCCGGAAAAAACACGCACGACAAAAATCCCAAACCAAGGGATATAAAATTATTTTGCTGTTTTTTTACTCTTCGCCCAAATGCCATTCGGCCCCCTCTTGCCCTCACGTTCTGGCACTCTATAAACATCTCGATAATTTTTCTTGTGTAAATTTTACCTAACTCAAAAACTGAGAAAAGCAATTTTATACAAGAGAAAATCAACAAAATAGCCGCACCAAGGAACAACGACCTTTCTTACCTATAGACATGCAAATTTAAATGCAAAATACTAGCAACAAGAAAAGCGCGTTGTTTCTACACAAGCACACCCACAAAATCCATGTTTTTTCCATAGCATTTTCACATCATGTTTTTATATCGCTATTTTCGCCCATTTTTGTTCCAGCTGCCGCCAGAATACGCGCATAATCTTGCCTTGCATGCTTTGCGTTTTTTACCCAAAGCCAGCCCCTATAATGATCCACGCTTAGAACAACAAATCGCTGGATTATTTTTTCGCAATCCTATCGGACTTGCCGCTGGATTCGACAAAAACGCTGAAGCTCTACACAGTCTCGCCAGACAAAATTTTGGCTTTATTGAAGCAGGAACTGTCACACCAAAACCCCAGGCTGGAAACCCCAAACCGCGCTTATTCCGTCTCAGCGAAGACGGCGCAATTATAAATCGCATGGGCTTTAACAACAAAGGCCTACATAATTTTTCCACACAATTACGCCATCGTCCCCAGGGCCTAATAATCGGCGCAAATATTGGCAAAAACAAAGATGCGCTTGATCAAAATTCCGATTACCTCACCTGCCTGGAAGGAGTTTTTCCATATGCAGATTACGTAACCGTAAATGTCTCTTCGCCTAATACTCCTGGCTTGCGCGCGCTCCAACAAAAAGAGGCGCTAACGGGCCTGCTTTCTGCCATCATAAAAACACGCAATATTTTGAGTGAAAACCTCAATCGTAAAGTCCCAGTTTTCCTAAAAATTGCTCCAGATATTGAGCCACAAGATGAAACCGACATCGCTGAAGTGCTGCTATCAACAGGCACTGACGGGCTTATAGTTTGCAACACAACCATCACCAGACCAATGAGCTTGAAGAGCAAATATGCATCTGAATCTGGCGGATTAAGCGGATCTCCTTTATTCGAACGCTCAACTGCGCAATTAAAACGCTTTCGTCGCCTGCTCAAAGGAAATATCCCCTTAATTGGCGTTGGTGGCGTTGCTTCTGCTAATGATGCCTATCTGAAATTTCGTGCTGGCGCTGACTTGGTCGCAATTTATTCAGGCTTAATTTACGAAGGATTTTCTCTCATTCCACGTATTTTATCTGGACTCAGCACCGAGCTAGACAAAGAAGGCGTCACCTCAATAACAGACATTATTGGAATCGACGCCTAATCTCTAAAATTTACCTTCACGGCCAGCAAGTAAACGCTCGATATTGCTACGATGCCTAGACAAAACTAAACACGCCAAGAAAAAAACACTGCCAGCTTCTGGCAATGGCTGAAAAATAAATCCTGCTATAACCGCGATAACAAGCGCAGCAAAAGCAGCCAGAGAAGAAGTTTTCTTCCACCAAAAAACCGTAATCCATGCGAGTAACGCAAAAACAAAAACTAACGGCGCCAGCAGCAAAACAACCGCCGCTGAAGTTGCCACGCCTTTTCCACCACGCCCTTTCAGCCAAACGGGAAACATATGCCCCAGAATCGCTGCAAAACCCGCAAACCACGCCAAAATTATTGGCTCTATAAATTCAGAATCTGCATATAAAAATAATATTATCGCAATTGGCAAAACCGCTTTCAAACCATCGAGAAAAAGCGTCAATAAAGCCAAACTCTTGCGACCTGTACGCAATACATTCGTTGCGCCAATATTGCCCGAACCAATATTACGAATATCGCCAAGACCAGCCAATTTAGTCAACAAAAAGCCAAAAGGAATTGAACCACATAAATAGGAAATAATTCCCCAGACAACAAAATCAAACAACACCGATATTTTCTCTATTTCTATATTTGTTACTTTATAACACAACTCGGCAAACAAAAATTATTGCGCGTTTTGTCGCCTAAACTGACGCCAATATTGCACATTACGATTATGCTCTTCTAAAGTTTTTGCAAAACGATGCCCACCCGTTCCATCGGCAACAAAATAAATCTCATCTGTATCCATCGGGTGCAAAACCGCCTCAATCGCTGCTTTCCCAGGATTAGCAATCGGCAGCGGCGGCAAGCCATTAATCAAATAAGTGTTATATGGCGATGGCGCTTGTAAATCGACCAAAGTTATTGGCCGATCAAGAACCCCACTGCCTTTTGTCAATCCGTAAATCACGGTCGGATCAGATTGCAGACGCATACCTTTGCGCAGACGATTAATAAACACTGCCGAAACACGAGTGCGCTCATCCGCAAGGCCCGTTTCTTTTTCTACAATCGAGGCCAAAATTATTGCCTCTTCTGCAGTTTTTATCGGTAAATCAGGATCACGTTTTTGCCATAATTGCTCGATAAGTTCTGCTTGCGCCCTCTCCATCCGCTTTAGTAAATCTGCGCGCTTATCGCCGTAAAGATAGTGATATGTCTCAGGCAGAAAAACTCCCTCTGGCGCATTCTGCGGCACTTCTCCATCCATGTTAGGAATCGCCGCAATCAATGATAAAATTTGTGCTGTGGTCAAGCCTTCTGGAATTGTTACGCTATGTTCTACCACTTCGCCAGAGACCAGGCTTTCAATCACTGAACGCGTGTTTTGCGCTGGCAAAAAACCATACTCTCCCGCCTTCAGACTTGTGTGAGCGAAATAGCTTTTCAGATATAACAAGAACCACAAGCGCGAGCTAATTACGCCCTCTTGCTCTAGCTTTGCTGCGATTTCTTGTGATGAAGAACCAGGCGCAATCACAACACTGCGAGCATCTGTAAGCGGCCCAGGAGACTCAACTCGAAACAATAGAAAAATCCAGACAGTCACCACCAGTATGGCGCCGGAGATCAGTAGAAAGATCAACCTGCGCAGCAACTGTTTCATTGTTAAATCTTCTGAAAAATTATCGAGGCGTTAGTGCCACCAAAGCCAAAAGAATTAGACAGCGCAACTTTCACAGAGCGCTCTTTTGCCACAAGCGGGACAAGGTCTATGTCACATCCATCTGAAGGATTTTCAAGATTCAATGTCGGTGGAACAATCTGATCACGCAAAGACAATAATGCGAAAATTGCTTCCACACTACCCGCTGCTCCCAACAAATGACCCATAGCCGATTTAGTTGAAGACATTGAAAGACGATAAGCAGCATCGCCAAATAAACGCTTCACCGCACCAAGCTCTATCTCATCACCGAGCGGAGTAGAAGTGCCATGCGCGTTTATATAGTCAACTGCATCAACATTGAGATTAGCACGCTCAAGCGCCATTTTCATCGCGCGATAACCACCCGCACCTTCTGGATGCGGAGCAGTTATGTGATATCCATCACCAGAAAGGCCATAACCAACTAGCTCGCCGTAAATTTTAGCACCGCGCCGCTTAGCATGTTCATATTCTTCGAGAACAACTATGCCAGCGCCCTCGCCCATAACGAACCCATCACGGTCACGATCCCAAGGCCTAGAGGCCTTTTCAGGAGTTTCATTGAAATGCGTAGATAAAGCTCTAGCCGCAGCAAAACCCGCCATGCCCAAACGACATAAAGCCGATTCAGCACCGCCAGCAACCATCACATCTGCATCACCCCATTGAATAATGCGACCAGCATCACCAATCGCATGCGCTCCTGTCGAACAAGCAGTTACCACTGCATGATTTGGACCACGGAACCCATAGCGGATTGATACATGGCCAGAGACCAAATTAATCAAGCTTGATGGAATAAAAAATGGACTGAGACGACGCGGGCCTTTTTCATGCACCAGAATTGCACTTTCCTCAATCGCAGGAAGACCACCAATGCCAGATCCAATAAGGACTCCAACACGATCACCTTCTTCCTCAGAAACTGCCGTCAAGCCCGCATCTTCAACCGCTTGCTGTGCCGCTGCCAAACCAAAATGTATAAAACGATCCATCTTGCGCTGATCTTTTGGCGCAACATAATCATCTACTGGAAAACCATTCTGCTCGGAAGCTTCTCTAACTTCACCTGCAATACGCGCAGGCAAATCAGAAACATCAAAACGGGTTATGCCACGCAGACCAGAATGGCCAGCCAGCAAACGCCTCCATGTTTCGTCAACACAACAAGCAAGTGGCGTCACCAAACCTAAGCCGGTTACTACAACACGACGCATCACACATATTTCCTAGGAAAGACGTACAAAACTAAGGACACAAAAATCTGAAGCAACTTACGCTGCTTCAGCACTGGCCTCAATGAAACGAATCGCATCCTGAACGGTTACGATTTTCTCGGCGTCTTCATCCGGAATTTCACATCCGAATTCTTCTTCAAAAGCCATAACCAATTCAACTTGGTCCAAGCTATCAGCGCCGAGGTCATCAATAAAGCTCGCATTCGGAGCAATTTTTGATTCTTCAATGTCTAGGTGCTCAGCAACTATTTTTCTTACTCTGGTTTCGATATCGCTCATCAGAATACCTTACTTATAGTTAGTCATTAATTATTTGGTAAAACGCATAGGGGGGGCATCATAGAAATAAAAGTCTTCAAGTCAAATACCCCAAAACAACGTTGTATTCTGCGGATCACAGAACTAGCGCTGCAAAGCCCATAACACAAAAAACGTCATAACATTCCACCACATCAACGCTGCAGTAATCGAAACTGATATAAAAAACGCAGCTATAAATTTACGCCCTAAATAGGCTTTCTCTGGCGCGCTTGCAGCATTACCACGCTGTGGAGATTTTTCCATTTTTACTCCAATCGGTAAAACAGCCATCCACACCACACAGAAAACCAACATAAATAAGAAAATTGATTCCAGAATTTTTTCCATTTTTCCTCAATAAAATTTTAGAATATTGCCAAGATCTTCAGGTGATAAAATTTCATATTTTGAAGCATGCGTAGGAGCTGCATTTTTTAAAACGGAGTACAATAAAAACTCATCAGCTGCGACTTCAAGGAGCAAAGAAATCTAATTTTGTATTGGGAACTAAATTTTTGCACCAGGTTCTAATTGAACCATTCTGTTTATCTACATATGTTCGCCGCCCTCCTTAAACTATTTTTTTCAAAAAAATCTAAAAATATTCTCGTGCATCAACAGCAAAACACAATGACGCAAGCTGAGCTAAAAGCAACGCTAATTGGTATGATCGGCCCAATTTTTTGGGGAACCACTCCAGCGCTAATCATTCTATCTGGCCGCGTTCCTGGATTTCAAATGACGGCAATGATGTTTGCCTGCGCCAGCGCGCTGTCTCTTTTTTTATGGAGAATAAAAAAAATTTCTCCACTCAAACTACTGCGCCAAAAAAACATCACACCTTATTTGCTCCTTAGCCTTACGGGAATTTTTGGCATCAATATTCTCTATATTTTTGCGCTACGCTTAGCGCCACCAGCCGAGGCTTTTCTGCTGCTCAATAGCTGGCAAGTAATTTCCATGCTCCTGGCTGCAAAACAAAGCAAAAAACCTTTACAAAAAAATGAAAAAGCTGCTCTTTTCCTCTGCTTAACTGGCATATCTATTCTTGCAAAAATCCAAAGCGAAAACTTAGGACATTCATTCACTATTGGTCATGTCTGCGCAATATTAGCTGCTTTTTGCTGGGCATTTTATTCCAACAAAAGTTCGCGCTATATTTCTGTGCAATCAGAAAGCCTCGGGCTGGTTTTTATTATCTCATCCGCCCTTTCAACTCTGCTGCATTTTATTTTTGAAAACGAAATCATAATTCCTCCACCAAACAGCCTTGCCTACATAATTATTCTCGGGCTTTTACCTAGCGGCAGCGCCTATATCGCTTGGAAACACGCAATTCGCCACGGCAATATTCGAGCACTTAGCTTGCTTTCTTACATCGGCCCGCTATCTGCTATTTTTTGGCTTTCACTCCTGGATGTTATCGAGCTTAATCTTGGTTTTATCATGGCCTTCATCTGCATCATTGGCGGCGCTTTAGTCGGATCGAGCTCAACAATCACCAACACTCTATTCAGTCGCAAATCTTCTTTGCCCACAACTTTATCACCCCCAAGTTGAAAAATGTCATATTGTCTTCACAATTCACAGGTTATATTCATTTCGAGGGTTGATGCGCGATTATTCCTCTTCCTTCCTTCCTTCCTCCTCATTCCTATAGCGCATTGATCTTCAATATTCACACGGGGCAGGGTTCTCCTGCCCTTTTTTCTTTTCTTGTCTAACTGCAGTTCCATGTGCTAACCAGAAGCGAGAGATAGCTCGACTTCCTAACCTTCATGGAATGTAAATAAATGCGCAATAGCTGGCCCAGCCTAACGGAATTCAAAAGTTTTTATTCCGATCGCATCGGGCGCTTACAATTTCGTATCTTGCGACGTATTTTTTTGCCTCTTTTTCCTAACTCCGCCCCAGCTACAATCATTGGAATTGGCTATGCCTTGCCCTTCTTATCGATAGCCAAGGAAGGCGGACACAACATATTTCATGTTCTACCAACTGCTGCCTCGAAACCGCCTCTTACTCTTGCAAAAAGCCATCATTCTTGTGTTGCTTATGAGTCCCTATTGCCACTTCCCAACCATTGCGCCGATATGGTTATCGTTGCTCATATTTTAGAATTCACACACCACCGCGAAACACTGCTAAAAGAAATCTGCCGAATTTTAAAACCACAAGGACGAGTTCTACTTTTAGTTCCAAACCGCTTTAGCCCTTGGCGTTTTTTTCGTCAGCGCATATTAACGCGCGGAAATTTCTTCAGCACTCACGACCTTATCAACCTAATTTCTGCATTTCCTTTGGTTTTGGAATCCTGCCAAAGTGCGCTCTATGCGCCGCCAATAACCAAGCGCTGGTTCATTAAAACCTACCGCTTTTGGGAGATAATCGGCACTTCTATTCCTGGATATTTTGGCCTGGCCTTGCTTGCAGTGCTACGCCAACAAGAAGGCCAAGCCATTACTCAAACTCTGCATAAAAAATCGCAAGCCAATCGGAAATTCGTGCAAATGCCTGCTGCTGCTTCCTCACGCGAACACTAGCTGCCCTTCACTAACCGCTAATTTTACTGTTTCGCCCGCTTTTACTTTTCCATCCAACAGCATCACTGCGAGCGGATTTTGTACATATTGCTGGATAACGCGCTTAAGCGGACGCGCACCGTAAATCTGATCATAACCGCGCTCAGCCAACCATTCTTTTGCCTCTGATGTTAATTGCAAAGTCAAATTGCGCGCCAACAATAAAGAGCGCAGCCGCTCAAGCTGCACCTCAACAATTGCGCCCATATGCGAACGCGCCAAACGATGAAACAAAATAATTTCATCCAAGCGATTTAAAAATTCCGGCCTAAATGTCTGCTTAACTATTTCCATCACTGGCGCACGCACTTGATCAACCGCCGCACCATCTGCCATATGAGCCAATAAATCTGAGCCCAAATTTGATGTCAAAATTATAATCGTGTTACGAAAATCAACCGTGCGCCCCTGACCGTCAGTAAGCCTTCCTTCATCCAGAACCTGCAGCAGAACATTGAAAACATCGGGATGTGCTTTCTCGACCTCATCAAATAAAATCACTTGATAAGGACGCCTACGCACCGCCTCAGTCAAAGCGCCGCCTTCATCATAACCAACATAACCTGGAGGCGCTCCAATCAAGCGCGAAACCGCATGTTTCTCCATATATTCCGACATATCAACTCTAAGCAAAGCTGCTTTATCATCGAATAAAAACTGCGCCAATGTTTTAGAGAGCTCCGTTTTTCCAACTCCCGTTGGACCTAAAAACAAGAATGAACCAAGCGGGCGCTCTTGATCCTGCAAACCAGCACGCGCGCGCCTTACCGCATTACTAACCGCATGAATGGCTTCTGCCTGACCAATAACTGTCTGGCCAATTACTTCCTCCATTTTTACTAATTTTTCTCGCTCTCCTTCCAGCATTTTCTCAACCGGAACTCCCGTCCAGCGCGACACAATCGCAGCAATATCCTCAGCCGCAACCGACTCACGCAATAGCCGCATTTTTCCTGACTCTTTCTCGGCATTTTCGAGATCTTTCTGCAATTGCGGAATCACGCCGTATGTAATCTCTCCAGCGCGCGCTAAATCACCTTTGCGCTGAACAATTTCCAGCTCATGCCGCGCTGCATCGATTTGCTCTTTCAGCTTCTGCGCCCGCTGCATTTTTAATTTCTCAGCCTGCCAATTACTGTTGAAATCTGCGGCCTTCTGGCCCAGATCTTCAAGTTCTGAATTTATTTTTTCTAATCTTTCCTTTGCAGCTGCATCTTTTTCTTTTTTCAAAACTTCTGCTTCAATTTTTAACTGAATAATTCTGCGATCAAGTTCATCCATTTCCTCTGGCTTGCTATCAGCCTCCATCCGCAAACGACTTGCCGCTTCATCCATCAGATCTATCGCTTTATCAGGAAGAAACCGATCAGTTATATAACGATTCGACAAAGTCGCTGCCGCAACCACAGCGCTATCTGCAATTTGCACGCCGTGATGCAGTTCATATTTTTCTTTCAAGCCACGCAATATCGAAATACTGTCTTCAACCGTTGGCTCCGAGACAAAAATCGTCTGAAATCTCCGCGCCAGCGCCGCATCTTTTTCGATATGTTTTCGATATTCATTTAATGTCGTAGCACCAACGCAGTGCAGTTCTCCGCGCGCCAAAGCGGGCTTCAGTAGATTTGAAGCATCCATCGCGCCCTCTGCCGCACCAGCACCAACTAACGTATGCAGCTCGTCGATAAATAAAATTACCTCACCTTCAGCGGCTTGAATTTCCTTCAACACCGATTTCAAGCGCTCTTCAAATTCACCGCGAAATTTTGCCCCCGCAATTAATGCCCCAAGATCTAAACTCAGCAAGCGACAATTTTTCATATTTTCTGGCACATCACCAGCAACCATACGCGCGGCCAACCCCTCAACCACCGCGGTTTTTCCGACTCCTGGCTCGCCAATTAAAACTGGATTATTTTTTGTGCGTCGTGATAGAACCTGAATTGTTCTACGAATTTCTTCATCGCGCCCAATTACTGGATCTAATTTTCCCTGCGCTGCTGCTTGCGTAAGATCAGTCGCATATTTGCGCAAAGCTTCGAAATTATCCTCCGCCTGCTCATTATCCGCCGTTCTTCCCCGCCGCATCAGCGCGATTGCTGCATCTAGTTTTTCTAAGCTCACACCATTATCGCGCAACAGTCGTGAAACTGCAGAATCCACTGTCGCCAAAGCCTGCAGCAAACGCTCCAATGTGACGAATTGATCCTGTGCTTTTTGTGCAAACTTCAAAGCTTCTTCTAAAATCTTTGCCGTCTCTGCTGCTAAAAAAATCTGACCTGAACCTGATCCTGAAATTTTCGGAAAAGCCGCCAACAACCGCTGCAATCCTTCCCTTATACCGCCAACCTGCGCACCGCTTGATAGCAAAACTCTAACTGCAAGATTTTCTCCTGCCTCACCCGCATCATCAAGTAACATGGCCAAAATATGTTCTGGTGAAAATTTCTGGTGACCTTGTGCCACTGCACGGTTCTGCGCTGCTATAATTATATTCCTGGCTTTTTCCGTGAATTGATTTAACTGCACGATGCTCTCCTTCAAAAAACAAACTGGCTGAGAGCCATATATGCCTTAGTTTCCACAAGACAAGGGCAAAGCAAATATAAAAATCTGGAAGATTTTTCTGCGGCAAATTACATGAGCTTAAAAACCGCCAGCTCTAACGACGTAATACAAAAAATATGCTTCCCCAAATACCTTCAGATTTTCTGCTAGTACTAGGAAGAGCAAGGGTTTTAAGCTTGAATGTACTAAAACGTACATGAGCTTAAAAACCGCCAGCTCTAACGACGTAATACAAAAAATATGAAGGTATTAGTTTGTGACCTTAGCACTGGGATTAACTATCCGATCAAGATACCGCCCTTGAAAAAGCGAAATTCCAAGCGCATGACCGTAGGAGATGGCGCTGTCGTTATCGCACCAGCATAGAATCACGCGGTGCGGGTTGAATTGCTGAACTTTTTGCCGCAATAGAATATTTTCGGGATCATCATTGGAGGCTTGCATTTCAGGGTTCCATTGCAGCTTCACCATATCAACACCTAGAAGCTCGCGATCAATTTGTTTGAAGCTCAAACTATTTAGACCATCCAGACAAACTCTGTAACCAAGCTTTTGCACTGCTTTGCAGGCAATCATAAAAGTGGAAATATCTTCAAATACATCCGCAATATGAACTTCCACAATCACTGATGTTTTAAATTTTGCTGGAACCATCGCATCAAAAGCAGCGAATTCCTCGGTTATCAGGCTTTTGATATTTAAATTCAGACTCATCGGAACTTTAAAATATTGCGTTGGCTGCGTGTTCATTAAATTCAAAACTCGCTTATCCAATATTTCTGTTAGATGCTTAAACAGTGGTCGGCTGCTTAAAAAATCTACATCCAGACGCATCATTTTGCGCAAATGCGCGATATGAACATAAACCTCTTCAAATACAGGTTTTGCAGGCTTCCCCGCTGCAAACGCACACACTGGCTGACTTCTAAGAGCTGGGCCAATATCAGTTACCCTAATATCACTTTCTATATTCGCCAAATGAGAGGCCTGAAAAAGCTGCATTTTATGGCGGTCGCCATAATTTCCTACGCTCTTGCTTTGTCTTTTTTCTAGGATCTCCGACCGCACAGAAGGGTCACGCGTATCGCCACCAACAACTTTGCGACGACATAAATTCAAAAATTCTTTTGCTTGAAATTCAAGATCATAAACCGAGGCAAAATCCTCGTTCTCAAAGCCCTCATCGTTATAAGCCAGAGGATCATCCATGAACAAATAGCGCAATTGAAAAACTGCTTTTTCTATAAAAGTCCGCTCAACACCGTGATAAAGCATGAAAAGATCATTATCTTTACACACGAAAACCACGCCATCCTGACCTTTGAAAGTGTCAGTGATAATATTCACCGCGATTTTAATTTGATATTCGCTGCGATATTGCGTCTGCAGCTCAGAAAAATGGAAATGCACACCATAATAACCAGCTGATGCGTCCTTCAGACTTTGCACCATTTCCAGCAATTTTTTTTCGGAATTGCGTTGAACCGCAAGCATGAAGACATCCCCCAAAATTCTTTCGCTTAAACAATAGCCGTAAAGCTTGAGGTATAAGGCAGGGAAATTCCGCTTGGCAAGGAAAAACACCAAGCTTAAGTCAAAGCGAGCATAAATTTGATTTGCCTAAAAAAAACTAAAAACCACAGAAAATGTTTCTAGTTTTTAGAATATCCGCAAACAAAAAATCGCTTAAGAAGCCAAAGCCTTAACGCGCTTAGACAGGCGGCTTACCTTGCGTGCAGCAGTATTTTTATGCACAACATTTTTACCAACACCGCGCATTATTTCAGATTCAGCAACGCGAAGAGCCTCTACTGCTTTAGTTTTTTCTCCGCCCAAAATAGCTTCTTCTACTTTGCGAATAAATCCACGCACACGGCTTTTGCGTGCTGCGTTGATAATTTGACGACGGTCCGCGCGGCGCGCGGCTTTTTTAGCTGATTTAGTGTTCGCCATTGAGCGACTCCTGAAAATTAATTCACTATTTCCCTATAACACTGATCCCATAAAAACGGGCCTGGCTTGATACGCACAGCCGCCTTCACTGTCAAGCTTCATCCTTGACTTTAACAATAAATTCTCTAGCAATGCCCGCCTAATTTTTCCAAATCATTTTGTAACAATCACCGCAAATTGAGAGAAATCCAGTGTTCTCAAGCTTCCTTCAACGAAAAGACCGTTATGTTTTCACCAGTGAATCCGTATCTGAAGGACATCCCGATAAAATCTGCGACCAAATTTCTGATGCAATTGTTGATGTCTATCTTAAAGCCGATCCGCAAGCACGCGCTGCAATTGAAACTCTAGCTACAACAAACCGCGTTGTAATTGCTGGAGAAGTACGCGGCCCTGAAAGTATTACTTTCGCAGAATTAGAAGAAGTAACCCGCCAAACCATTCGCAATATCGGCTATGAACAAGATGGTTTCCACTGGAAGAAAGCCAAAATCGATATTCTTCTACACGAACAATCTGCCGATATCGCGCGCGGAGTTGATGCCAGCACCGATAAAGACGAAGGCGCTGGAGATCAAGGAATTATGTTTGGTTATGCTTGCCGCGAGACAATTTCTCTCATGCCCGCACCAATTTACTACGCGCATAATATTTTGCGCTTACTTGCTGATGCGCGTCATGCAGGAAAAGCGCCAGCTCTAGGACCAGACGCAAAAGCACAAGTGACGCTTCTTTATGAAAATGGCAAACCTGTGAAAGCAGAAAACATTCTCGTCTCCACTCAACATCACGAAGACGCAACCACAGCACAAGTGCGCGATATTGTTAGACCTTTCGTTCTTGAAGCTCTTCCAGATGGCTGGATGTGTGATGAATCTAGGTTTCTGGTAAACCCAACTGGCAAATTCGTGATCGGCGGACCAGATGGTGATGCCGGTTTAACTGGCCGCAAAATTATCGTTGATACTTACGGCGGCGCAGCTCCGCATGGCGGCGGCGCATTCTCCGGAAAAGATCCAACAAAAGTTGATCGCTCCGCCGCTTACGTTGCGCGCTATTTAGCAAAAAATATTGTTGCTGCTGAACTTGCAGAGCAATGCACAATTCAAATCGCCTATGCGATAGGCGTAGCAAAGCCTCTTGCTTTCTATGTTTCAACGCATGGAGCTGGTCGCGTCGATGAGAGAAAATTAGAAAAAATTCTTCCTGAACTTGTTGATCTTTCACCGCGCGGCATTCGCACGCATTTAGGACTGAACCGGCCAATCTATCAAAAAACTGCTGCCTACGGACATTTCGGCCGCACAGCTGATGCAGAAGGCCATTTTTCCTGGGAACGTACGGATCTTGTGCATGAACTCAAAGGATTACTCTAGCGCCCCGTGGCTGCGTTCTTTTGGACGCATCCGCGCACGCTTGCAACCACACCATCATCAGCTATTGGCTGAGCGCCTCTCGCATTACGCCTTACCAGAAAATGGCGATATTTCTCTCACAGAATATTTTCCGCAACATAAAAAATTTGCGTTAGAAATTGGCTTCGGCACTGGTGACCATTTGCTCAGCCAAGCCCTAGCAAATCCTGAATATGCCTGGGTTGGAGCCGAACCATTTCTAAATGGCGTTGCGCATCTTATTGCCGAGGCTGACTTAGCTAAGCTTAAAAATCTTGCCATCTGGCCTTTCGATGTCAGGCTTTTGCTCAGCCGCTTACCAGGTGATTCGATTCATTCCGCCTTTATTTTATTTCCTGATCCTTGGCCGAAAAATCGCCATCATAAGCGCCGCCTAATCAACGCTGATCTTATAAAAATGCTCGCACGCATCTTCGTTGCAAACGGCACATTGCAAATCGCTACTGATGATCACAATTATGCAGAATGGATAATCGCCACAATGCAGGAAATGCCTATGTTTTATTGGCTTAATCCTGAGAAATCAACTTGGGAAAAGCCCTTTTCACATTGGCAACCAACACGCTATCACGAAAAAGCCAACCAAGCAGGACGCACACCATTATTTTTTACTTGGCAGTATCGTCCGTAAATTCTAACTTGCAAAAATCTTTCAAAAAAATCCTCAAAGGATAATCATATGCGCGGCTTTACCTTAGTTGAATTAGCCATTGTTCTTGCTGTTGCTGGCCTTTTAATCAGCGGAGTTTTGGGTGGCGCACATCTTCGCAAAGCCGCACAAAATAGGTCTCTCATCGCTTGGGTGGAAGCTTACGAAGGCGCAATTGAGCGCTTTAACGAGCGTTTTAAATATTTGCCTGGCGATTTTCCTCTCGCCACAACTTATTGGAGCGGCGGCGTAACTGGCAATGGTGACGGCGATTGGCAAGTTGAAGAAACCGCTGAAGCTTTAAGAAGCTGGCAACATTTAAGCCTCGCACGCGAAATTGAAACCAACTTCACAGGCGTACCCAGCCCAACCAGAATAATTCCCGGACAAAATGTTCCAGTCGCGCCTGTTGGAAATGGCGATATCGTCTATAGTTTCCGCACACATAGCACTGCGATTTATAATTTCACTGGCCACAGTATTGACGTTGCAAAAATCAATTCACCCGATACCGATAGCGTCGCGCATTTCGGCGCCTTTACCGCAGCCGATGCAGAGAATATTGACCGCAAAGCCGATGACGGCCTCGCTTCAAATGGCTATATCTATGCTAGTTGGGGCGATGATTTTTCCACCTCATCATGTGTTGATAACAGCATCGCCAGCAGCTCTGCCACTTACCAAAATAACAACGCAACAAAAAGCTGCCGCCTACATTTCTGGCATGATCGCCGTCGCTCAAAAGAATAAAACGCTAAACCTTCAAAGGAATTGCACGCCAAGCAATATCACGACGACAAAAACCTTCGGGCCAATTTATTGCATCAACCGCTTGATAAGCGCTCTCTCTCGCCGCAACAACGGTTTTGCCAATTGCAGTTACGCCTAACACGCGGCCACCTTGCGCAGTTATATCGCCATTTTCTTCGCGCCGCGTTGCCGCATGATATATCGTAACATTTGGAATTTCCTCAGCCTGCTCAAGATTTTTTATCACCGTATTTTTTACAAAACTTCCAGGATAGCCTGCACTCGCCATCACCACACAAATTGCCGCCTCTTCACGCATTTGAATTTTTTGCTCAGCAACATTTCCGTTTTCTGTTGCAAGCAGATGCTCTACTAAATCTGACTCAAGTCGCGCCATCAAAACTTGTGTTTCAGGATCACCAAAGCGAATGTTATATTCTAACAATTTTGGACCTTCTGCCGTAATCATAATTCCTGCGAATAAAACACCGCGATAATCTATGCCCTCGCCAATAAGCGCAGAAACAGTAGGTTTTATCAGCTCTCTCATTATTTTGTCGCGTAAATTATCAGTAAGAATAGGTGCGGGCGCGTATGTTCCCATGCCACCTGTATTTGGACCAGTATCACCATCGCCAACGCGTTTGTGATCTTGCGCCGAACCAAAATAAACCGCGTCTCTGCCATCACAAAGAGCAAATAAACTGATTTCTTCGCCAACTAAAAATTCTTCTATAACTATTGTTTTCCCTGCATTTCCGAAACTATTACCAGAAAGCATGCCGCTAATTGCCGATTCAGCCTCAGCGTAATTTTCAGCGATAACCACACCTTTTCCCGCAGCCAATCCATCGGCCTTTACTACCACTGGCAATGCAAGACTATGAGCGAATTTTATCGCTGCAGCTGCTTCGCTAAACGCCGCAAATCTCGCTGAAGGAATATTATATTTGGCGCAAATATTTTTCATAAACGCTTTTGAGCCTTCAAGCTGCGCGGCAATTTTTGCTGGCCCAAAAACTTTTATTCCCGCTGCGCGCAAAATATCTGCCAGCCCGTCTACGAGCGGAGCTTCTGGCCCAACCACAACAAAATCTATTTTCTCAACTAAGCAGAAATTAAGAATTTCTGCATTGGTTGTGATTTGCACACATTGTGAAATCTTTGCAATTCCTGCATTTCCAGGCGCAACGAATAATGCGCTAGTATGTTTTGAGCGTTTTATTGCATCAGCCAAAGCATGTTCGCGCCCGCCAGAACCAATCAGTAATATCCGCATAAGAAAATCCTTGTGGTTTTTTATCTGCACTCGCATAAATCTATTTTTTTGAAAAAAACAATCTCGCTTGAGCAGGAAAAATTTTTCCAGAAAATTTGCAGCCATTTTTTAACTTCCATCGGTATATACAGAGATCGCCAAGGAGCGCAACCACCCTATGTCACCGACTTTTCCAGCCGATACGGATAATGTTCCTGTTTTTTCCGTAGGTGAATTATCACATGCAATTAAACAAGTGGTTGAAGGCGCATTTTCATATGTGCGTGTGCGTGGAGAAATTTCAGGCCTGAAAGCTGCTCCTTCTGGGCATATTTATCTATCGCTTAAAGATCAACAAAGCGTCATTTCTGCCGTTTGTTGGCGCGGAGTTGCCGCGCGTTTTGCCATCGCACCAGAAGATGGAATGGAAGTTATCGCCACAGGAAAAATCACAACTTACGGCGGAAAATCGCAATATCAACTAGTCATAGAAGCGCTAGAACCAGCGGGAAAAGGCGCTTTGATGGCGCTGTTAGAAAAACGCAAAGCACAATTTGCAGCTGAGGGTTTATTCGCCGCCGAGAGAAAAAAACCTCTGCCATTTTTGCCCGACGTAATTGGCGTTATAACCTCACCAAGTGGCGCAGTGATTCGCGATATTTTGCATCGCCTGCGCGAGAGATTCGGCCGTCTGGTTTTATTATGGCCAGTTTTAGTGCAAGGCGATCAAGCCGCAAAACAAATTGCCGAGGCCATTTCCGGCTTCAATAATTTGAAGAAAAATGGCGATATTGTACCTCGTCCCGACCTGCTAATCGTGGCGCGCGGCGGCGGTTCCATAGAAGATCTCTGGGCGTTTAATGAGGAAATAATCGTGCGCGCCGTTGCGGCGTCAAAAATTCCAATAATTTCGGCAATCGGCCATGAAACAGACTTCACTTTGATTGATTACGCCGCCGACATGCGCGCGCCAACACCAACAGCAGCAGCAGAAATCGCCGTTCCAGTCCGCTTAGATTTACTGCTCACTGTCCAGCAAAACAATCAGCGGCTTCTCTCGTCACTCCAACGCGGCGTGACTGAAGCAGAAAATAATTATCGCGGAATTATTCGCGCTCTTCCTTCTTCAGATCGGCTTTTCAATTTCTTTCAACAGAATTTGGATCAGACAATTTTGCGCATGCAAAATAGTTTGCCGCAGAGATTTTATCTCACACAAATGCGTTTTCAAACTAGCTCAGCAGCTTTAGAAAAGGCTTTGCCAAAATATTTGCTCCAAGCTGAAATGCGCCTAAAATCTGTCCTTCAAGGATGGAGCGATAATTTATTCTTACAAAATATCGCGCGCTTCTCCGAGCGCCTTTCTGCAATTGAAAAACGACTACATTATTGCATTACTCCGCTCTTAGAAAATTCGCGTGCCAGTTATCAGCAAGCCTCGCGCTTACTCGCAAGCGTTAGCTACCAAAATATTTTATCACGCGGATTTGCTCTGCTGCGCGATGATAAAGGCGCGCTAATTGGCTCAGCTTCAATGATAAAAAGCGAAAAGAATTATCAGCTGGAATTTCATGATGGCAGCCTGCAAATACGCCGTGCTGAAGACAAAAATCTGCCACAGAAAAAAACATCGAAAAACACAAAAGCGCCAAAAACTAATTTTGTCCAAGAGAGCTTATTGTAGAAAGAGCTTGCAACTTTACTAGCAGGCGTATATAGGGCGCGCGCTTTCGGATTTCTAAGGACTTCCGTTTTTATTCTAGAGAGAAAAATCATGACCATTCAACAAACACTAAGCATTCTTAAGCCTGATGCTACACGTCGTAATTTAACTGGCAAAATAAATGCCATGATTGAAGAAGCTGGCTTCCAAATTATTGCTCAGCGCCGCGTTCATTTAAGTCGCCGTGACGCGCAACGTTTCTACGCTGTTCACAAAGATCGCCCATTCTTTGGCGAACTAGTCGAGCAGATGGTTTCTGCACCTGTTGTGGTTCAAGTTCTAGCGCGCGAGAATGCAGTTGCCGCCTATCGCGAATTGATGGGAGCCACAAATCCAGCTCAAGCTGCAGACGGAACAATTCGCAAAGCCCATGCATTAAACATTGGCGAGAACTCTGTTCATGGCTCGGATAGCTCTGAAAATGCCGCTCGCGAAGTAGCATTCTTTTTTGCTGAGTGTGACATTCTTCCATAAGTTTTGTCCTAGCCTGTCGAAACCTTAGATCTGTCACTCTCTCTTTTTTTATTGGGGAGAGAAATGTCTGTAGTCGTAGTAATATTGCCAGTTTTTTTGGTAATTGTGCTTGGTTATTGCCTGCGACATTTCGGTGTTTTCGCGGCAGAGTTTTGGCGCGGCGCCGAGATGCTTGTCTATCGCGTCCTTCTGCCCATTTTGTTATTTTATAGCATTGCTAACTCCCAGCTCAACATCGCGCAAGTAGCGCCGCTTGTTGTTGCGGTTGTCATTGCAACTTTGTCTGTATCGGCATTTCTATGGTTTATGCGCGCGCGCTACTCGATAGAAAACGCCGAGTTTGCCTCGATTTTCCAAGGCGCTGTGCATGCGAATGTTGGCTATGTTGGCATGCCTTGCGTTCTGGCTTTATACGGGCTTAAAGGCGTTGCTATTTACGCGATGATGATTGCGTTTATCGTGCCATTCATAAATATTTTAGTCGTAACAATGCTATCGATTTTATCGACGCAGAAAATTTTTCATCCGCTAAAAATTTTGAAAAATGTTTTGACCTCGCCGCAAGTACTCGCCTGTTTACTTGGAATGCTGTGGCTTATATCTGGCTTCCCGCTTCCAAAAGTTTTTGCTTCTGCTCTGAATTTAGTTGCTAATGCCTCAGCGCCAATAGGATTAATGGTTGTAGGCGCCGCCTTAAATATCAAAGCAGTGCGCGGTTATGAATGGCCAATGATTTTATCTTCCGTCACAAAATTATTATTGATGCCACTTTCGGTGATGGTTCTAATTTCATGGTTTGGCGTGAGTGGCTTAGCAGCGCAAGTAGTTGTGCTTTATGCAACCTTACCAGCAGCCGCAGCAGCAACAGTTTTAGCTGCAAGATTTGGCGGCAATGTGCCAATGGCATCAGCAATCGTCACTTTAGAAACAATTGTATCGATGCTCAGTATTCCTTTGCTGATTCAACTTGCGCGCGCTTTGTTTCCTACATAGAGTGCCAGCGTTTTTCTGACCTTTGAATAAGAACATGCACAGCAATAATTTGTCCTGCATGTTGCTTCTGATTTTATCACTGCAAAAGGAGAAAAAATTATGAGCAATATAATTCACACGCGCATACAAAAATTAGCGCAAACACTCGATGAACATCAGCAAATCCTTGCATCTGGCGGAGCTGTTTCTCTCGCAGGATTAGAAGATGAAGCCGCAAATATTTGCGATGAAATACAGAAAATGCCCAGCGCTGTAGCGCGTGAGTACCAAGAAAGTGTTGAAATGCTAGTTTCAAAAATTAGCGCCATCACAATCATGCTACAGGAGCAGCAGAGTAATATTGCCGCTTCCATAGATGCAGCAACAAAGCGCAATTTTGGCCAGCGCGCTTATGTTCAGGCCACGCATTTATTGCCACAGAAACAACCAATAGAATAACCACAGGGAGAAAGCAGAATGGATATCGTATTGGTTTTGCGCAGCATAGCCGCTTTGTTGTTAGTTGTTGGCTGTATCTATGGCTTGGCTTTATTAGTGCGTCGTGCGGGAGAAAAAAACGGCTCCAATCGTAAGCGCGACAAAAAACTACGTATTATCGAAGGATTGATGATTGATCAAAAGCGTCGTTTGTTGCGCGTAGAAAATGAAAATGCCACGCGGGAATATGTGATATTGCTTGGTGTTGACGGAGAGATCCTCGTAGATGCTTATGATTTAAAAACTAAAATCCACGATCTTTCAGAGGATTTTGATCAGCCGCACATGCCGCCAAAATGGCCACAAAACGAGCCTTACACTCAAACTAGCAGCAGAAATTTTGTAGCAGAAATTGAAGAAACAGACGCAGAAAATTCTGCAACAATTTATGCTGATGAAGATGATGATAGTAATGAAAATTTCTCTGCAGCTCATGCCCCGGAAGAAAACAGCAGCGAATTTTCTGCAAACAATGCGCAAAAAACCTCACCCACTCGCAAGCGCCCCGCACGCAAGCGTGGAAACGCTCGCAAATCCTCATCTTAATAAAGGCTTTTAACATGCGATTATGGTTGTTAACTTGCCTAGCTCTAGGTTTTTTATTTTCTAGCCCAGAGGCTTTTGCACAAACAATTTCTGTTGATCTTGGCAGCCGCGATTCGGTCGCAGCCAATATGATTCAGCTGATTGCAATTATTACTGTGATTGGCTTAGCGCCATCAATTTTGGTGATGGTCACCTCATTCACACGCATTATCGTTGTGCTGTCGATTTTACGAAGCGCGCTTGGTCTACAACAATCGCCACCGAATATGGTTATGGTTAGCTTGGCGCTTTTTCTAACATTTTTTATCATGACACCAGTTTTTGAAAAATCTTATACGCAAGGCATACAACCGCTTATTCAAAAAAAAATCACCGAAGAAAACGCAATCGAGCCAATTACCAGGCCTTTCCATCAATTTATGATTACGCATACGCGCGAAAAAGACATCGCTTTATTTCTAGAATTAGGAAACATAAAACCCGTTGAAAAAGCTGAGCTCCTGCCCTGGCGCGCTGTTATCCCCGCTTTTATGATTAGCGAATTGCGCCGCGCTTTTGAGATTGGATTTTTACTTTTCATTCCATTTTTGGTTATCGACATGATGGTCGCTTCAACATTAATGGCAATGGGAATGATGATGCTACCACCAGTGATGATTTCTCTGCCTTTCAAGCTGATATTTTTTGTTCTCGTTGACGGCTGGTACATGCTGGCAGGAAGCTTAGTCCGCAGCTACGGCTCATAAATTTGTTATTTTCTGATGCCAACTTAATTGTACGGAAAAATTCGGCAAAGATTTTAAAATCTTTCGAAGCTAATTTTCCCATCAAGCACTATCCGCATCATATAGCTTCGACCCAGAGCAGGGTTATTCACACTTACTGGAAAGCCAGACAAACTAACGTCTTTCTCGCTTGATGGCGGCGTAGTTTTAAGCAACGGATCACTGTTATTTAGCGAATGATTTGCAAAAATAAAACGACTGCTAAAAAGTGGAAATTCTTTGTGATGCACTTGAATAAAAATGGCTGGAGCATAAGGTTTTACTGCTCCTGGCATGATCGTTAAAAAGCGAAAACGGCCTGCATTATCTGTTGTTGCTCGCCCAGAATAAGCAAAAAAACTATCGGGCTTCGCATTTTCTGGCAGAGAAACTATCGGCTGCGGCGCGTAATCAATAGCCACAACAGCAGCGGTTTTTTCTGCCGCTCCAATTTCAGCTTTTTCTGCGTGAGGTTTTTCTTCTGAAATTTTTTCTGCAGTTTTTTGCTCATCTGCAGTTTTTTGCTCATCTGCAGTTTTTTGCTCATCTGCTGTTTTTTGCTCTGCAGCTTTCTTTTCTTCCGCCAGCTTCGTATTATCAGGCACCTCTGCCTTGCTGTAATCAGATAACAAAAAACCGTCACTATCACGCTGCCACAAAGTAATAACGGCATTTGGAATGGGTAAACAGAAAGAATCTAATATTTCTCCTTCCAGCAAAATAAAATTGCCCTTTGCGACTTCTGCTTGACCAGGCTTACGTCTTAAATTGCTGTTGGAGCTTATTTTTTCTGGCAGATTTTCAGGCGCAACTCTTGCTGTTGGCGCACATGGCGTGACTGCGGCTGGAATTTGAATTGCTGTTTTTTCCTGGCCTGATTGCTCCTCCTGCGCTTTGATTTCTTTTTCCGCCTCAGATTTAGTGTTTTCTTTTTCCGCCTCTGGCGTAATTTTATTCGGCAAAATTACGGTTGCATTAGCGCCATTTGTCATGCTGAGAAAAAACAGAAAAATTGCCGCAACGGCTCCACGAAAAAAATATTTTTTGATGCTGTTTGTGCTCATTTATTTTCTATCAGAGTTAGTACAGCAGCGACCAATTTGTCGATCCCTTCTGCAACAAAAGAAAGCCTATCATCACGCATATAAGCAGAGCAGCTGACAAGGCGATTTTTTTCATCAATACAAATTTCATTGGTTACACAAGCAACGTGATGTCCGCCCAAAGCCTCAATCAAAGCCGCGTTCGAAGCATCACCTAATGTAACTTTAGCTGTAGTTAAATTTCTAAGCGCCAATGTTACCAAAGCAGGAGCAATACAAATTGCGCCGATTGGTTTTTTTTGTTTGAAAAAATCTTGAATTACCATCGCTACATCAGCTTCTGCTCTTGCTTCCCCACCTTTTATAGCAATGTCTGAAAAATTTTTTGCTGCTCCAAAACCACCAGGCAGAATCAGCGCAGAAAAATTCTGCACATCTAAATCTTCAAGCGGCGCTATTTTTCCCCTCGCAATGCGTGCAGCCTCAACAAGAATATTGCGATTATCGTCTGTTTCTGTGCCGTTCAAATGATTAACACTATGAAACTGTTGACGGTTTGGTGCGAAAACAGAAACTTCTGCATTCGCGCGATCAAGCGCCAATAAACTACAGACAGATTCTCGGATTTCTGCGCCATCGAGATGTCCGCAACCAGATAAAATAACGGCAATATTCAGCATAAATTATCGGCATAAATTGAGTTAAAGTTGCGCGTCTTCATACTTAAAAAAAAATGCTTGAGCAAAAAAATTATTGCCCCTGCCCTTGAAAGGGTTGATTGGTGGTCCTATATAGGCCCCGCTTTCGACAGGGCTTCGCCCTAAAACTTAGGCAATCTGTGCATTTCCAATGACGGTTTTGCACTCGGTAAATCACTTATCTGGAGTCTTACAATATGGCATCTATCGCTATTCGTCCGTTGCATGACCGCGTGCTCGTGCAACGAGTGGAAGAAGAAGAACGTACATCAGGCGGAATCATCATTCCTGATACAGCAAAAGAAAAACCAACAAAAGGACGCATAGTTGCGGTTGGCAATGGCGCGCGCGATGAGTCCGGTAAAGTCGTTCCGCTCGATGTAAAAGTGGGCGATGTTGTACTGTTCGCAAAATGGGGCGGATCAGAAGTCAAAGTTGACGGTCAAGATTACCTTATTTTGAAAGAATCAGACATTCTCGGCGTTCTTGCCGCTTAATTTTATTTATTATTGGAGTCAATTATTATGGGTGCAGCAAAAAAACTACGCTTCGGTGCTCAAGCACGCGAAGATATTCTAAAAGGCGTTGATGCATTAGCTGATGCAGTAAAAGTCACGCTTGGACCAAAAGGCCGCAATGTGGTGATCGAAAAATCATTCGGTGCGCCACGCATCACAAAAGATGGTGTTTCAGTTGCGAAAGAAATCACTCTTGCCAATAAATTGCAGAATATGGGCGCGCAAATGCTACGTGAAGTGGCTAGCAAAACCAATGATGCGGCTGGCGATGGCACAACAACTGCAACAGTTTTGGCGCAAGCTATTTACCGCGAAGGCGTGAAATCAGTTGCCGCTGGAATGAATCCAATGGATTTGAAACGCGGTATCGATATTGCGGTTGAAGCAGTTATTGCTGACGTCAAGAAAAAGAGCAAAAAAATTAGCTCACATTCTGAAATCGCGCAAGTCGGCACTATCTCTGCTAACGGCGACAAAGAAATCGGCGAAAAACTCGCTGCTGCGATGGAAAAAGTTGGCAAAGAAGGCGTTATCACTGTCGAAGAAGCCAAAGGCCTAGATTTCGAAATCGATGTGGTTGAAGGTATGCAGTTTGATCGCGGCTACTTATCTCCATATTTCGTGACCGATGCTGAGAAAATGGTTGCTGATCTTGAAACCCCATACATTTTGTTGTTCGAGAAAAAACTTTCTGGCTTACAACAAATGCTGCCATTGCTTGAAGCAGTTGTACAAACTGGTCGTCCGCTGTTGATTATTGCTGAAGATGTAGAAGGCGAAGCGCTTGCTACGTTGGTGGTCAATAAACTTCGCGGCGGCTTGAAAATCGCTGCTGTTAAAGCTCCTGGCTTTGGCGATCGTCGCAAATCAATGCTAGAAGACATCGCCGTTTTAACTGGTGGTCAAGTAATCAGCGAAGATTTAGGCATCAAACTTGAAAACGTTACCTTGAATCAACTTGGTCGCGCCAAAAAAGTTAGCATATCTAAAGAAGCTACAACCATTGTTGATGGCGCTGGCGATAAGAAAGATATCGAAGGCCGTTGCAGTGCGATTCGTGCGCAAATTGCTGATACAAGTTCAGATTATGATCGCGAAAAATTGCAAGAGCGTTTGGCTAAATTGTCAGGCGGCGTTGCAGTGATGAAAGTTGGCGGCGCAACTGAAGTTGAAGTTAAAGAGCGCAAAGACCGCGTTGACGATGCTCTACATGCAACTCGTGCAGCTGTTGAAGAAGGCATCGTTCCAGGTGGCGGCGCTACCTTGCTTTACGCTATTCGCGCATTAGACAATCTAAAAGGCGAAAACGAAGACCAACAAGCTGGTATCAATATCATCAAACGTGCTCTGCAATCTCCAGTACGTCAAATCGCTGCCAATGCTGGTATCGACGGTGCGGTTGTTGCTGGTAAATTGCTGGAACAAGCTGATGTTAACTTAATCTATGATGCACAAGCTGGTGTTTATGTTGACGCCTTCAAATCTGGAATCGTAGATCCAACAAAAGTAGTACGCACAGCATTGCAAGATGCAGCTTCAGTTGCTGGTTTATTGATCACAACGGAAGCACTAGTTGCTGAAGAAGATAGCGATAACAAGCCTTCTTCTGGCGGCGCTGGTGGAATGGGCGGTATGGGTGGAATGGGCGGCATGGATTTCTAATCCGCAGCTCCAATTCGCTTCATATTTTTATGCATTTTTTCTGCCTCTGCGCAAAAAAACCTGCATAAATATCAAGCTAGAATCAAAGAAAAAGGCGGGGCCTCTGGGCTCCGCCTTTTTTATTTCCACATTTTTATCGAGAAAATTATTTCTGCTAAAAATCTTTTAGTGGAACAATCCTGGATTCAAAACCAGCTTGGCCAAATTTTGCTACTTACCATATTTTTATTGCTCGCGCATTTCTGCAAGCTCTAACCATCTATTCTCTGCTGTTTGCAGCTCTGCTTGCGCCTGCGCAAAACGAGCGCTTATTTCATCAAATAATTTTGCGTTGCTCGTATATAAATCTTGATCAGAAAGACTGTGTTTTAGTTCATTAATTTCTAATTCAAGAGCAGCGATTTTATCAGGCAGCATCTGCCATTCACGCTCTAAATTATAAGAAAATTTGCCGCTTTTTTTATTGTCTCTACGCTCGGTAATATTTTCGCTTTTAGCGCGCGAATTTAAAACATCATTTTTTTTCTGCGCCAAATAATCGCTATATCCACCGATCACGGAACTAACTTTTCCGTCGCCCTCAAAAACCAATAATTTATGTACAGTTCTGTCTAAAAAATCACGATCATGACTAACTAAAATCAACGTGCCTTCATACGCATCAAGTATTTCCTGCAAACGATCTAGAGTGTCCATATCAAGATCATTAGTTGGCTCATCTAGAATCAAAACATTTCCTGGATTCATTAGAGTTTTAGCCAACATCAGGCGATGCTGCTGACCACCAGAAAGCGTACTAATTTTGTCTGTAGAACTCTTTGGATCAAATAAAAATTCTTTCAAATAGCCGCACACATGACGCGGAACTAATGCACCATCACGCTGCAAATAAACATGATCTCCACCACCAACGCACAACGCTTCCTTTAAGGTATCATCAGGATTTAGCGCCATTCTCTGCTGGTCGAAGAACGAAAAAACACTACGCTTTCCACGCTTTATTTGACCAGAATCTCCCTCCATTTCACCAATCAGCATTTTCAAAAAACTTGATTTCCCCGAGCCGTTTTTACCAACGATTCCTAATCTATCGCCACGCACTAAACGCAAACTAAAATCATCTAGAATCGATATGCTACGCTGATCCTGCACAAAAGTTTTTGTAACATTGCGAAATTCAGCCACAATATTTGCCGCTAATTCATGCTTGTGAATATCGACCTCAATCACCGCCTTCATTTGCTTTAATGAATTACGATCTTGCTTCAATTGCTCTCGCAAATTCAGCAATTCCCGCATTCTCTGCATATTCCGTTTGCGCCGCGCCGTCACACCGCCCTGCAGCCAATGTTCTTCTAGCTCCAGTTTTTTTTGTGCATTTTGTAATGCGCGTGCTTCTTGTTCCAAAATTGCATCGGCCCAATCATCAAATTCCGCATAACCTTTTGGAGAAATTCTTACAAAGCCGCGATCAAGCCACACAACTTTACGCGCAATATTGCGCAAGAAAACTCGGTCATGGCTCACGCATAAAACCGCGCCAGGATAATTTGCAAGATACGTCTCAAGCCATTCAATACCGCCCAAATCCAAATGATTTGTCGGCTCATCAAGCATCAAAAAATCTGGCTCTGTAACTAGTGCTCTTGCTAATGCTGCACGCCGTAATTGGCCGCCAGACAAGGTTTTAAGCAACCAATCCGATTCAAGCTCAAGCGGCTCCATCACTTTATCAGCGCGATAATAATGCGCCTCCGTCCGCTCAATCTCTGGTAAACCAGAGAGAATAAACTCACGCACCGTACCTTGTATTTCTGTCACGCGGAAAGATTGCGCCAAATAACCGACTTTTATACCAGGCAAAATAAATCTGCTGCCGGAATCTGGATCTATCTCACCTGCCAAAAGCCGCATCAGAGTTGTTTTTCCCGCGCCATTACGACCGACCAAGCAAAGTTTTTCTCCCGCGTGAATTGCCAAAGACAAATTCTCAAACAATGGTTTTCCGCCAAAATTCAGCGATGCTTCATCAATATTTACGACCACAGTCGCCATTTAATTCCCCTTGTTGCTTGAAAATAATGCGCGTGTATAAATCTCTTTGCAAGAAATCATGCTCCCGCAACTTTATTTTAAAATTCTAAAACAAAATGTTTGAAATCCTCACAAGTCACGTCGCGATTTTTTTTATAATTATTGGACTGATATTTGGAAGCGCAGCTTTTTACATGCGTTTTCCAATTTTTTTGAGCGCAGCAAGCCTAAGCTCTTTCGCGCTTGCAGGCTTCATAAACTATTCAATCATCGACGCCAAATTATCTCTGCCACAATTTGTTTTATCGATTCTTATTTTTACTTTTTTTGCAATTTTACTTCTTACACAGCAGAAAATTATCAGGCGAATAACTAAAAACGATTTCTCCACAGGAATGATTGGCACCAAAGCTGTTGTTATCTACAACAACATCACACCTTCGCAAACTGGTACTGTGCGCGTATCTAATCGCATTTGCAAAGCTCGCCTCGAGCCTCACATCAGCACCAATATCGACGTGGGCGGCGAAGTAAAAATCACAGGTCTAGAAGGCAATATCTGCCTAATCACGCCAGTTACGCCAACAATCAGCACATAGTTTTATTAACTATAAATTCGAGAAAAAAATGTCTTCGCAAAAAATTATCATTTGTCTGAACCAAGATATTCACAGCTATTATTGCGCGCGCCGTCTCTTGCCACTTCTTGCTAATCACAAGCTGCATTTTTTTGTCACTGAGCACGTTGGCAGCATCGCCAGCTCTGTGGTCCATCTCCACTACATATGCTCTCTTTCCTCGAAAAAATCGTGCCTTTCGAAACCCTACCAAACGCAATCAGCTTCCAAGATTTAGCCGAAAAAAATTCGGCCTCTCTTGCATATTTTTTGCCCAACGAAAAAACCCGCGCACTAAAATTACTGCAAATTTATTGCCCTGATTTAATTATCTCTATTCGTTTCGGTATGATTTTCTCAAGCGAAATGATTGCTACCAGCAGCCTTGGAATTCTCAATCTTCATTCGGGAATTTTACCCAATTATCGCGGAGTTATGCCTAGTTTTTGGGCCATGCATAACAACGATTCTGAAATCGGCTGCAGCCTCCACTGGATCCAAGACGCCACTATCGACACTGGAGATATTGTGGCGATTCACCGCCAGCCACTTGACCGCTCGCTTTGCTATATCGGCAATGTGGCAAAACTTTATGCAGGTGGAATCAAAATTTTTGAAGATGCACTAACACAAATACTATCAAGCCGCTTTCCAAGCACCTCGGCTCAACCAGAAGGAGAATCTTACTACAGCTTCCCAACAGAGAATCACCTCGAAACATTCTACAAAAATGATTGGAAATTATTTTCAAGTGCAGGATACAAAATCGCCCTAGATCAGGCCACTGCCTAGATTTCAGCAGGTTCATTTTCAAAAACAAAGGGCACCCCGAAGGGTGCCCCTGCTCTCTCTCTCAACAGACTCTACGTTTCTTCCACCTATTCCGTCAACCAACTTTTTCTACTTTTGCGTTACTTTTTACAAAATCTACACAAAAGTTTACACGGGCTTGTTATCTTTCAGAAAAAAAGGGGGGTCTTAAAATCCCTTAGTACTGTCTACGCGCAAAAGCATTTGAAACCATTTAATAATTCTGACTGGAACATGCTAAAAGCCTTTGTAAGCGAAAATCTTGGTGTGGCGCTAACCCTCCCCTAGAATAGATCCGATTGTAACTGGAGGATTTTCTTGTAATTAAAGAAGCAAGGAGATTTTCTATGAAGCAGCATAAATTGAGTGAATCACAGATTGTGAAGTTGTTGCAGGAAGGGGCTTCTGGCCATGAGACGATTGAGGTTTTGTGC
>JBIKYU010000099.1:0-5637 GCA_044355085.1 Rickettsiales bacterium | reverse complement strand
AGCGCCGAGGAAATTCAAAATATTGTTTACTCTGTGGGTAAGGAACATGGATTTGAAAATTTGCGCGAATGGTTTCAAGCTTTGTATGAAATTTTGCTCGGACAAAGCCAAGGGCCGCGCTTTGGCTCGTTTGTAGCCTTGTACGGTGTTGCTGAAACTAATAATTTAATCGCACGAGTTTTGCGGGGTGAGAATCTTGCGGCATAAATACTCATAAGTAATTTTGTAAATTGGTATAATATAACAATGCCTGATTATTTTTCTGTTTGTGATTCTATGGCTGATTTGGTCGAGCGTTATGATGGTTTTATTCTCGATTTATGGGGCGTTATTCACGATGGTCAGCAGCTTTATGCTGGCGCGCATGATTGTTTGTTAGCTTTGAAAGCAGCAAATAAGCGCGTGGTTTTGCTCTCGAATGCGCCGCGCAGAGCGGCTTTGGCTGAGTTGAATTTGCAGCGCATGGGAATTTTTCCTGATTGTTATGATATGCTGATTACTTCGGGTGAAATAGTTTTTAGAAAATTAGCAGCAACAGAAAAATTCGAAAAAAAATATTTGATTGTTGGACCAGAGCGCGATTCTGCTTTGCTTGATGGTTTGTCAAAATATCAGCGAGTTTTATCGGTTGCTGAGGCAGAGTTTCTGCTGGTTACAGGCTTTGATGATGATGCATCAGAAATTGATGAGAAAATGGAAATTATAACAGCAGCGCGCGCACGAAATTTACCGCTAATTTGCGCCAATCCTGATCTTGAAATTGTCAGACAAACAGGAGTGAGAGCCTGGTGTGCTGGCGTTATTGCCGAGCAATATAGAAAATTAGGTGGTGAGGTTATAGAAATTGGAAAGCCATATGAAGAAGTTTATGCGGAATGTTTTTCTGTGCTCGCAAATATAGAAAAAGCAAAGATTTTAGCGGTTGGAGATAATTTGCTCACTGATATTCGCGGTGCAAATGCGCAAAAAATAGACTCGTGTTTAATCGCTGGTGGCGTGCTTTCATATGAAATTTCTGGCGCGATAGAGTCTGAAGATTTTCAAAAAAAATTGAAAGATAAATGCAATGAAACAAAGGCTTTTCCTGAGTTTATTGCGCAGAGATTTGTTTTTTAATTTTTGCGCCCTCAAAGTTTTTTGACTTCAGGAAATTTTGCTTGAGCTGCTTTTGCGGGTGAGTGATGAAGTTGCATGAGAAAATCCATTACTTCTGGGTTGCTCCAATCGATTGCGCCTTCAATGGTTTTGACTAAATTTCCGCGCGGGTTAAAAATATAAGTGACGGGTAAGCCACGGATATTAAGGTTTTGCAGAGTTTGGCCTTCGCGGTCAAAAAACGGTGCAGCAGATTTTAGCGGATTTTTTTTGAGAAAATTTTCAGCTTTTTTGAAATCTCCGCCGTCAACATTCAAAAGAATTACTTTGCCGCCGCGTTCGCTTAATTTTTGATTGAGTTTATCAAGTGCGGGAATTTCATGGCGACATGGCGCGCACCAGGTGGCCCAAATATTTAGCAAAATAACTTTACCGGAAAAGTCGCTTAAGCTATAGCTGTCGCCGTTGCTATCAACAAAATTCAGGCGGGAAAAATCTGGCAGTTTTCCTGCCTTTGCGCTGTTGCTTGTCAAAGAAAAAATCAATATCAAACAGGTGAATAAAACGCGTGCATTATTTTGCATGTTTTCCTCTAATCATTCGAAAAAATTTATAATAGAAAAATTATGGCGAAGCGAACATCTCCTAGCACAGCTCTTGCATTGAAGGCAGCAAAAAAAACAAAAGATGCAAATCCGATGTGGGGCGGACATTATAAGCGCCCGCCTTCTGCAATAATGACAGAAATCAATGCTTCGATAGACTTCGATAAAAAGCTCTATAAGCAAGATATTGCTGGCTCTTTGGCGCATGCAAAAATGTTGGCTGCACAGAAAATTATTAGCAAAAAAGATTTTCAGTCGATTGAACAAGGTTTGCATAAAATTCAGCATGAGATCGAATCGGGTGAATTTATTTTTTCATCAGCGCTTGAGGATATTCACATGCATGTTGAAGCGCGCTTAAAAGAATTGATCGGCGAAGCAGCAGGAAGGCTGCACACGGCGCGTTCTCGCAATGATCAGGTGGCAACTGATAGCAAGCTTTATACGCGCGATGCAATTGATTTGGCGCTAGAGAAATTAAAATTTTTGCAGGAAATTTTGCTAAAAAGGGCTGAGGAAAATATCAACACGATAATGCCAGGATTTACGCATTTGCAAACCGCACAGCCAATAAGTTTGGCGCATCATTTGCTCGCTTATGTGGAAATGTTTGGGCGTGATATTTCGCGCTTTACTGATGCGCGTCAGCGCTTGAATGAATGTCCGCTAGGTGCTTGCGCTTTGGCTGGAACTTCCTTCCCGATTGATCGCTTTAAAGCCGCTGCAGAGCTTGGTTTTACGCGTCCAACAGAAAATTCATTAGATAGTGTTTCTGATCGTGATTTTGCTTTGGAATTTATGTCTGCAGCATCATTGTTTTTGATGCATACATCTCGTTTGTGCGAGGAAATTGTTTTGTGGGTGAACGCTGATTTTGCTTTTGCAAAATTATCAGAGGCTTTCACAACAGGAAGCTCGATTATGCCGCAAAAGCGCAATCCTGATGCAGCCGAGCTGGTGCGCGCAAAAACTGGCCGTGTTTATGGAAATTTATTTTCTCTGCTTACAGTCATGAAAGGCCTGCCTTTGGCTTATAGCAAGGATATGCAGGAAGATAAGGAGCCGCTTTTTGATACAGTTGAAACTTTGTTTTTATGTATCGATGCCTTATCAGGCATGATTGCTGATATAAAATTCGCGCCAGAGAAAATGCTGATCGCGGCAAAGCGAGGCTTTTCAACCGCAACAGATATTGCTGATTGGTTGGTACAAAATATCAATATACCATTCCGTGAAGCTCATCATATAACTGGTACAATTGTGCGTTTGGCGGAGAATAAAAAATGTGAATTGGCTGAGCTATCACTTCAGGATTTACAACAGATTGAGCCGCGCATTAATAAAAAATTATTGCCATTTTTAGCGGTTGAAAATTCGGTCGCTAGCCGTACAAGTTACGGCGGAGTGGCGCCCAAAAATATTGCGCAAGCAATTATTCGTGCGCGCAAGCGTTTCGGTATTTTGCCTTCTAATGCAAAAAAGAAAAAATAATTATGCTGAAGAAAATTATTATCACCTGCTTGAGTTTGGCTTTTTTGAACGCTTGTGGCGTTAAAGGAAATTTAAAACCAAACAAAGAAATGAAAGATCGCTTGGAAAAAAGCGGCCGTCCAGTTCCCGTACAAAATTTTTAAAGAAAAGAGTCATGGATCATTTTATTTACAAAAACGGCATTTTACATGCAGAAGAAGTTCCTATTCCGTTAATAGCTGAAAAAATATCTGCGCCTTTTTATTGCTATAGCAGCGCTACAATAACAAGGCATTACAAGGTTTTTGCCGATTCTTTTGCTGATATTAATGCGCTAGTTTGCTTTGCGGTGAAGGCCAATAGCAATCAAGCGGTTTTGGCAACGCTTGCGCGAGCTGGATCTGGTGCTGATTGCGTATCTCAAGGTGAAATTATCCGTGCACTCAAAGCAGGCATTCCTGCGGATAAAATAGTTTTTTCTGGTGTTGGAAAAACGCGCGAAGAAATCGCTTATTCATTGCGGGAAAAAATCTTTCAGATCAATGTTGAGTCAGAATCGGAGCTAATGGCGCTTAGCCAGGTGGCGCAATCGATGGGCGTTGTGGCGCAGATTGCGATTCGTATAAATCCTGATGTTGATGCAAAAACTCATGCAAAAATTTCAACAGGAAAAAAAGATCACAAATTTGGCATTCCTGCCGAGCAAGCAGCAGATTTATATAAATTAGCAGCAAGCTTGCCTGGAATTTCTGTTGTTGGCGTGGCAACGCATATTGGTTCGCAATTGATGGATCTTGAGCCTTTTAGCCAGGCATTTTTGCGAGTTGAAAATTTAGTGCAGCAATTGCGGGCTGATGGTCATCAAATCAAACGCTTGGATTTGGGCGGCGGGCTTGGCATTCCTTATTACAGGGAAGTTCCGCCCTCACCTGATAATTACGCTAAAATGGTAAAAAAATCAGTGCAGCATTTAGGCTGTATGGTGATGTTTGAGCCAGGAAGATTGATTGTTGGTAATGCAGGAATTTTGGTCACGCGCGTTATCTATATCAAAAAAAATCGTGAAGGTCGGCGTTTTGTAATTGTTGATTCTGGGATGAATGATCTTCTGCGTCCAACTTTATATGATGCTTATCATCACATAATTTCGGTTCAGGAAACAAAAAACGCAGATGTGATTTCTCCTGCAGATGTTGTTGGTCCTGTGTGCGAAACGGGAGATAGATTTGCAGTTGATCGTATGTTGCCCGAACTTGCTGAAGATGATTTGCTGGCAATTCGCTCTTGTGGCGCTTATGGCGCGGTGATGTCTTCAACTTACAATACGCGGCCTTTGATTCCGGAAATATTGGTCAACGGCGCAGATTGGGCTGTTGTGCGCAAACGTCCTTCATATGAGGAAATGCTTGCCTTGGAGCAAATTCCTGATTGGCTATAAAATTGCTTGCTTCATTGCATGAAAATATGGATAAAGGCTCCCCGTTTTTATAACGGTTTTTTGCTTTGTGCCCACGTGGCGGAATAGGTAGACGCTACAGACTTAAAATCTGTTGGGAAGTTCTTCCCGTGCCAGTTCGAGTCTGGCCGTGGGCACCATTTTTATCTAGAATTTTTTGATCTGAATCCAGCTGCTTGATGCGTGTTTGTTGAAGCGCCAGAATGACGCAATTAACGTGACAAAAACTAGCAAATAAACCAAGGAAAAGCAGAAAAATTATCGCATCGTAGAAAAAACACCCAAAAAATGTCCATAAATCATGGCGAATAAAAAATTCTAACCAGGGTTATGCAAAGAAAATTTTGATTTTTATCAGTGTCATTAAACAGGCTCGCTGAAAATCTTGTTACTGGGTTTGTCGTTTTTAATGCGGATTTACGCTCTTATTTTACAGTTATATGGCAGCTAAAAAGTTCTTGGAGCAAAGTTATTGACAGCCAGATATTAGCTTGTTAAAAACGGTCGGAGGTTGATAATGGTTGCTTTAGTATGAGACAAATAAATCCTCAGATTCAATTTTCCGATAGTTGTCCCGTAGGCACAGCAAATCAAAGTGCGGTAATAGAAGATGCGCCAGAAAAACGCATATTGGTTCTGTATGGGAGTGGAATTAATCCAGTATCAGAGCAAAATTACTATGACAAACTATTAGAAAAAAACCCATGCATTATAATTGAATATCAAAGCCTCAAAAGTTTTGCAGCCCTCCCTCCAGAAGTAAATACAAAATATGACCAGATAATAATTAGGGGGCATGGTAGATTCCTCAATAAAGATGAGAAAAACAAAAAACAGCAGCGTCAATTGCATGAAATTAAGCAAGATGAGGCGCGTTTTATAGAAACGGCCGTACTAATAAAAGAATGCGCAAAATATACAAAAAAAATCCTGGTAAGTTCGTGTTTTGCTGGTGCAGTGATGAAGGACTTGCAAGCAGATTATTCTGGCTTGGGTGAGGTTGAAATAGTC
>JBIKYU010000098.1:0-5668 GCA_044355085.1 Rickettsiales bacterium | reverse complement strand
ACTTGCTTGGCACGCACTGCTTTTGCCTGCGCGGCCAAAGTTGCAACATCAGAATGCGCGACTAAAGTTTCCACAATGAAAGCCGAAGGATTTTCTTGAATTATGCTGATGGTGCTACGACCAATCGAGCCTGTTGAGCCAAAAATGGAAATAGTTTTTGCTTCAATCGCAGCAGATTTTCCCTTCATTGAATTATCTCCCCACCATTTGCGGCAATCATACAGGCAACGACAATTGCAACCGCCCATAAACCATCGAGACGATCTAGAATTCCACCATGGCCAGGTATAAGCGCGCCGCTATCTTTCACGCCGCATTGGCGTTTTATCCACGATTCGAGAAAATCACCAGACTGCGCAACTACAGCTAAAATCATGCCAAGAATTGCGCCGTAGAACCAATTTATCAGCTGCATAGTTTCGGCCAAAAAAGGAACAGAGATTGCTCCAACCAAAGAAGCAGCCAACATGCCGCCAGCAAGGCCAGACCAGGTTTTGCTAGGGCTTACAGCAGGAAGAATTTTCGGACCACCAATGATTCGACCAGCGGCATAAGCGGCAATATCTGTTGCCCAAGTAATAGAAATGATAAAAATTAAAACCGACAGACCTTTTGGCGATTCCCGCAAATACAAAAGAGCAAAAGCAAAAATCATAGCGTAGACTAAGCCGCAAATATTCCAGCGCTTTTTTTTGGAGGAACTCCATTCATCCGCTTTATTGGCAACCATTCCTTGCCATTCCTGCAGAATCAATAGCGCAGCAGCAGCGATCAAACATTGGTAAAGTACAGCGCCTTGTACAACAATAGCCAAAACTGCAGGAGCAAGCAGAAGCGCGCTAATAGTACGACGAAGTAACTCGCCAGAGAGATGTTGTTTAATTTTTTGGTGCCAAGCCATAGCGTCGCTCCCTTTTGGCAAAAGCTTTAAGTGCTTCGTCGAAATCTTCTTCAGAAAAATCAGGCCACAAAGTGTCGGTGAACCATAGCTCAGCGTAAGCGATTTGCCAGAGCAAAAAATTGCTGATGCGCTGCTCGCCGCCAGTTCTAATCAGCAAATCAGGATCAGGAGTATTGGCCGTGTATAGATGTTGTTTGATTGTTTCTTCATCGACAATCAGGCGATCTTTTTCTGCTTTGCTACGATCAAGAATTGATTGAACAGCGCTAATTATTTCCTGACGACTACCATAGCTGAGCGCTAAAGTTAGCTCTAGAGCTTGGTTATTGGCAGTGTGCTCTTCTGCTTTTGCAATTGCTTCCTGCACGCTTAGCTCAAGCTGCGAGCGGTCGCCAATAACTTTCAGCCGCACATTATTTTTATGAAGAGTATCAACCTCGCGCGAAAGATAATGGCGCAAGAGCCGCATCAGCTCGCAAATCTCTTGCTCGGGACGTTGCCAATTTTCAGCAGAAAAAGCATATAAAGTAAGATAGGGAATGCCACGTTTTGTGCAGGCAGAAACCAGATTTCTTGCCGCTTCTGATCCTTCACTATGACCAGCTGTGCGCGGCAATCCACGGGCTTTTGCCCACCTACCATTACCATCCATGATTACAGCAACATGCTTCGGTAATCTTTGAAATTCTTCGCTCTTAGCATCCATCATTGGCACTATACTTCCATGATGTCCTTTTCTTTGAGCGCGAGTGCTTCATCAATTTTTTTGCTGTAGCCTTCAATTATTTTCTGAATTTCATCGCTGCGATCACGATGTTCATCTTCAGAAATTTTCTTTTCTTTCTCGAGCTTTTTCAACGCATCCATGCCGTCGCGACGCACGTTACGCATGGCGATTTTTGCTTTTTCCGCATATTGATGCGCAACTTTTACCAGCTCCTTGCGGCGATCTTCGCTCAAATCAGGAATTGGTATGCGCAATACAGCGCCTTCAGTGATAGGGTTTAAGCCCAGTCCAGAAGCAACAATGGCTTTTTCAACAGCATGCGCCAGGCTGTTATCCCATACTTGCACGTTAATCAAACGCGCTTCAGGAGCTGAAACTGTGGCCAGCTGCGTCAATGGCATTTTATCGCCGTAAGCTTCAACGCGAACCGAATCAAGCATCGAAACGCTCGCGCGGCCGGTACGCAAACTTTTTAGATCATGATGAAATGCAGCAAGCGCACCTTCCATCCGTTTTTTTACATCTTCAACTGTCGCTTTTGGCATGGTTCTTCTCCAGTTAGTCGGTGATTATTGTGAATTTTCCTTCGCCCAAAACTGCGCGCGCGAACTCGCCTTCTGTGTGAATTGAAAAAACTAAAATTGGAATTTTATTTTCACGCGCAAGCGCAATCGCCGAAGCATCCATCACTTTTAGATCGTTTGCCAGAACATCTTTATGCGTTAAACGCTCATAGCGCGTTGCATCTTTATTGTGTTTTGGATCGGCAGAATAAACGCCATCAACTTGTGTGCCTTTAAACAAAGCATGACAGCCCATTTCCACGGCGCGCAAAGCTGCTGCTGTATCGGTTGTGAAAAATGGATTTCCCGTTCCAGCAGCAAATATAACGATACGGCCCTTTTCCATATGGCGAATTGCGCGGCGGCGGATATATGGCTCGCATACAGTTGCCATAGGAATTGCTGATAGAACGCGCGTTGCTAAACCCAAACCTTCCAAAATATTTTGTAAAGCCAAAGCATTCATGATGGTTGCCAGCATGCCCATATAATCGGCGCTGGCGCGCTCCATTCCTGCTGCTGCAGCTGAAACACCGCGATAAATATTTCCTCCCCCAACAACTAAACATACTTCCCGGCCCATTGAATGGACCTGATGCACATCACGGCAGATGCGCTTTATCGTTTCAGGATCATGACCGTAGCTGCGGTCTCCCATCAGCGCTTCACCAGAGATTTTTAGCAGAATACGTTTGTATTGCAGGGCAGATGACATGTGCTTACCTTAATTATTTTCCGCAAGATGCGGGCGTTCATAGCGCAGTTATTTAGGTTTGTTAAGGGCGGTGATGATTTATCAAGGGCTCATAGCTAAAATTGGCGCCGTTTTAGCTATTCTGCTTATAAACGGCACTAATAAGACAATCACTGAGAGGCTATCGATTGAAGAGACAGCCAGCGCAATAAAAAAGCGGGCTTTTAGTTGCCCGCTTTTTATATGAGAATTAGTTTCAAAGCCTTGAAGTCGTAACTTTGCCAATTTGCTTTGCTTGCATGGCAAATTCTAGAGTCTAGCCACCAACTACTGCAGCTACTTCTGCAGCGAAATCAGTTGCTTCTTTTTCAATGCCTTCGCCTAATGCCATGCGCACATAGGATTTAATTTCTATTGGCGCACCGAAATCTTTGCTAGCCTGAGCAAGAACGTCGCGGATTAAAGTTTTTCCATCGATAACGAATGGCTGTTCAAGCAAAACTACTTCACCGTAGAATTTTTGAATACGGCCTTCGACCATTTTTTCGATGATATTATCTGGTTTGCCGCTGGCTTTTGATTGCGCGCGTACGATTTCTTTTTCCTTCTCAACCAAGGCTTTATCAAGCTCTGCAGCGGTTAGAGCCTGTGGGCTAGAAGCTGCAATATGCATTGCTAATTGCTTTCCTAATTCCTGCAATTTATCGGCTGGAGCAGAAGAAGAAAGCGCGACCAAAACGCCAATTTTTCCTATGCCAGGGGCGATGGCGTTGTGAACGTAAGAAACTACCGCGCCTTGCTCAACCGATAGACTAACTATGCGGCGGAGATTGAGGTTTTCCCCAATAGAGCTGATGTTCTCAACGATTTCTGCCGCAACATTTTTACCGCTTGGCAAATTAACTTGGTTTAGTTCATCAATGGTCTTGCTGTTTTGCTTGAGCGCTGCATCAGCAATAGAATTTGCTAGCGCCTGAAAACGCTCGTTGCGGGCAACGAAATCGGTTTCAGAATTGAGCTCAACCACTACGCCTCTAGAAGCTGCAGTTTTTACGACAACTCCGCCTTCAGCTGCAATGCGTCCAGCTTTTTTGGAAGCCGCAGCCAAGCCTTTTTTGCGTAGCCATTCAATAGCAGATTCATGATCGCCTTTTGCTTCAACAAGCGCTTTTTTGCAATCCATCATGCCAGCGCCTGTTTGTTCACGTAGTTCTTTTATCGCAGAAGCTGAAATTTCCGTCATGTAGATTACTCCTTTTTGCTTGCAGCTGTTTTAGCGGCTTTCGGCGCTTTTGCTGCTGGTTTTTTTGTTGAGTTTTTTTCTGACGCAGATTCATCAGCTGAGTCATCTTCAGCTACCGCAGCGCTCTCAACACGAACTGAGCGTGATGGTTTTTTCTCGACCACCAGAGTTTTTGCTTTCTCATCCGCTGAAGAAGAATCGCCAGCAACAACAAGGTTTTCATCGCTTTTCACGCGATCTTTCTTTTCGTATTTTTGGACTTTTGCTTTTTTAGCTTCTTTTTGTTGAGCAAGAGCAGCAGTGACATCTTTGGCAGCACCAAGATCAACACCAGACGCGGCCAAAGCCTCACCGATTCCAGCAAGAGCAGCATCCGCTAAAATCTGGCAGTAAAGCTCAATCGCGCGTGTAGCATCGTCATTGCCAGGAATTGGCATATCAACGCTATCAGGATCAGAATTACTATCAACAATCCCAATTACTGGAACGCCAAGTTTTTTAGCTTCGCTAATTGCAATATGCTCTTTGTTGGTATCGATAACGAAAAGCAAATCTGGACGTCCGCCCATATCCATAATTCCACCAAGTGCGCGGTGCAATTTGTCGCGCTCACGAGATAGATTCAAAATTTCTTTTTTGGTTAGGCCTTCGGCGCTGCCCTCGAGCTTTTCGTCAATGCCACGCAGAGTTTTGATAGAAACCGATACGGTTTTCCAGTTAGTGAGCATTCCACCCAACCAACGATGATTCACGTAATACTGACCGCAACGCTTTGCTGCTTGCTCGACAATATCTGATGCTTGCGTTTTGGTGCCAACGAATAGAACGCGACCGTTTTTACGTACAACTTCATAAACTTTTTTGCTAGCCTGCTGCAAAAGCGGAGCAGTTTGCTGAAGATCGATAATATGAACGCCATTGCGGCTACCGAACAGATAGCTTGACATGCGCGGGTTCCAGCGCGAGGTTTTGTGGCCATAATGCACGCCCGCTTCAAGAAGGTCTTTAATGCTAAATTGTGGCAAAGAAGATGTCATAGAGACTCCAATAGTTTTAGGTTAATGCGCTTTTGAGATTGAACAAAAACGCTGATGCCGCCATGAATCCAAAGATACTGAAATTGCAAAGCAAAAAACCTTGCAAAAACAGCACACCAAAAATCTGATTCATGTGTGAATTTCCTCTTGCCTCAAGCAAAAGGAGGCAGGCCTTATAAGAAAACAACTAGGATTTAGCAAGAAAAAGCTGCAATTGACGCGAAATAAAATTACCTTTCGGCCTTTTTCTGCGCAGACCGAAAGAAATAATCGAATATCAAAGCTCCAAAAAGCGCAGAAAGCAAGGAGCCTGACAATACGCCAATTTTCACCTGATTTTGCAGCTCCAAGTCAGTAAATGCAAGCATGCCGATAAACAGACTCATAGTAAAACCAACACCAGCAATAACTGACACACCGTAGATATGCAGCCAACTTGCGCCTTGTGGCCGTGGTGCAATTTTTAGTTTTACCGCTAAGAAAGTAGCAGAAAAAATTCCGAT